>LRTP01001038.1 GCA_001550305.1 Streptomyces diastatochromogenes
GCACCAGGCCGAGCGCCGCCCACAGGACGACACCGACCCGGTCCTGGGCCCCGGCCTGCGGGAGGTCCCGGCTCGCGCGTGCCTCCCGCTCGAGCCGGGCCCGCCGGGCGTCCAGCGACCACACCTGTCCACAGCGCGTGAACACCAGATAGATCGCCATGAGGTGGATGACGTTGTCGCCGCCGTCCCCCATGAAGATGCTGCGGTTCTGCAGCGAGAGCACGCCGACCATGAAGAGCACGGACATCGTGCGGGTCCGCCAGCCCACCAGCAGCAGGAGAGCGGAGAGGACGGCCAAGGCGTAGACGGTCTCGAACCACACCTGGCTGTCGGACCACATCAGGATCGTGAAGGCGTGGTTGTCCGCGACGAGCCGCTGGGCGAGGTCCCACTTCCACGGTCCGTCGGGGCCGTACATCTCCTGGCGGTGCGGGAACTCGCGCAGCAGGAACAGCAACCAGGTGGCGGCGAAGCCGATGCGGATCACGGCCGTCTGGTACGGGCCGAGGGCGGCGTCGGCGACCCGGGCGATACCGCGCGAGATCGACACTGCGATGCGGTTCATCCGGCGCTCGCCTCCGTCCGCGCGTCCGTGACGTCCTCCTCGGGAACGGTCCACCAGGGCAGCTCGCGCAGGACGGGCGTGTCGGACACCTGCTCCTCGCTCCATTTCGGGGGTGGCACGTTGGTGGTACGGGAACGGACCTGGACGCTTTCGACGACGGCGCCCTTGCCGCCGGCCCCCTCACGGTCGAGACGCAGCACGACGATCCGGCGCAAATAGCGCTGGGAGAGGTCGCCGCGCAGGCCCACCGGGTGGTTGTCGTTGTCGTGGGTGCCGATGTAGAAGTCCCAGGCCCGGCGCAGTTCGTTCTGCTGGGTGTGGCTCGGCAGCAGATTGCCGTCGATCGCCGCGCCGTCCAGTGCGGACAGGTCGTACCAGCCGGTCTCGGTGATGCCACCGTCCGCGCCGCGGACCTGCGCACGGACCTGGACGTCGATGTTCTGCTGCAGCGGGTTGGGGGCGAAGAGCTTCCAGTTCTGCTCGAACTCCGGGTAGATCCAGTCGTCGATCGCCCGGCCGTGCTGCTTGGTGACCGTGTTCGAGGGCGCGACATGCAGGAACACCATGCCGAGGTGCACACAGGCGACAACCGCGACGACCGCGAGGGCGAGCGCGGCGACAATCTGGGAGCGGAGGGGGAGGGAGGCTATGCCGGTGGGGGTG
>LRTP01000104.1 GCA_001550305.1 Streptomyces diastatochromogenes
CCGGCGGGGGCCCGGTGGGACCCGCGAAGCCCGGGGCGGGGGGCGAGCTCCCCGCGACCACCCGGGCGGCGATCATCAACCGGGCCAAGAAGTGGGTCGCCGCGCGGGTGCCGTACAGCAATACCGCGTACTGGCCGGACGGATACCGGCAGGACTGCTCGGGCTTCGTCTCGATGGCCTGGAACCTGCCGGGAAACGAATGGACGGGCAGCCTCAGCACGTTCGGCGTACGCGTTTCACGCGACCAGCTGCAGCCCGGCGACATGCTCCTCTTCCATAATGCGGCGGATCCGCAGAACGGCTCGCACGTCGTCCTTTTCGGCGGCTGGTCGGACTACACCCACACCTATTACCTCGCCTATGAACAGACCCGCCCGCACACCCGCGGGCAGTCCACTCCGTACGCCTACTGGAGCAACTCGGACCGCTATGTTCCCTACCGCTACAAGGGGCTGGCCGAGGAGACGAGCGCGGGCGTGTCGGCGCCGGGGGCGACGAGCAGCCGCTACCCGGGCCGGTCCTTCTTCGGCCCCGGCGCGGACAACCCCCATGTCACCCGGCTCGGCGAGCAACTCGTGAAGAAGGGGTTCGGCACGTACTACACGTCGGGTCCGGGGCCGCGCTGGGGCGAGGCGGACCGACGGGGCGTCGAGGCGTTCCAGCGGGCGCAGGGCTGGCGCGGCGGCGCGGCGGACGGCTGGCCGGGGCCCGAGACCTGGCGCCGGCTCTTCTCGTGAAAGGCCGGGTGGCAGGCATCGCACCACGGCTCGCACCACGGCTCGCACCAGGGCTCGTCACCCGGCCGGGATCACCCTTCCACGCGCGGAGGCATGGAGGCAGCTATGAGTACGACGACTTCACCCACCCCGGAGTCCGGGGGGACGCCGGAGGGCGGCGGCGCCTCCCGGTCCGCCCGGCTCATCCACAACGAGACGACCACCGAGATCCCCGTCCATCTGCTCTTCCGTGACGACCCCGAGCCGGTGTCCGTGCCGCTCTCGCCCGCCGTGGTGGGGCGGCGGCGCGGCACGGGCGAACAGCCCCGGATCCGGCGCCCCGGGCTG
>LRTP01001039.1 GCA_001550305.1 Streptomyces diastatochromogenes
CTCCCGGCGCCGTCGCGCCCCACCTCGCCACCGCCCGAAGGGCACTGGCCGCGGCGGCCAGGGAGAACCAGGCGCTCATCGACGGCGTGCGCCACCGCGCCGACCTGCCGCCCCTGCGCGAGGCCCTGGAGGCCTTCCTCGCGGGCCCTCGCCCCCGCGACGGCCGCCGTATCCAGGCCTCCGTCGAGGTCATCGGTGACGAGTGGACCCTCTCCGAGCGGCACCGGGAGGAGACCTTCCTCGCCCTGCGCGAGGCCCTGCGCGACCGCCTGGCCCGCTCGGGCGCGCGCCGCGTGGACACTGTCGTGCGCATCACCAGGCGCTGGCTGTACGCGAAGGTGACCGACGACGGCCAAGGTCCCGCGGCGGGCTCCGCCGGTTCCGCGCGGGCCCTGCGCTCCCTCACCGACCGGGTCGAGGACCTCGGCGGCCGTACCGGCATCACCCCGGGCACCCCCACCGGCACCCTGCTGGAGATCCATCTGCCCCTGCGCGGACACCCCTGAGCTCCGCCCGAGGAAAACTGAGAGACAGAACACACTCCGACCAGCACCCCGGCCCGCCCCCGAACCCGCACCGGAGACATGGAAAAGGGCCCATCGTCTTGACGATGAGCCCTTTTCGCTGGTGCGCGAGGGGGGAGTTGAACCCCCACGCCCTTGCGGGCACTGGAACCTGAATCCAGCGCGTCTGCCTATTCCGCCACCCGCGCATTGGGTGTGTCTTTGGTCTCTCACCGAGCGGTGTGAGCGCCTGTCGACATGCAGAAGATTAGCACGCTGTCCGGGGTGGAATCACATCCCTTTCCACGGCCACAGGCCCCGCCGGCACCGCACGTCTCAGGCCTAACCGGTTCACGTATCAACCTCGTACCGGTCCAGGCCATCTCTCCAGGAGCAGGGCAGGGTGCACAGTCAGGTGCGGGACACTGGTCTCGGAGCGCCTCTACGATCCTTGGCAGGAGTAGTGCCGGGAAGTGTTCGAAGAGGGGCACCTGAGGGAACTTCGGGAAGGGACTTCGGAAGGCGTCGACACCCGTCGACAGGGCCGACAGGGGGAACCAGCCGATTTCCCGACGCGTGGATACGATCAGTAAGCAGTACCAGCAGGACCAGGACGACTACGGCAGGCCGTACGACACGGCGGGCCGTACGCAGCACTACATGGACAGCAGGCAGAACCAGGACGGCTACGAAGGAGGAGGTGCCCCATGGGAGTCCTGAAGAAGTTCGAGCAGCGTCTCGAAGGTCTGGTCAACGGCACCTTCGCCAAGGTGTTCAAGTCCGAGGTCCAGCCCGTGGAGATCGCCGGAGCACTGCAGCGCGAGTGCGACAACAACGCCACGATCTGGAACCGCGACCGGACCGTCGTACCCAACGACTTCATCGTGGAGCTGAGCACGCCGGACTTCGAGCGCCTCAGCCCCTACTCCGGCCAGCTCGGCGACGAACTCGCCGGGATGGTGCGCGACTACGCCAAGCAGCAGCGCTACACCTTCATGGGCCCCATCAAGGTCCACCTGGAGAAGGCGGACGACCTCGACACCGGTCTCTACCGGGTGCGCAGCCGTACACTCGCCTCCTCCACCGACCAGCAGGCCCCCGAGCGCGCCCCGGCGGGCCCGCCTCCGGGCCGGCCCGGTGGCTACGGCTATCCGGCTGCCGCTCCGAGCGCGGG
>LRTP01001040.1 GCA_001550305.1 Streptomyces diastatochromogenes
GCGGATCCGCGAGCTGCTCGACCGCGGCCTCGAACGCGCCGGGTCCCCCGTACGGCTGCTGCCCGTACGAGGACCCGTCGTCTCCGGTGCCGCCGTAAGCGGCGCCGGACTCGCGCTCGGGGCGCAGGGCGGTCACGCCGTGGCCCTGCCCACCACCGGGGCGAGCCCCACCGACCTCGCCACGGCACCCTGGTCGCCGCACTCCACCAGCCAGTTGGCGAGCATCCGGTGACCGTGCTCGGTCAGCACCGACTCGGGATGGAACTGCACACCCTCGACCGGGAGTTCACGGTGACGCAGCCCCATGATGATCCCGTCGTGGGTACGGGCGGTGACCTCCAGCTCGGCGGGCACGGTCGCCGGCTCGGCGGCCAGCGAGTGGTAGCGGGTCGCGGTGAAGGGGGACGGCAGTCCGGCGAAGACACCTCCGCCCTCGTGCTCCACCAACGACGTCTTGCCGTGCAGCAGCTCGGGCGCCCGGTCCACGACACCGCCGTACGCCACCTGCATCGACTGCATGCCGAGGCAGACGCCGAAGACGGGGACACCCGTGTCCGCGCAGTGGCGGACCATGTCGACGCAGACGCCGGCCTGCTCGGGAGCGCCGGGGCCGGGTGACAGCAGTACGCCGTCGAATCCGTCCTGGGCGTGCGCGGTCGAGACCTCGTCGTTGCGCAGCACCTCGCACTCGGCGCCGAGCTGGTACAGGTACTGGACCAGGTTGAAGACGAAGCTGTCGTAGTTGTCGACGACGAGAATCCGCGCGCTCACTGGTTGTTCACCGTCACATCGTTGAAGGGGAGCAGCGGTTCGGCCCACGGGAAGACGTACTGGAAGAGTACGTAGACCACCGCGAGGACGAGCACGAGTGAGATCAGCGCCTTCACCCATGCGTTACCCGGCAAATGCCGCCAGATGAAGCCGTACATGCTGTCCCTTCCGTCGCATCACGGCACCAGAGCCACGCCCTACACCATCGGACCCACGCCGTACGGGACCAGACTAACGGCGTAGCGCCTGAGGTTTCCCGGCCTCCACGGGCTGCGTGGAATCCAGGTGGGCCCAGACGATCAGCCGGTGGCTGTGTCCCCACTCCGGATCGCACGTGGTCAGCGTGAGATAGCGGCCCGGAGCCGTATACCCGGACTTACGTGGCACAGGATCGATCACCTCAACGTCCGTGGGCACTGTTTTGTAGGGGCCTTTGTCGATCCGATACGTGAACCAGGTCGTCCCGTCGGTCAGCACCACCGCGTCCCCCCTGCGCAGCTGGGGAAAGTCCTTGAACGGGTCGCCGTACGTGCGCCGGTGCCCCGCGACGGCGAAGTTCCCCTCCTGCCCGAGCTGGGCCGTCCCCCGGTAATGCCCGAGCCCCTTCTGCAGGACGCTCGTGCCGGTGCCTTCGAGTACGGGCTTGTTCCACGTGAAACCAAGACGGGGGATGTACATCACCGCGAAGGGCTCGCCGTAGGCGTAGGGGCCCGGGGCCTTCGGGCTCTCGGTCGTTCTCGCCGTCGGCGTCTTCGGGTTCCCGGTTGCCGGGGTGGTCGCAGGCGCCGTCGACTGCTGCGCGACCGATCCCTTCGACCACTGCTTCTGGAGCTGGTCGATCTGGTGGTTCATCTCGCTGTCGGCCTTCACGCCCGTCCAGAACAGGACGTAGACCACGAAGAGCACGATGAGCGTGCCGATGGTGATGCACAGTTCGCTCACTGTCCGGACGAGCACTCGCACCGACACGGGACCCCCAGCGGCAGCTGCTTCAGCCACTACTCCACAGGTTTTGCGTAGTGGAGATCCACTGTGCCCGAGTAGCCGGGAAGAGTCACCGTCCCGTTCTCCTCGACTTTCCAGCCGAGCCCGTAGACGTTGACGTACACCATGTAGTTCTGGATCGCCGGAGAGTCGGCGAGGGCCTTCTGGAGCTTCTGGGGGTCACCGATCGCGGTGATCTTGTACGGGGGCGAGTAGACCCGACCCTGGAGGATCAGGGTGTTGCCGACACACCGCACGGCGCTGGTGGAGATCAGCCGCTGGTCCATCACCTTGATGCCCTGGGCGCCACCCAGCCACAGGGCGTTCACCACGGCCTGCAGGTCCTGCTGGTGGATGACCAGGTAATCGGGCTGCGGCTCGGGGTAGCCGGGCAGCTTGGCCGTGGCGTTCGGCGGCGCGTCGTTGAGGGTGACCGTGACGGCCTTGCCCTTGAGCTTCTGGGTGCCGGTGTTCTTCTCCAGTGCGGCGAGCTTGGCGGTGTCGGCCTTGCTGCCGCCGTTCTCCCGCCTGGCGAGCGTGTCGACCTGGTCACGCAGGACGCCGTTGGACTCGTCCAGCGACGCGTTCTTGTGGCTGCGCTCCTGAATGAGGTCGGAAAGCTTCAGCAACGACGCGTCCGTGCGGATATTGGTGCCCTTGGCCGTGTTGAAGCTGGTGAAGAAAATCAGCCCGGCGAGCGCGAAGACGGCGACGGTGAGTACACGTACGGGCCGGAAACGGCGCGTAACGGCAGGACTGGAACCCGTCCCGGGGGAGTCGGCAGAATTGCTCAACGTACCCTTATCTCCTTCGGCGCCGCGGAAGCACTACGCTAACGGACGCCCGGGGGAGCGCTCAGTGTCCCCTTGTACGCTGCCCCGGAGCCCGCCCCAGTTCCCTGCGCGGCCACGCAGCGCATCGACAGGAGAGACCCTCGTGCCGAAGTCACGTATCCGCAAGAAGGCCGACTACACGCCGCCCCCGGCGAAGCAGGCGACCAACATCAAGCTGACCAGCCGCGGCTGGGTCGCACCGGTCATGCTGGCCATGTTCCTCATCGGCCTCGCCTGGATCGTCATCTTCTACGTGACGGACGGCTCGCTGCCCATCGACGCCCTCGGCAACTGGAACATCGTGGTCGGCTTCGGCTTCATCGCGGCGGGATTCGGCGTCTCCACGCAGTGGAAGTAGCTCTGCCCAGGGTTATCCACTGAGTTATCCACAAGAGTTTTCCACAGGTGGAAAACTAAGACGATCTGTGGATAACTCATCCGGGGTTGACGCCGGTGTGACTGACCTACCGGGATCCGCAAACCTGTTCGCCCCCTGTCCGACCTGCGAAAACTCGGGTCAGTGACAGGGGGCACAGCTGTTCCCACACAGCGTGCACAAGATCCGCCACGATCTGTGGACAACATCGCTCTCGAAGGCTTCTCAAGTGAGCCGAGCGGCACCTCAGGTGAGCTGCGCCGTCCTGACCAGCGTCGCGACGACCACCGCGGCCAGGACCACGGCACACACCCCGTACTGGATCAGGTCCCGCCGCTCGCGCGGGGCGTGGACCATGGCGTAGCCGACGACGACACCGCCGACGAGTCCACCGATGTGGGCCTGCCAGGCGATGTTGCTCCACCCGAAGGTGAAGATCAGGTTGATCACCAGCAGGGCGATCACGGGGCGCATGTCGTAATTGAGCCGGCGCATCAGGACGGCGGTCGCGCCGAAGAGGCCGAAGATCGCGCCGGAGGCGCCCAGCGAGGGCTGGTTCGGCGCGGCCACGAGGTAGGTGAGCGCGCTGCCCGCGAGACCGGAGACGAAGTACAGGGCGAGATAGCGGGCACGGCCGAGGGCCGCTTCCAGGGGGCCGCCGATCCACCACAGGCTGAGCATGTTGAACAGGATGTGGATATAGCTGCCGTGCAGGAACATCACCGTCAGCATGCGGTACCACTGACCCTCCGCGACTCCCTCGACCGAGCCGAGCAGCGGGACGTACGCGCGGCCGATGAGGTCGAAGCGGTCGGTGAAGCGGTCGCCCACCGACAGCTGGACCAGGAAGACGGCGAGGTTGAGCCCGATCAGGATCTTGGTGAGGAGCCGGGGGTCCGCGGTGACGGTCCCGCCCGCGAGGGTGCGGGGCTGCGAGGCCGACGGCGCGTGGCCCGTACCCGAGCCGGCGCGGACGCACTCGGGGCACTGGAAGCCCACGGAGGCGCTGATCATGCACTCGGGGCAGATGGGGCGCTCGCAGCGGATGCAGCGCACGCCGGTTTCGCGATCCGGATGCCGGTAGCAGGTGGGCAGGGCCTGGGCGTCCTGATGTCCCTGGTCCTGCGGGCCCTGCGGGTTGCCTGGCGCCTGGTCCATGGGGTCCCCTCAATCCGGTCGTACGCAATGCACCGCCCCGCCCATCCTTACGGATGAGCGGGGCGTTTGGTTCCCTGCGGGAGCCCTCGGACCTTCGGGTCCTTGGGTCTCAGCCTTCGCGGAGCGGGTCTCAGCCCTTGCGGGTCTCGACGACGACCGACTCGATGACGACGTCGTTGACCGGGCGGTCGGTGCGCGGGTTGGTCTGGGTGCTCGCGATGGCGTCCACGACCTTCTGGCTGGCCGCGTTGGTGACCTCGCCGAAGATGGTGTGCTTGCGAGTCAGCCAGGCCGTCGGGGAGACGGTGATGAAGAACTGCGAGCCGTTGGTACCGGGGCCGGCGTTGGCCATGGCCAGCAGGTACGGCTTGTCGAAGGCGAGCTCCGGGTGGAATTCGTCCTCGAACTGGTAACCGGGGCCGCCGGTGCCGTTGCCCAGCGGGTCACCGCCCTGGATCATGAATCCGCTGATCACCCGGTGGAAGACCGTGCCGTCGTAGAGCTTGTCGGTGGACTTCTCACCCGTCTCCGGGTTGATCCACTCACGCTCGCCCGTGGCAAGCTCGACGAAGTTCCGGACCGTCTTGGGCGCGTGGTTCGGCAGAAGCCGGACTTCGATGTCGCCTTGGTTGGTCTTCAGGGTGGCGTAAAGCTGCTCAGCCACGATCTGCCTTCCGTTGCCTTCTTTTGACCCCCCGATCCTCGCACGGACCGGGCCCCGCGTCGCTCGGCCACCACCTCCGAGCGAATATCCGGGGTCGCCCTTGCAGAAATCCCGTCGAGTCCTTGCGTGCACAGGACGCGAAGCGGCGATCCGTGGCATTGTCGGCGACAAGCTCCTGTTGCCCCGTATGCCCTATCTCGCATGCCTCGCGGCCCCTCGAGGGGCATGATCTCGAACAGGGCGGAAAGGTGAACCGTGCCCCCTTTGGGGTACTCGAACGCCCACGTACGCCACCGAGGAGGAGGAAAACCCGTGACCCGCATTGACAGCGTGCGCGCCGCGACCGGCTCGGCGAAGGACAGCGTGCTGCACGCCGCGGAAGTGGTGGCGCCTTACGCCGACACGGCCAAGGACCGGGCCTCGTACTACGCGAACGAGGCACTCGTACGGCTCGCGCCCAAGGTGTCGCTGGCCGCAGAGCAGGCCCGCGTCCAGTACGGCGCCCATCTCGCGCCGCGCCTTGAACAGGCCCGTACGCATGTGCCGCCGAAGGTCGACCAGGCCGCCGTCCGTACCCGGCAGGCGGCCGTGCAGGCCGCCGAGTACACCAGGCCGAGGATCGAGCAGGCGGTGGCCGCGGCCCAGCCTGTACGTGAGGAGGCCGCGTCACGCGGTGTGGCGGCGATCGCCGCGCTGCGTGGACAGATCTCGCCCCAGGAGATCCAGAAACTGGTCCGCAAGCACGAGCGGCGCGCGAAGGCCGGCCGCGTCGCCAAGGGGCTGCTCGTTCTGGGGATTCTCGCGGGCGGTGCCTTCGTCGCCTGGAAGTGGTGGGACAAGCAGGCCAACCCCGACTGGCTGGTCGAGCCGCCCGCCGCGACGGAGGTGCCCGAGGCGGGCCGTCTGTCCTCGGTCGACGGCACCGGCCTGTCCGACCTGGACCCCGAGGTCCAGGCCAAGCAGGCCGAGGAGGAGGCGGACCGCGACGACCGCCGCTGACCCCGAACCAGGTGGACAAGCCCTGAGCAAGGGCAACAACATCGCCGTGGGGCAGGAGACTTGAGGGTCTCCTGCCCCACGGCGATGTTTCACGTGGAACCGGCGGAACCGGCGGAACCGGCGGAACCGGCGGAACCGGCGGAGCGGAACCGAACGACGGACCCACGGGCGCGGCACGGAATCAAGCCGATTTACGCCTTCCGCCACGGTGACGTTTGCAACGACCGATGCTCACAACATCCGCACAGATCCTCTTCACCCTGCGCATTGCCATGATTACGCATATCTGCTTACAGCAGCTCACACGAGGATCCGACGGCAGCACGGACCGCCCTCGCGCCGCGTCGGCCACGGGTGGGGCGCCGTCGACGCCCGCACACAGGCCGATCATTTGCGCAAACAACTGCAACGACTGCGAAGTCTGCCGCGTGACTCAGGTCACCGAAAAACAAGGACCGGCCAGCCGTCCCGAAGGGCGTCTGACCGGTCCTGGATGTGGAGCCTAGGGGAGTCGAACCCCTGACATCTGCCATGCAAAGACAGCGCTCTACCAACTGAGCTAAGGCCCCGGAAGACAGGCGTCCGGCCGGTGGAATCGGATACCGGAGGGCGCCGCAGACCAGAGTACCGGGTCACCCCCGGGATCTCGCAAAAAGATTGGGGGTCCCCGTGGGCGACCACTCTCCGTAAGATGCTCGACGTGGTTCGCGACAGCGAACCGCCGTATTTGGGGAAGCGATGGGGAGACGCGATGGACGCCGCACAGCAGGAAGCAACCGCAAGAGCCCAAGAGCTGCAGCGGAACTGGTACGGAGAGCCGTTGGGGGCGCTCTTCCGTAGGCTCATCGAGGATCTGGGCCTCAACCAGGCGCGTCTTGCCGGGGTGCTGGGACTTTCCGCGCCCATGCTGTCGCAGCTGATGAGCGGTCAGCGTGCCAAGATCGGCAATCCCGCGGTGGTCCAGCGCGTGCAGCTGTTGCAGGACCTGGCGGGGCAGGTCGCGGACGGCAGCGTCAGCGCCGCCGAGGCGACCGAGCGCATGGACGAGATCAAGAAGTCGCAAGGGGGCTCGGTGCTCAGCAACACCACGCAGTCGACGAGCAGTTCAGGTGCGCCCACGGTGAAGCGGGTGGTCCGCGAGATCCAGTCACTGCTGCGCTCCGTGGCAGCCGCGGGGGACATCATCGACGCGGCCGACACCCTCGCCCCGACCCACCCGGAACTGGCAGAGTTCCTCCGGGTGTACGGCGCCGGCCGCACCTCCGACGCGGTCGCGCACTACCAGTCGCACCAGGGCTGAGCCGACGGCCCGGCCGCCGCACACCCGGCGCCGGGGGCTCAGGACGCCGTCCGGCTCCGCACCTCGGGCCGCCGGGCGTCTCAACGGGGGGCCTGCGCCGGACCGACCGCCGAAGGGGAGCGACGCACGACCATGGGTGAGGTCTTCGCCGGACGCTACGAACTGGTCGACCCGATCGGGCACGGGGGAGTCGGTGCGGTCTGGCGCGCCTGGGACCAACGGCGGCGCCGCTATGTGGCCGCCAAGGTGCTCCAGCAGAGCGACGCGCACGCGCTGCTGCGCTTCGTGCGCGAGCAGGCGCTGCGGATCGATCATCCCCATGTGCTCGCGCCCGCCAGCTGGGCCGCCGACGACGACAAGGTCCTGTTCACCATGGACCTGGTGGCCGGGGGCTCCCTGGTCCACCTGGTCAACGACTACGGCCCGCTGCCGCCCTCGTTCGTCTGCACCCTGCTCGACCAGCTCCTCTCGGGAGTCGCGGCGGTACACGCGGAGGGCGTCGTGCACCGTGACATCAAGCCCGCCAACATCCTGCTCGAAGCGACCGGTACGGCCCGTCCACGGCTGCGCCTGTCCGACTTCGGCATCGCGATGCGACTGGGTGAGCCACGGCTGACCGAGACCAACTACGTGGTGGGAACGCCCGGTTACTTCGCTCCCGAGCAGATGATGGGCGCCGAGCCGGACTTCCCCGCCGATCTGTTCGCCGTCGGGCTGGTCGCCCTGTACCTGCTCGAAGGGGCCAGACCCGATGCCAAGGCCCTGATCGAGTACTTCGCGGAGAACGGCACACCGGCCGCTCCCCAGAGCATCCCCGAGCCGCTGTGGCAGGTCGTGGCCACGCTGCTGCAGCCGGACCCCCGGGCACGGTTCCGCACCGCGACCGGGGCACGCAAGGCGCTGGCCTCGGCCGCCGAGCTGCTGCCCGAGCCCGGCCCCGACGACGAGCTGGTCGAGGTCTTCTACCAACTCGGCCCGCTTCCCCCGGGGTTCGGCCCGAAGGGCCCGCTCAGGGCGTCCACGCCAAGCGCCACGGAGAACGCGGCTTCGTGGTCCGGCCCCGCCTCCGACACCGGCACCGGGACCGAGTCCGCGACCGGCTCCAGCACCACTTCTGACACGGCTCCCGGCGCTGCCTCCGGCGCCGGCACCGGTTCCGGCCCCCACGACTCGAGGCCGTGGCGTCACGATTCCGGGGCCCTGCCCCGGGAGCCCGTCTCCGGGGCGGCGTGGGCGGATCGTTCCTCCGGGGGCGTATGGCCTGCGTCCGACTCGGGTGGCGTACGACACGAGTCCGCTCCCGGCGCCGTACGACACGAGTCGGCGCCCGGCGCCGTACGACACGAGTCCGCTCCCGGCGCCGCAGCACCGCACCCCGCCCCCGACGCCGTGCCACCGCAGCCCGCCCCGAGCGCCGTACCACCGCACCCCGCTCCCGACGCCACACCCCCGCAGCCGTCCGCGATGTCGGACACCGGCAGCTTCCACCTGCCGCCACCGCAGCCACGACCCCAGTCCTTGTGGCAGCACGATCAGCCCCCCACTCCCCCCACCTCGGTCGTGCTGCCGGTGCCGACCCCCACCCACGCCCTGCCGTTCGACCACACGCCCGTGCAGCCGCCCTCCCCCGTGTGGCCCGCGGATCCGACCGCCGCGACGCGTCAGCACGCGCAGCCCCGCCCCGGACCGCCCGCGAAGGTGGCCGTCCCGGTGCTGCTCCTCGCGCTGGCCTGTTTCGCGGTGGGCTTCTGGGCGCTGACCCGGATCTGAGCGCCGGCGCCGTAAGCCCCTGGCCCCCCTCAATCGGCCTAGCAGCCGCGCGGCGTCGCCCGCCGTCGTGCGGCCACCGTCCACACCCCGAGCGCCAGCACCAGGACGGTCCCGGTGCCGATACCGCCCACGGCGACCAGCTTCATGGTGGTGCCGCCGTCGCTCCCGCCGCTTCCGGCAGGCCCCGTCCCATCCGTGGCCGGCACGGAGTCACCGGTCGCGGAGTCGAACACGCCCCGCGGTACGGCCAGCGCCGCGTACGCCGGACCGGTCTGCGCGGCGCCGTCCACCCGTACGCGCAGGGTCAGTCCGAACGGCCCGTCGCCGAACTTGTCGGCGACCTGCGCCGCGAGGTGCACGACGAGGTAGTACGAACCGGCGAACCGCATGCCGCTGATCCGGTCGTTGAAGGCGTAGCGGTTGTCGTACTCGACGGGCGGCAGCGGATCCAGTGCGGCCGCCCGCTGGCTGCCGTCGTATCCCGCGCCCGCGTCGGTGACGAGTCCGCGCACGGGGTTGTAGAGGGACATGACGAGAGCCGTGCCCATGAAACCCGTGAATCCCTCGCCGCCGCTCGAACTGCCGAGTTCGGCGGTGGCGTAGAACTGCTGTCCCCAGTCGACCGGCACCTTGTAGAAGAGCGTCTGCCCGGGGCTGATCTCGTCCTTCCAGACTCCCTGTTCCAGAGCGCCGGCCGTGGTGAACCCCGCGCCGCCCCGGCGTGGCCGTGCGTCCCCCTGGAGGGCCACGGGCGAGGCGGAGTTCCAGGTCTCGAGGGCACTGGTCGAACCCGCCTTCTTCAAACGGGGCTCCGACACATAGCTCAGTTCGAGGTCCCAGGCGTCGGGGGAGGAGGGCGGGGAGGCCGGGGAGACGGGTGCCCCGGTGCGCTCGACGACCACGTAGTACGTTCCGGCCGTCTGGCAGGCGTACTTGCCGGGGCCGATCTCGCGCGACGCCCAGGCGGCGATGGGGTGGGGGCTCTGGGAGGCGCCGAAGTGGGCGGTCGTGGAGGAGGAACAACTGCCGCTGTTGCCGTCCTGTACGGAGACCTTGACGCCGTCGGAGTAGGCGACCTTGGCGCCGCGCCTGGGGACGGCGGTGGCGGCGACGTACGCGTTGGAGGTGGCGTCGAGCTCCAGGCGGTAGTAGAGCTTGCCGTCCTTGCCGAGGGAACTGCGGTACGTCCCGCCGGGCTCCAGCCGTACGGCGTCCGTGGTGCCCGCGGCGCCCTGGACCGTCGTGGCGTCCTGGGCGAAGGCGTACGGCTTCGGTGTACCGGTCTCGGCTGCCGCGGCGGGCCGCCCGGGCAGGGCCGCCGTCGCACACAGGACCGTTGCCACGATCGCGAGCGGCCGACCGCGATGCCACCATGCCGTGCGCCGCCCCATCACGCGCCACCCCTCGTCGTCGCCCCGGACCGTGGCCCATCCTGCCCCGCCGGTCACGGGGCCACCCCCGCTATCCGTACAAGCGGCCGAAACGACCCGTCCGAAGGCCGATACCTTCGCTTACGCAATCAATTCGTTCACTGAAGCGAATTCGGGGCGAGTCGGGGCAATACAAAACCCCGACCGCGAGGGCGGCCGGGGTCTGATCTGAGACTGGTGTCGATTCTCACGAACCCGTGGGCACGGAGTCAGTCGCCTCCGTCCACAGATCCTGCTCGGCGCGATCCGCCTGGATCTGGCGGTACACGAGGAGCCCGCCGATGGCGGCCAGTGCGACCAGGAGAAGCTTCTTCACCGCGCGACCTCGTCTTTCGTTGACGTAGGGGACCTCTGGCGCCCGACTATACACACCGACCGATATCGATCGGTGACCTGCGTCGGCCCCCAACTGCCGCCCGGCTGAGAGCAGTAGGAGCGGATCCGGCCGCTCCGACCACGGTCGTATCGCAGGGTGATCACACCTCGCACACAGTGACTTTCTGCACCCTCTCGCACCTTTCGGGCACTTTTCCGACCTCTTGCGTCCATCCGAGTGGTGTTGATCTGAACATCAACGCGCCACGGGCGTCGGTCCACCACTTCGCGGCCCACATACACATCATGAGGAAAGTACGCAAATCGCCTGACCCGAAAGTGAGGGGCCATGACCCAGAACAAGGTCATGAAGCTGTGGACCGCCATCATCACCGCCTTCGTCGCGCTGTGCACGGCGCTCGGTTTCATCACGACCGCCGCGGCCGCGGCGGTACCGCAGGCCGAAGCGACGCGCAACAGCACGATCTCCGCGACAGTGCCGACCCTCACTCCCTGGGCCGGTCCATACAGCCGGGCCCTGCCCCCCACGATGAAGCAACGCATCCGCGCCGAGGCCCACGGGTCCTCACCGAGCTGCCGGCACCGCCCGCCGACCGACGCCACCGAGATCGACCCCGCCGACCTCGCGTCGCTCTACGCCCCTGAGGCCCCCACCGAGCCCGAGACCCCCTTGCAGCGCTGACCGGCGCGGCTCCGCCTCATCCCAGCCCCTCTCCCCCGACGTAGCGGCGAACTTGCGTACACCGCACTCACGGATCCGAAGACCCGGCACCTCGAAAGAGCTGCCGGGCCTTCGCCATGTCCGACACCTCGCCATGTCCGGCGTACCGGCGCCGCTCGACAGTTGTCAGGAACGCCCCCCCGGTGGCCTCGGATCCGGGCCCCTCCGGTAGCGTCCCGTGCCGTCTTCCCAGGACCACCAGGTCAAAAGGCAGTACATGGCGCCAGTGATCTCGAACCGCGGGCCGTCGCGGTCCGCGAACCCGGCCCAGCGGCTGGCGTTCTCCGTCCTGTTCGCACTGATCGGGGCCGGACTGACTGCGTTCGGGCTCTACCAGGCAGGCCACGCCGTGGGCCTGCTGGGCGAGCCCGGCACGCTCACGGTCGCGTCCTGCGCACGGGTCGGTCAGCCGAAGCCCGAGATCCGGTGCACCGGCTCCTTCCGGTCGGACGACGGCCGCTCCACGGACCCAGCGGCACGCTTCACCGTGAACCCGTCCTTGGCCTCGGGGCAGACCACCCGCCTGGACCGGGTCGACGCCGGCTCGTACGTACGGATCAGCCCGGCCGGCACCGAGGAGTACGCGGCATTGACGCTGTTCGGCATGGCGCTGTTCGTCTTCGCGGGGTCCGGATTCGCATCCCGGGCGAACTCCACCGGCCGCCCCGAACTCCGCGCGGGCCCCGTCGGCCGCGTAGGGCTCCGACTCGGTCAGGCGGGGATCGTCCTGCTGCTGGGTGCGGCGCTCTGCGCGGTCATCGCTTTCCTGAGCCCACGCTGATGTCGGCCGCAGATGCCAAAAACCCCCGGGTGTGATCACCCGGGGGTTTTCTGGTTGGTGGGGCTAACAGGATTTGAACCTGTGGCCTCATCCTTATCAGGGATGCGCTCTAACCAACTGAGCTATAGCCCCGCCGCGCTTTGCGGTGTGTGTCCCGCGCGCTGACCTCTGAAGATTAGCGCACGACGCGGCCAGTCCCAAAATCGGTATCCCAGGCCTCCTGGCCGGGCCCGACGAGCTGCTGTTACTCGTCCTCGGCGAGGGTCAGTTCAATACCGCCGACGAAGCCCGCGGAGAGGTTGTAGATGAACGAGCCGAGCGTCGCGAGCGCCGTGGCGAGCACGACGTCGATGACCGCGATGATCGACGTGAACATCAGGACGTGCGGCAGGGAGAGGAACGACTGCAGGTCGAAGCCGTTCGACTCGTTCGAACCCGTCGCCTCGGAAATCGTGCCGCCGACCGTCGAGAAGACGCCCATCGCGTCCAGGACCATCCACAGCACCGCCGCCGCCACGATCGTGCAGATGCCGAGCGCGATGGAGAGCAGGAAGCTGACCTTCATCACCGACCAGGGGTCGGTCTTGGCCACCCGCAGCCGCGCCTTGCGGGTGCGGGGCGCGGTGCGCGCTCCGGTCCGCGGCCGGCGTACGGCGCCGGACGGCGTCTGAGCCGGGTACGCCTGCGGCGGGTGGTACGGCTGCGCGGGCTGC
>LRTP01001041.1 GCA_001550305.1 Streptomyces diastatochromogenes
GGGCCGCCGAAGCGGTCGAAGGAGCCCCCGGTGGGGGCGCCGAAGCGGGCGCCGCACCGGGCGTGGCCTTGGTCTTTGCCGGACCGGCCGCCGCCGGGCCCGCTCCGGCCGCGTACTGCTGGGCCTGCGGGCCTCGGGTGTCCGTCACAGTTCCCCCCTGGGATCCATGAGAGTCATGGGAGTCAGTCGTCTCCGCGGCGGAGCCACGGCCGCCGTCCGTATCCGTACCGGTCGATCCGGCGCCCGTGGCTCCGCTCACGATGACTCACTCCTCGCGCTACTCGGGCGAGGACTGCTCGCCCTCGTCCGTACCGACGGCCTCGACGCCCTCGGCGGTCTCGTCCTCGGCGATCTCGCCGTCGACTTCCTCCGCCTCGCGACCGGCCTCGGCGTTACGAGCGATGCCGACCACGGCATCGCGCTTGCCCAGGTTGATCAGTTGGACACCCATGGTGTCACGGCCCGTCTCCCTGACCTCGTTGACTCGCGTGCGAATCACACCGCCGGACAGGGTGATGGCGAGGATCTCGTCCGTCTCCTCGACCACCAGCGCGCCGACGAGGGACCCGCGGTCCTCGACGATCTTGGCGGCCTTGATACCGAGGCCACCACGACCCTGAACGCGGTACTCGTCAACAGCGGTCCGCTTCGCGTACCCGCCGTCCGTAGCAGTGAACACGAACGTACCGGGTCGAACAACATTCATCGAGAGCAGCTCGTCGCCCTCGCGGAAACTCATCCCCTTGACGCCCGAGGTCGCACGGCCCATGGGCCGCAGGGCGTCGTCCGTCGCCGTGAACCTGATCGACTGCGCCTTCTTGCTGATCAGCAGCAGATCGTCCTCGGCCGATACGAGTTCGGCTCCGATCAGTTCGTCGTCGGAACCGTCCTCCGTCTCGCGCAGATTGATCGCGATGACACCGCCGGAGCGCGGGGAATCGTAATCCTTCAGAGGCGTCTTCTTCACGAGGCCGCCCTTGGTGGCCAGCACCAGGTAAGGCACCGCCTCGTAGTCACGGATCGCGAGGATCTCGGCGATCGCCTCGTCCGGCTGGAAGGCCAGCAGGTTCGCGACGTGCTGTCCACGCGCGTCACGCCCGGCGTCCGGGAGTTCGTACGCCTTCGCGCGGTAGACGCGGCCCTTGTTGGTGAAGAACAGCAGCCAGTGGTGCGTGGTCGACACGAAGAAGTGGTCGACGATGTCGTCCTGCTTCAGCTTCGCGCCACGTACGCCCTTGCCGCCCCGCTTCTGGGAGCGGTAGTCCTCGGTCTTGGTCCGCTTGATGTAGCCGCCACGCGTGATGGTGACGACGATGTCCTCTTCGGCGATCAGGTCCTCGATGGACATGTCACCGTCGAAGGGAACCAGCTTGGAGCGACGGTCCTCGCCGAACTTGTCGACGATTGCCGTGAGTTCCTCGCTGATGATGGAGCGCTGGCGCTCCGGCGAGGCGAGGATCGCGTTGTACTCGGTGATCTTCGCCTGGAGCTCGTCGTGCTCCTGGATGATCTTCTGGCGCTCCAGGGCGGCCAGTCGGCGCAGCTGCATCTCGAGGATGGCGTTCGCCTGGATCTCGTCGATCTCCAGGAGGCCCATCAGGCCTTCGCGCGCGATCTCGACGGTGTCACTGCGCCGGATCAGCGCGATGACCTCGTCGATGGCGTCCAGGGCCTTCAGGAGGCCACGCAGGATGTGCGCGCGCTCCTCGGCCTTGCGCAGCCTGAAGCGCGTACGACGGACGATGACCTCGATCTGGTGCGTCACCCAGTGGCGGATGAACGCGTCGAGCGACAGCGTGCGCGGAACGCCGTCCACCAGCGCCAGCATGTTGGCGCCGAAGTTCGACTGCAGATCGGTGTGCTTGTAGAGGTTGTTCAGGACGACCTTGGCGACCGCGTCGCGCTTCAGGACGATGACCAGCCGCTGGCCCGTACGGGACGAGGTCTCGTCACGGACGTCAGCGATGCCGCCGACCTTGCCGTCCTTCACCAGGTCGGCGATCTTCTGCGCGAGGTTGTCGGGGTTGGTCTGGTAGGGGAGCTCCGTGACCACCAGGCACTGGCGGTTCTGGATCTCCTCGACCTCGACGACCGCGCGCATCGTGATGGAGCCACGGCCCGTGCGGTACGCCTCCTCGATGCCCTTTCGGCCCACTACAAGGGCGCCGGTCGGGAAATCGGGGCCCTTGATGCGCTCGATCAGGGCGTCGAGCAGCTCCTCGTGGCTGGCCTCGGGGTTCTCGAGGTACCACTGGGCGCCGGCCGCGACCTCACGGAGGTTGTGCGGCGGGATGTTGGTGGCCATGCCGACCGCGATGCCCGCCGAGCCGTTGATCAGCAGGTTCGGGAACCGGGCCGGCAGAACCGTCGGCTCCTGGTTGCGGCCGTCGTAGTTGTCCGTGAAGTCGACGGTCTCCTCGTCGATGTCACGGACCATCTCCATGGACAGCGGCGCCATCTTGCACTCGGTGTAGCGCATGGCGGCCGCGGGGTCGTTGCCCGGAGAGCCGAAGTTGCCGTTGGAGTCCACCAGCGGCATCCGCATCGACCACGGCTGCGCGAGGCGGACCAGCGCGTCGTAGATCGAGGAGTCGCCGTGCGGGTGGTAGGTGCCCATGACGTCGCCGACGACGCGGGCGCACTTGTAGAAGCCCTTCTCGGGCCGGTAGCCGCCGTCGTACATGGCGTACAGGACGCGGCGGTGGACGGGCTTGAGGCCGTCCCGGACATCGGGCAGCGCGCGCGACACGATGACGGACATCGCGTAGTCGAGATACGAGCGCTGCATCTCCGTCTCGAGCCCGACGGGCTCGACGCGCAGGGTGATCTCGCCGCCTTCTTCAGGCGTGCTCGGAGTGTTCTCGTCGGCCATTGCTGGTGAAGATCCTTTCTGCTGCGGTCAGCTGAGACCGACTCAGATGTCGAGGAAGCGGACGTCCTTGGCATTGCGCTGGATGAACGCGCGGCGGGCCTCGACGTCCTCGCCCATGAGGACCGAGAACAGGTCGTCGGCCTGGGCGGCGTCGTCGAGCGTGACCTGGCCGAGGACCCGGTGCTCCTGGTCCATGGTCGTGATCCGCAGCTCCTCGGCGTTCATCTCGCCGAGGCCCTTGAAGCGCTGGACCGAGTCGTCGCGGATGCGCTTGCCGGCCTGCTTGCCCAGCTCGATCAGCGCGTCGCGCTCACGGTCCGAGTACGCGTACTCGAAGTCGTCCCGGCCCCACTTGATCTTGTACAGCGGGGGCCGCGACAGGAACACGTGCCCGGCCTCGACCAGCGGCCGCATGAAGCGGAACAGGAAGGTCAGCAGCAGGGTGTTGATGTGCTGGCCGTCGACGTCGGCGTCCGCCATCAGGATGATCTTGTGATAGCGGAGCTTCTCGATGTCGAAGTCCTCGTGGACCCCGGTACCGAAGGCCGAGATCAGCGCCTGGATCTCCTGGTTCTGCAGGATCTTGTCGATCCGCGCCTTCTCGACGTTGAGGATCTTGCCTCGGATCGGGAGGATCGCCTGGTACTGCGGGTTGCGGCCGGACTTGGCCGAGCCACCGGCGGAGTCACCCTCGACGATGAAGATCTCGCACTTGGTGGGGTCGTTCGACTGGCAGTCGGACAGCTTGCCCGGCAGGGAGGCCGTCTCCAGGAGGCCCTTGCGGCGGGTGAGGTCGCGGGCCTTGCGGGCCGCCACGCGCGCGGTGGCCGCCTGGATGGACTTGCGGACGATGTCCGCGGCCTCGTTCGGGTTGCGGTCCAGCCAGTCGTTGAGGTGCTCGTAGACGGCCTTCTGGACGAAGGTCTTCGCCTCCGTGTTGCCCAGCTTGGTCTTCGTCTGGCCCTCGAACTGCGGCTCGCTCAGCTTGACCGAGATGATCGCGGTCAGACCCTCGCGGATGTCGTCACCGGTGAGGTTGTCGTCCTTCTCGCGCAGCAGCTTCTTGTCGCGCGCGTACTTGTTGATCAGCGAGGTCAGCGCCGCACGGAAGCCCTCCTCGTGCGTACCGCCCTCGTGGGTGTGGATGATGTTGGCGAAGGAGTACACGCCCTCGCTGTAGCCGCTGTTCCACTGCATCGCGACCTCGAGGGACAGGCTCTTGTCCTTGTCCTCGGCCTCGAGATCGATGACGGTGGGGTGCACCACGTCTCCCTTGCGGGAGTTGAGGTACTTCACGAAGTCGACGATGCCGCCCTCGTAGTGGTACGTGACGGTCTTGACCTCGGCCTTCTCGTCCGCACCCGCCTCGTCCGCACCGGCCGTGGCCTTCGCCGACTCGCGCTCATCAGTGAGTTTGATCGTCAAACCCTTGTTGAGGAACGCCATCTCCTGGAAACGCCGCGAGAGCGTCTCGAAGGAGTACTCGGTCGTCTCGAAGATGTCGCCGTCGGCCCAGAAGGTGACCGAGGTGCCGGTCTCCTCGGTGGCCTCGTGCTCGACGAGAGGGGCGGTCGGGACGCCCATCTTGTACTCCTGCGTCCAGCGCCGTCCGTCGGTCTTGACCTCGACGGAGACCTTGCTCGACAGGGCGTTCACGACGGAGACGCCGACACCGTGCAGACCGCCGGAGACCGCGTAGCCGCCGCCGCCGAACTTACCGCCCGCGTGCAGGACCGTCAGCACGACCTCGAGGGCCGGCTTCCCTTCGGAGGGAACGATGCCCACGGGGATGCCGCGGCCGTTGTCCACGACACGCACGCCGCCGTCGGCGAGGATCGTGATGTCGATCGTGTCCGCGTGGCCGGCCAGCGCCTCGTCGACGGAGTTGTCGACGACCTCGTACACGAGGTGGTGCAGTCCGCGCTCGCCGGTCGAGCCGATGTACATACCGGGTCGCTTGCGAACCGCGTCCAGACCCTCGAGGACGGTGATGGCGCTGGCGTCGTACGAGGCTGTGACCTCGCCGTTCGAGGTCGTGGCCTCGGCGTTGTCGCCGGCGTCGGTGGACGGGGTGTTCTCGTTGGGGTTGCCGGAATCGGCCACGAAGCGCCCTTTCTGGCACAGCACAAGCCAAGCTCGTCGGCGGGTTGCCGGAGCGGCTGCGGCACGTTGCGTTGGTAAGCCTTGATCAGCGTTGCTCAGCTTTTCCCGGACGGTCCCCGCAAGCGGGGCGGGATTAGCTTCCAGTCTACCGGTAGCGCCGACAGTGATGGGGGTTTGCCGGTACCTGAGTCCGCATGTGCCGCCCTGAACCGGTCTCTCCCGACTCCCCATATGTGGACCCGGGCTCAAAGAGGCTTACAGCGGCACTCAGCGCTTCCGGGTGTCAACCCTTGGCTACCGCGGAGTCAGGTCGGTGTTCGCAACCGCGTGCACTCCCGCGCAGGGGCCGCTCGATGTGGCCTCTGTCACCCGTAGGTGTCGCCGGGACCCGTGCTTCCAGGGGCGCGCAAGGGGCCGAAGCGGCGCGCGGGACCATGGGGGCCCTGCACCTTGATCAGTCGCACCGTGCCGTGCCCGAGATCCTGGTTCAGCCGTGCGACCACCTGCGGGGCGAGCAGCCGCAACTGGGTGGCCCAGGCGGTCGAGTCGCACTGCACGGTCAGCACCCGCTCGGCAGGGTCGTCGTCATACTTCAGCGGGACGCAGTGCTTGGCCAGGTCCTCGCCGACGATCTGCGGCCAGCGGCCCATCACACCGCCCACCGCGGCCGGGGTCTCCCAGCCGCGCTCGGTGAGCAGCCGGTTGATCGCGGCGCCGAGCGCCATCGGATCACGCCCGTCGGCGCGCGCGCCGGA
>LRTP01001042.1 GCA_001550305.1 Streptomyces diastatochromogenes
GCCGGAGCGCAGGCCGCCGCGCCGCGCCTGCTTCTTCTGCTGCGCCGCATCCCCCCGCGCGCGTGCCTGCTCCTTCGCGGCGCGCAACGCCACGCGCGCGAGGTCGACACCGGAGTGCTCGGGGGTCTTCTTGGAGGCCGTTTCCGGGCCCTTCTCCGGAGCTCCCTCGGAGGCGGCCGATCCGCCGGGTGTGTTCTCCGTCATACCCGCTCCACCGTGCCCTCGGAGACGGCGTACCGCGCCCCCGTCAGTACGTCCGGTACGTCGTCGTCGACCGCGGCCGTCACGAGGACCTGCTCGCCGGGAGCGACGAGTTCGGCGAGGCGCTCCCTTCTGCGGCTGTCCAGCTCGGCGAAGACGTCGTCGAGGACCAGCACCGGTTCATTGCCCTCGGCCCTCAGGAGGTCGTACGAGGCCAGACGCAGCGCCAGCGCGTACGACCAGGACTCGCCGTGGGAGGCGTATCCCTTGGCGGGCAACTGACCGAGTTTGAGAACCACATCGTCCCGATGGGGTCCTACGAGGGTCACGCCCCGCTCGATCTCCTGCTTGCGGACCTCGGCGAGCGCCGCCATCACCTGCTCGTACAGGTCCTCGCGGGTGTGCGCCTCGCCGGGCGCGGACGGCTTGTACTCCAGGGCGACGGGTCCGCCACCGGGGGCCAGCTGCTCGTACGCCTTGTCGGCCAGCGGCTGGATCGCGGCGACCAGGTCGAGCCGCTGGGCCAGCAGTTCGGCGCCCACGCGCGCGAGGTGCTGGTCCCATACGTCGAGCGTGGAGAGGTCCATGGTGCGGCCGCCGTGACGGCGGGCCAGCGCGGCCGACTTCAGGAGGGTGTTGCGCTGCTTGAGGACCCGCTCGTAGTCGGAGCGGACGCCCGCCATCCGCGGGGAGCGGGCGGTGATCAGCTCGTCCAGGAAACGGCGCCGCTCACCGGGGTCGCCCTTGACCAGCGCGAGATCCTCGGGCGCGAACAGCACGGTCCGCACGATGCCGAGCACATCACGGGGTCTGACCTGCGAGGACCTGTTGATGCGGGCACGGTTGGCCTTGCCGGGGTTCAGCTCCAGCTCGACGAGCTGCTGGCGCTCGCCCTGGCGGACATTGGCCCGGATGATCGCCCGGTCGGCGCCCATGCGCACCAGCGGCGCGTCGGAGGAGACGCGGTGGCTGCCGAGGGTCGCGAGATAGCCGACCGCCTCGACCAGATTCGTCTTGCCCTGTCCGTTGGGGCCCACGAACGCGGTGACGCCCGGGTCGAGCGGGACCTCGACCCGGGCGTACGAGCGGAAGTCGGCCAGCGACAGATGCGTGACGTGCATGGTCGTTCGCCGACCTCCCCCAGGGTTGTGGATCCACCGCCGCACGGCCTGTGGATCTGTGGATTACTTCGTCTCGACCGCGTGGCCGCCGAACTGGTTGCGCAGCGCCGCGACCATCTTCATCTGCGGCGAGTCCTCCTGCCGCGAGGCGAACCGCGCGAACAGCGACGCGGTGATCGCGGGCAGCGGCACCGCGTGGTCGATGGCGGCTTCCACCGTCCAGCGGCCCTCGCCGGAGTCCTGTGCGTAGCCGCGCAGCTTCTCCAGGTGCTCGTCGTCGTCCAGGGCGTTCACCGCCAGGTCGAGCAGCCAGGAGCGGATGACGGTGCCTTCCTGCCAGGAGCGGAAGACCTCGCGCACGTCGGTGACGGAGTGGACCTTCTCCAGGAGCTCCCAGCCCTCGGCGTAGGCCTGCATCATGGCGTACTCGATGCCGTTGTGGACCATCTTGGAGAAGTGGCCCGCGCCGACCTTGCCGGCGTGCACCGCGCCGAAGTCGCCCTCCGGCTTGAGTGCCTCGAAGATCGGCTGCACCTTGGCGATGTTCTCGGCGTCGCCGCCGTACATCAGCGCGTAGCCGTTCTCCAGGCCCCAGACGCCGCCGGAGACGCCGCAGTCGACGAACCCGATGCCCTTGGCCGCCAGTTCCTCCGCGTGCTTCTCGTCGTCCGTCCAGCGGGAGTTGCCGCCGTCCACGACGACGTCCCCGGGCTCCAGGAGCTCGCCGAGCTGGTCGACGGTGGACTGCGTGGCGGCACCGGCCGGGACCATCACCCACACCACGCGCGGACCCTTGAGCTTGCCCACAAGATCTTCCAGGCTGTGGACATCGGCGAGGTCCGGGTTGCGGTCGTATCCGATGACGGTGTGGCCTGCGCGGCGGATCCGCTCGCGCATGTTGCCGCCCATCTTGCCGAGGCCGACGAGACCGAGCTCCATCAGTTGTTCCTTAGGTTTGCGACGTGGCGTGAGGGCACTTTCGTACCTGTGTCTGAGCCTAAACCCGGACGCTCACGCACACCTGTGGGCATAGCCGCTCAGACGTACGCCCCACCTGCGGATGTGCCCGCCGGTCCGATCGGACCGACCGTCCGGCGGGCTCAGCTCGCTCAGCCGCTCAGACGCACCGGCATGATCAGGTACTTGTAGGCCTCGTCCGCCTCGGCGTCCACCGCGGGCTTGCCGCTCAGCAGCGCGGGCTTCGTGGACGTGGTGAAGGAGAGCTGCGCCACCGGCGAGTCGATGGCGCTGAGGCCGTCGAGCAGGAACGTCGGGTTGAAGGCGATCGAGACGTCGTCGCCCTCCAACTGCGCGTCGACCCTTTCCACAGCCTGTGCGTCGTCGCTGGAGCCCGCCTCCAGGATCAGCACGCCCTGCTCGAAGCTCAGACGCACCGGGGTGTTGCGCTCGGCGACCAGGGCCACACGCTTGACGGCCTCCACGAAGGGGGCGGTCTCGATCACCGCGATGGAGTTGAACTCCGTCGGGAACAGCGAGCGGTACTTCGGCAGGTCGCCCTCCAGCAGGCGGGTGGTCGTGCGCCGGCCCGCCCCCTCGAAGCCGATGAGTCCCTCGCCGGCGCCCGAGCCGGACAGCGCCAGGATCACGCTGTCGCCGCTCGTGAGGGCCTTGGCGGTGTCCAGGAGCGTCTTGGCGGGCACCAGGGCCACCGCGGACGCATCGGGGTTCTCCGGCTTCCACAGGAACTCGCGGACCGCGAAGCGGTAGCGGTCGGTGGAGGCCAGCGTGACCGTGTCGCCCTCGATCTCGATGCGCACACCGGTGAGCACGGGCAGCGTGTCGTCACGGCCCGCCGCGATGGCCACCTGGGCGGCCGCCGAGGCGAAGACCTCACCGGGGACGGTGCCGGTCGCCGACGGCATCTGCGGCAGCGCGGGGTACTCCTCCACGGGCAGGGTGTGGAGTGTGAATCGCGAGGATCCGCAGACCACGGTCGCCCGTACACCGTCTGTGGAAATCTCCACCGGCCGGTTGGGGAGGGCGCGGCAGATGTCCGCGAGCAGGCGGCCGGAGACGAGGACCGTGCCCTCCTCGTCGATCTCGGCGTCCACGGAGACGCGTGCCGAGACCTCGTAGTCGAAGCTGGAGAGGCTCAGTGCGCCCTCCTCGGCCTTCAGAAGGAGGCCGGCGAGCACAGGCGCCGGCGGACGGGCCGGGAGGCTGCGTGCCGCCCAGGCCACTGCCTCCGCGAGTACGTCGCGTTCCACCCGGATCTTCACCGTTGCCGCCTCCGTCTGTTGCCGGCGCTCTCGCCCTGCTGGCCTTCGTCGTCTGACTCGGTGTCGTTCAGCCCTGTGGCGGGCAGGACACCGGGGACCAGTCTGACGCACCGCGCTGACAGTCGGTGCCCCTCGGGGTCAAGTCGTGCCGAGCGGCACCAGAGCCTCCGAGAGCGAGTTGTGCACAGCCCCGTCTTCGAAACGATTCCCAGCCTCTATCTAGTTGGTCTTAGTAGTAGGGCCTGTGGAAACCGTGGATAACCGCGTTTTCGCAGGTCAGCCGGGATTTTTTGTCCACTGACCCTGTGGGTGGAGGCGGTGGACAACCGGGGGTCTCTGTGGACGACGAAAAGTTCTGCACACTCGATGCACAGCCTCGGGCCACTTCTCCCCAGATCCGTCCCCAGCTTTACCCCCGTTCCCCACAGGCCAATCCGGCACCTTGGTGTGACGCCTTTCACTCGACACGGTGATCGGGCGCGTCACGTTGCCGAACAGTGGACAGGGATGTGGAGAAGCTGGGGACGGCTGGGGACAACCGGCTCCAGCCTGTGGGTGGTCGGTGGACAACTTCGTGCACACCCTGTGGATCTTTTCTTCGTCCACAGTCTGTGGAGAGTCTTCGTCCACGAATCCACAGGGGGCTGACCTGGTCTGATGGTCTTTCAACAGTGGCCCCTGTGGACACGATCGGGACAACTTCGCGGTCCCCAGGGTGTGGACGCCAGAAAGTCACCGAATCTGTGGAGAGTGGCCGTAACCCGGCTCGTATTCGAACAGCTGATGTCGTTCCGGTAGCGGTGAAACGAGGGCCGACGGCCTCGGAACAGGCCCCAGAAGCCCTCGGAGCCCCCTTGGGACCGGGTCTCAGGCCCCTCGCGGGGCCCCTCGGAGCGAGGTCGAGCACCTTCCGGGGCCCTCTCGGAGCGAGTGCCGGCGGCTCTGGGACGGCTGCCGGAACCCGTCGCGGCGCGCATACGAGAACCGCGGGCCGCGCGGCCCGGAAAGTCGCGCGGCCCGGAAAGTCGCGCGGCCCGGAA
>LRTP01001043.1 GCA_001550305.1 Streptomyces diastatochromogenes
CCGGGAGCGCCGCTGGAGGACGGCAGCGAGGGGCCGCCGCGGTGCGACGGCGCACCGCCCGAGGACGGCTCCTGGAGGTCGCGGCGGTCGGGGCGCTCGTACTCGGAGCGCGGCTGGTCGTAGTCCTGGCGCTGCTGCTCGTAGGGCGGGCGGTCCATCGACTGCGGCCGGTAGTCCTGCGAGGGCGAGGCGTACGGGTCGCGGTCGGGGAAGCCGAGACGCTGCTGCTGCCAGCCGTAGTCGTCCTGGCTGTGCCGAGGCCAGGCGCCGGGCTCGGGGCGCTGGTAGTCCGGATAGGCGGGGCGGGCGGTCGGCAGGTGGTCCGCGCGGGACTGGTCGGAGCGGCCGGGCGGCAGCTGGTCGCCGGGGGCGCCCGGGAGCTGGTCGGAGCGACCGCCTCGGTGGTCACCCCGGTGGTCGTCGGCGCGGTGGCGGCCGTACCCCTCGTACCCGTCGCGGCGCTGAGTGTCATAGGGGTTGCGCTCGTCACGGCCCGGGGAGTCGTAGCCGCCCCGGTCTTCGCGGCCCTGGGAGTCGTAAGCGTGGCGCTCGTCACGGCCCTGGCCGCCGTAGCTGTTGCGGTCCTCGCCGCCCTGGCCGCCGTAGGGGTTCCGCTCGTCGCCGCCCGGACCGTCGTACGTGTCACGGCCCTGGCCCGAGCCGGAGGGGAGATCGGGCTCCTCGTACCGGGCCTGGGGGGCGGGCGGCGTCGGAGACTGGGGTTCCCCGGCCGAGTCGTCGACGGTGATCGCGATGCGGATCGGGCGGCCGCACTCGCGGCTCAGCGTGTCACTGACGATCGGCGCGAGACGTCCTTCGAGGACGCCCTTCGCGAATTCGTTCGGAACCGCGAGCAGCGCGGTGTCCGCGACCAGTGCCAGCGGCTGGCAGCGCTTGATCCAGTGCTCGTCCTTCGCCTCCACACCCTGACCGCGGCCCTCACCGAGGAGCTGTTCCAGTACTCGTGGCCACACTGCGGCAAGATCGGCAGGTACGTCAGCCACAGGGCACGCTCTCTCACGGGTCCCACGAACGTGTGGTTCTGGGAACAGGTTGGGAAGTCAGTCGGGTGGGGCGGTGGGAACAAATCCGCTGGGGCGGTGGGAAGGGAACGAATCGGAGTTCAGCCACGGTAGTCAGGCCGACCGCTGCGGTTCAAGTTGTTGTCCCCAGCCTGTGGATAGTGTCTCCCGCCAGGAGCTGGTTTGACCGGATGGCGCAGCCGCGCGTACCGTAACCAGGTCGAGTTGTCGATGGCTGCTGCCGCCTGCCTCCGATGGGCACAGATCGCGAAGAGTGATCGGGAAGCGGTGCACTCGGGCGTAATACGAGCTACCTCGTGGGCGCACGGTGACAGCCAGGGCGGCACCCCGCCACCACCGATTCTTTCTGGAGCCCCCGAGTGAGCAAGCGCACCTTCCAGCCGAACAACCGTCGTCGCGCCAAGACCCACGGCTTCCGCCTGCGGATGCGCACCCGTGCCGGCCGCGCGATTCTCGCGAACCGCCGTGGCAAGGGTCGCGCCAGCCTGTCCGCCTGATAACAACAGGTCATGATGTCGTGCTGCCTACCGAGCATCGGCTGAGGCGGCGCGAGGACTTCGCGACCGCGGTACGCCGAGGACGCCGGGCCGGACGCCCGCTCCTCGTCGTCCATCTACGTAGCGGTGCAACGGACCCGCACGCGCCTGGGGAGAGCGCTCCCCCGACGCGTGCGGGTTTCGTCGTGAGCAAGGCCGTGGGTGGAGCGGTTGTCCGCAACAAGGTGAAGCGCAGACTTCGTCATTTGATGCGCGACCGAGTCGCCCAGTTGCCCCCCGGTAGCCTGGTAGTCGTACGAGCGTTGCCCGGTGCGGGCGACGCCGACCATGAACAGCTGGCCCGAGACCTGGATGCCGCCCTTCAGCGGCTGCTGGGAGGGGGCGCGCGATGAAGTACCCGCTGCTGGCTCTTATCAAGCTGTACCAGTGGACGATCAGCCCGCTGCTCGGGCCGGTGTGCAAGTACTACCCGTCGTGCTCCCACTACGGCTACCAGGCCATCGACCGGCACGGTGCGATCAAGGGAACGGCGCTCACCGCCTGGCGCATCCTCCGGTGCAATCCGTGGTCGCTGGGCGGCGTGGACCATGTTCCGCCGCGCAAGCGTCCGCGGTGGCACGAAATGCTGCGTAACGCCTGGCGCGCACGCAAGGGCGGGAACTCCGCCGCCGAACCGGCCATTGAGGGTCATGGAATGTCCGACCATCCCTCGAGTCCGGCCGCCGAGACCCCGTCCCATGCTCAAGGAGCCTGATTAGTGGACACGATTGCCAGTCTGTTCAGCTTCATCACGACACCCGTTTCCTGGGTCATCGTCCAGTTCCACTCTGTGTACGGGAAGATCTTCGGTCCCGATACGGGCTGGGCCTGGGGCCTGTCCATCGTGTCCCTGGTGATCCTGATCCGTATCTGCCTGATCCCGCTCTTCGTGAAGCAGATCAAGGCCACTCGGGCCATGCAGACACTGCAGCCCGAGATGAAGAAGATCCAGGAGCGCTACAAGAACGACAAGCAGCGCCAGTCCGAAGAGATGATGAAGCTGTACAAGGAGTCGGGTACCAACCCGCTCTCCTCGTGCCTTCCCATCCTGGCGCAGTCGCCGTTCTTCTTTGCTCTGTACCACGTGCTCAACGGCATCGCGACCGGCTCGACGATCGGCGTCATCAACGAATCGCTGCTGGCCAGCGCTCGTAAGGCGCACATCTTCGGCGCCCCGCTGGCCGCGAAGTTCACGGACGGACAGTCCAAGGTCGAGGCCCTCGGTGCCTCGCTGACCGATGTCCGGGTCGTCACCGCGATCATGATCGTGATGATGTCGGCGTCGCAGTTCTACACGCAGCGCCAGCTGATGACGAAGAACGTCGACACCACGGTGAAGACGCCCTTCATGCAGCAGCAGAAGATGCTGATGTACGTCTTCCCGGTCATGTTCGCCGTCTTCGGCATCAACTTCCCGGTCGGTGTCCTCGTCTACTGGCTGACCACCAACGTGTGGACCATGGGCCAGCAGATGTACGTCATCCGCAACAACCCGACCCCGGGTTCCAAGGCTCAGGCCGCGTACCTCGAGCGCCTGCAGAAGCACGTCACGCACCACGAGAAGACGCGCAGCCGTGGCGAGAAGGCCATCGTGAAGGCGATCGTCGCCAAGGGCCGCGACCGTAACGAGTTCGAGCGCAAGTTCATCAACAGCCTGACCAAGGTGGGCCTGGTGGCCCAGGCTGACGGCACTGTGGTGAAGGGTCAGGCCGAGGCGACTGTCGAGGCCGAGGACGGCACCATGACCACCACTGGTGGCGCTCCCAAGCGTCAGCAGCCGAAGCGCCAGTCCAAGTCCCAGCGTCAGTCGGGTACGACGGCAGGTGGGGCGAAGGCGGCGGGTGAGCCCGAGCCGAAGACCTCGCTGACCAAGTCCGACGACCCGCAGGACGCCAAGCCGGCCGCCAAGCCGGCAGGCGGCGCCAACAAGCCGGGCACCGGTACCCGCAGCAAAGCCCAGTCCGGACAGCGCAAGGGTCCGCAGCGGCCCAAGTCCCCGTCCAAGAAGTAAGAAGGAGTCCATCCCGTGACGGAAGGCACCACCTCCGCCGCCGCTGAGGGCGACACCCTGACCCGCCTTGAGCAGGAAGGCGAGATCGCGGCGGACTACCTCGAGGGTCTGCTGGACATCGCCGATCTCGACGGCGACATCGACATGGACGTCGAGGCCGACCGCGCCGCTGTCTCGATCATCAGCGACGCCAGCAGCCGCGACCTGCAGAAGCTGGTCGGTCGCGACGGCGAGGTGCTCGAGGCCCTCCAGGAGCTCACGCGCCTGGCCGTTCACCGGGAGACCGGGGACCGCAGCCGCCTGATGCTGGACATCGCGGGCTACCGCGCCAAGAAGCGCGAGGAGCTCTCCGAGCTGGGCGCCAAGGCCGCGGCCGAGGTGAAGAGCTCCGGCGAGCCGGTGAAGATGAAGCCGATGACGCCCTTCGAGCGCAAGGTCGTCCACGACGCGGTCAAGGCCGCGGGTCTGCGCAGTGAGTCCGAGGGCGAGGAGCCGCAGCGCTTCGTCGTTGTGCTTCCCGCCTGATCGGTACGAAGGTTTCTTCGGCCCCGTCTGTTGAGCAGGCGGGGCCGAACTTTGTCAGCCTGATAGTCCCTCGTAGTTCGTGGTAATCCCTGATAGCCCTGGTGGTCAGCGCTCAGCGCGCTTATGCGGTACGGAAGGACGGTCCCCGTGACGGAGGCAGCGGAGCTTCCCCCTGCGCCCGAGCAGGCGCGCGAGGTATTCGGCGATCGCTTCGCAGACGCGGTCCGATACGCGGAGCTGCTGGCCGAGGCGGGAGTGCAGCGAGGGTTGATCGGCCCCCGCGAGGTACCCCGGCTGTGGGAGCGGCACCTGCTGAACTGCGCGGTGCTCTCGGAGGTCGTGCCCGAAGGCGTGACCGTGTGTGACGTCGGCTCCGGCGCGGGGCTGCCCGGCATTCCGCTGGCCCTGGTCCGGGACGACATCAAGATCACTCTGCTGGAACCGTTGCTGCGGCGGACCAACTTCCTCACCGAGGTCGTCGAACTCCTCGGTCTCGACCATGTCACCGTCGTGCGCGGCCGCGCCGAGGAGGTCATGGGAAAGCTGCCGGCGGTCCATGTGGTGACGGCCAGGGCTGTCGCTCCACTGGACCGGCTGGCGGCATGGGGCATCCCCCTTCTCCGTCCGTACGGCGAGATGCTGGCTCTCAAGGGCGACACCGCTGAGGAGGAGCTGAAGAGCGCCGCGACGGCCCTGAGCAAGCTCGGCGCCGTGGAGACGTCGATCCTGCACGTCGGCGAGGGCATCGTGGACCCGTTGTCGACCGTGGTGCGGGTCGAGGTCGGGGAGAGCCCGGGTGGTGTGCGCTTTGCCGCGAAGAGGGCGAAGGCGGCCCGGACGGGGCGGATACGCCGACGGCGCTGATCCTGAGCGCGCAATGGATCGTGGACTCCCGGTTCCGCAGGGCGGAGCCGGGAGTTCTTTATCACTCCGGCTGATCCGTCCTGACGACGACCCGTACTCCACACAAGCTGCCAAACCTACGCATCTCGGAGTGTCGCGCCGTGATGGCCCTGGCCGCTAGGCATCGTGTTTCACGTGAAACGTCGCTCACTGCTGCACGGCATCATCAGTCGCGGCCGCGCCGCGGCCGAACCCCGCGACCGAAAGCCTCTCGGTTCACTCGCGGAGGGTGCGGAGTTGTCCACAGAGGTGGATTTCTCCACAGAAGAACGGGCCTCGCTGGTTCACGACCCCGAAGGCATGGGAGGCTCTGTTCATTGCGAGCCTGAAGTCGAGGAGAGTGAATCCTTGCGGTCCGACGCCAACATCGCGGGACCGATGACCGATCCGGTCCCCGGTCCCCGTACCGAGTCGCTGGGGGAGGATGTTTCACGTGAAACACCGCCCCCCATGGACGACACTCCTATTGGTCGTGCTGCCCAACTGGCGGTGGAGGCGCTGGGTCGCGCCGGCGAGGGCCTGCCACGGCCCGAACAGACCCGCGTCATGGTCGTCGCCAACCAGAAGGGTGGGGTGGGCAAGACAACGACCACGGTCAACCTTGCTGCGTCGCTTGCCCTGCATGGCGGCCGTGTCCTGGTGATCGACCTCGACCCTCAGGGCAACGCCTCCACGGCACTTGGCATCGATCATCACGCCGAGGTGCCTTCCATCTACGACGTGCTGATCGACAGCAAGCCACTCTCCGAAGTCGTCCAGCCGGTGCCCGATGTCGAGGGTCTCTTCTGTGCGCCTGCCACGATCGATCTCGCCGGTGCGGAGATCGAGCTGGTGTCCCTGGTGGCACGGGAGAGCCGGCTGGAGCGAGCGATCCAGGCGTATGAGCAGCCGCTGGACTACATCCTCATCGACTGCCCCCCGTCGCTCGGTCTCCTCACGGTCAACGCGCTGGTCGCCGGTGCGGAGGTCCTCATTCCTATCCAGTGTGAGTACTACGCGCTGGAAGGCCTGGGCCAGCTCCTGCGTAACGTCGACCTGGTGCGGGGGCACCTCAACCCCAACCTCCATGTCTCAACGATCCTGCTCACCATGTACGACGGCCGAACGCGCCTCGCGTCCCAGGTCGCGGACGAGGTGCGCAGCCACTTCGGTGACGAGGTGCTGCGGACGAGCATTCCTCGCTCGGTCCGTATCTCCGAGGCCCCGAGCTACGGCCAGACGGTGCTGACCTACGATCCAGGATCGAGTGGTGCCCTGTCGTATCTTGAGGCGGCACGAGAAATCGCCCTCCGCGGAGTCGGAGTGGCGTACGACGCGCAGAACGCCCATGTGGGCGTACAGAACAGTCAGAACATGGTGGAGGGGATCCAGTGAGTGAGCGACGACGAGGGCTGGGGCGGGGCCTCGGCGCACTGATCCCCGCGGCTCCGACAGAGAAGACAGTTCCCTCGCCGGCAGGCGGAGGCTCCGCCTCGTCGGCGGCTGGACCCGTGCTCACGGCAGAGCGTGGGGTGGCCGCGGCGAAGGTGACCACACTGCCGCCTGTTTCACATGAAACAGAGGAGTCGCCGACGATCGGGACCCCGGAGGTGCCCTCCGCGCCTGTCGGTGCTCACTTCGCTGAACTGCCTCTCGACTACATCACCCCCAACCCGCGTCAGCCCCGTGAGGTGTTCGACGAGGACGCTCTTTCCGAGCTGGTTACCTCCATCAAGGAGGTCGGGCTTCTCCAGCCGGTCGTCGTGCGTCAGGTGGGACCGGCGCGCTACGAGCTCATCATGGGTGAGCGGCGCTTCCGTGCCTGCCGTGAGGCGGGGCTTGAGGCCATCCCTGCGATCGTGCGGGCCACGGAGGACGAGAAGCTTCTCCTGGACGCGCTGCTGGAGAACCTGCACCGTGCCCAGCTGAACCCGCTGGAAGAGGCGGCCGCCTACGACCAGCTGCTGCAGGACTTCAACTGCACGCACGATCAGCTGGCGGACCGTATCGGCCGCTCGCGCCCGCAGGTCTCCAACACTCTGCGGCTGCTGAAGCTCTCGCCGGCGGTTCAGCGTCGTGTCGCCGCCGGAGTGCTCTCCGCGGGCCACGCTCGCGCTCTGCTCTCCGTCGCGGACTCGGAGGAACAGGACCGGCTGGCCCACCGCATCGTGGCCGAGGGACTGTCGGTGCGGGCCGTCGAGGAGATCGTCACCCTCATGGGATCGCGCCCCCAGACCGTCTCGCGCTCCAAGGGACCGCGGGCCGGCACCCGGCTCTCCCCGGCACTGAGCGACCTTGCCACCCGCCTCTCGGACCGCTTCGAGACCCGCGTGAAGGTCGACCTGGGGCAGAAGAAGGGAAAGATCACGGTCGAGTTCGCCTCGATGGACGACCTCGAGCGGATCCTCAGCTCTCTCGCCCCCGGTGAGGGAGGCGTTCTCCAGAGGAGTCTCCTGGACGACGACTCCGAGGACACGGAGGCCTGAGTCGCGCGGCGACGGGGCGGTTCCCGTCGGTCGACCACAAGAGCGGGCCGTGTCCGGTGTGTACCGGAACACGGCCTGCTCTTTGCTTTCAGGCGGTATCGATGCAATCGCATCGTGGATACGATGCGATCGGGTATGGCGCATCCACCTGGCGGCACCTTCATTGGGGAGGCGGGGGCCATGCAAACCGTGAGCCGTACCGGACTGGTGACCGCGGGCCTGGGACTGGGGGCGGTCGGTGGGTTCATCGGCAGTCTGCTCAGGGAACGAAGCGCTCTGACAGCCGCTCGCGACGCTGCGGGCGAAGGAAGCGAGGAACATCCTTCATGGGGCGCCGGCTCGTACCGCTCACGCTGGACAACCTTCCGGACCTTCCCAAGCGCTGTCGCGCGTGTGTCTTCTGGGAACTGGATCCCGTCAGTGGGGAAGCCGCGGTAAAGGCGGGAAGGCCCGAACTCGAGAAGGAGGCGTGGATCTCCGCCGTCCTCCTGGAGTGGGGATCCTGTGGCCGCGTCGTCTACGTGGACGACGTACCGGTGGGCTTCGTGCTGTACGCACCCCCCGCCTATGTACCCCGCTCCACTGCGTTCCCCACGAGCCCGGTCTCACCGGACGCCGTCCAACTGATGACCGCCTTCATCATGCCGGGCTATCAGGGACAGGGACTTGGCCGAGTGATGGTGCAGACGGTTGCCAAGGATCTGCTGCGCCGAGGCTTCAAGGCGATCGAGGCCTTTGGGGACGCACGGTGGAAGGAACCGGCCTGCGTGCTCCCCGCCGACCATCTCCTCGCGGTCGGCTTCAAGACGGTGCGCCCCCACCCCAGGTACCCCCGTCTGAGGCTGGAGCTGCGGACGACGCTCTCCTGGAAGGAAGATGTGGAGTTGGCCCTGGACCGCCTCCTGGGAGCGGTACAGAAGGAACCGGCGCTTCGTCCTCTGTAGCCATTGATGCCGCCCACCGATGCAGCCTCTCCGTCATGCGAATGGGCCAGCCCTTCCGGGCTGGCCCATTCGTGTTTCACGTGAAACATCGCCGTCGTTGTAGGACGGCGCTTCCGGTCAGACGGTCTTCTCGGCGCCCTCGGTGATGAAGTCCTCCAGGTCGCGGACGATCGCGGCCTTCGGCTTCGCACCCACGATGGTCTTGGCGACCTCGCCACCCTGGTAGACGTTCAGGGTCGGGATGGACATGACGCCGTACTTGGCGGCCGTACCCGGGTTCTCATCGATGTTGAGCTTGACGACCTCGATCTGGTCGCCGTACTCCGCGGCGATCGCCTCGAGGGACGGCGCGATCTGGCGGCACGGACCGCACCAGGCGGCCCAGAAGTCCACCAGGACGGGCTTGTCGCTCTTGAGGACGTCCTGCTCGAAGGAATCGTCGGTCACATTCTTCAGGGTGCCGGCCACGGCGGGCTCCTTAACTGGTTGGTGCGGTGGGGCGGACGGGGGTCAGACGGTGGCAGCCGCGGCGGTCTCGCTGTCCGCGAGGGCGGCGAGGTAGCGCTCGGCGTCGAGGGCGGCGGAGCAGCCGGTGCCGGCCGCGGTGATCGCCTGGCGGTACGTGTGGTCGACGACATCACCGGCGCCGAAGACACCGGTGAGGTTAGTCCGGGTCGAAGGCGCCTCGACCTCGAGGTAGCCCTCCTCGTCCAGGTCGAGCTGGCCCTTGAAGAGCTCGGTGCGCGGGTCGTGGCCGATCGCGATGAACAGGCCGGTCACCGCCAGGTCGGAGATCTCACCGGTCTTGAGGTTGCGCAGCTTCAGGCCGGCAAGCTTGGGGTCGCCCTCGATCGAGGCGATCTCGCTGTCCCAGACGAAGCTGATCTTCGGGTCGGCGAAGGCACGCTCCTGCATCGCCTTGGAGGCGCGCAGGGAGTCACGGCGGTGCACGATCGTCACGGACTTGGCGAAGCGGGAGAGGAAGGTTGCCTCCTCCATCGCGGTGTCGCCACCGCCGATCACGGCGATGTCCTGGTCCTTGAAGAAGAAGCCGTCACACGTCGCGCACCACGAGACGCCGCGTCCGGAGAGTGCGTCCTCGTTGGGCAGACCGAGCTTGCGGTGCTGCGAGCCCGTCGTGACGATGACGGCCTTGGCGCGGTGCACGGTCCCCGCGGTGTCCGTGACGGTCTTGATCTCGCCCGTCAGGTCTACAGAGACGACGTCGTCCGGGATCAGCTCGGCACCGAAGCGCTCGGCCTGGGCGCGCATGTTGTCCATGAGCTCGGGGCCCATGATGCCGTCCTGGAAGCCGGGGAAGTTCTCCACCTCGGTGGTGTTCATCAGCGCACCACCGGCGGTGACGGCGCCTTCGAAGACCAGCGGCTTCAGCGACGCGCGCGCGGTGTACAGCGCTGCCGTGTAGCCGGCAGGCCCGGATCCGATGATGATCACGTTACGGACGTCGCTCACGGCTTGATTCCTCGTCTCTGGAGACTTCTGCGTACTACCGGTGGGAGCCTCTCTCAGAACTCTCACCCCACCCAACGGATCCTAAGGGGCTTGCATTCCCTCTGTGTCCGGGCACACGGAGACGAGACACCGCACAGAGATCCCATGGGGTTGTTGGGGAAGCGACCGGTCGACGCGGAGGCGCTCAGTAGCGGGCGTACGAGTGCGTCAGCAGGAGCTTGCCAGGGGATGCCGAAGCCTGTTTTACGCACGCGGCTTCGACGATGTACGCCGTGACCTTCGTGCTGTCGGAGGCGTCGGGCACGACGACGAGATACACCGTCGTCCCCTGGTACGTGCCCTGCTGCGCCGCGAGGATCGTCGCGGTGCTTCCGGTCCCCTTCTGAATGCAGTCGGGGACCTGCACCGTGGGTGTGATCAAGGTGTCGACCCCGGCGGACCCGTTGCCCGCGTCGTTGGACTGGACTCCCCAAGGACGCTTCGGGCTGGCGGAGGGGGTGCTCGCGCTCCTGTTCTTCGCGAGGAGATCCGCGACCTGAGTCTTCAGCTTCCCCTCGGAAAAAGTGTCCTTCGCTCCCTGCTGCGTCACCGTCTGCGGGCTCTTGCCGGAGCCGTCGCCCAGCGACTGCACGAGGATCGTGCCCAGCCCGAGAACGGCGGCCGTGAACACCGTGCCGAGAACGACCACCCTGCGGCGCCCACGGCGGCCCCGACGTGAGCGACCGGGACCGGTGGCAGCGTGGGGGCGTCCCGAGGGACGGTCGGTGAGGGAAGCAGGGTTCGGTTCGCCGGACGTGTGTGAAACCCCGGCGAGCGGTGTTTCACGTGAAACATCCGCGCTGTCGTCCTCGGCCGTTTCGCGGTCGGGCGCCGTGGCACTCAGCAGAGCCTCCGCGGCAAGGGCGGCATCGATACGGCCGGCCACGTCATCGGGCATGCGCGTGGGGCCCGGCAGAGTGCCGAGCAGTCCCCGGATTTCTTCCAGGGAGTCGTACACGTCGGCGCAGAGCACGCACTCGTCGAGGTGTCGCCGTACGTCCGCGGTGCGGGAAGGTGGGAGCAGCCCCTCGGAGAGGTCGGAGATCTCCGCGACATCCGGGTGCCCGGCCGTATCCGTCGTGGATGTCACGCTCGCCCACCTCCGCCCTTCACAGCAGCTGAATCGCTTGGTCCTGCATCGCGTGGACCCGCATCGTGCGGTCCCGCTGCCGGTGGGACGGATGCCCCCTGCGTCCGGTTCCTTCCGCCCCCCGACTTGTTGCCGCCCCCGCCGTTTCCGTTGTCCGCACGGAGATGGGTGAGCAGCGGGAGCAGTCTGGCTCTGCCCCGTGCGCAACGGCTCTTCACCGTGCCGACGGGCACATCGAGGACGCGGGCCGCCTCCGCCACGGGGTAGCCCTGCATGTCCACGAGGACGAGAGCGGCGCGCTGGTCGGCCGGGAGCGTGCTCAGTGCCGTCAGTAGCTCGCGGTGCAGATCGTTGCGCTCGGCCGGGGCGGAGGCGGACTCGTGCGGTTCGAGGAGCTGTTCCAGGCGCTCGGTGTCATCGACGGGAGACGTCTTCCTGGACGCTGCCTTGCGGGCGCGGTCCAGGCAGGCGTTCACCGTGATGCGGTGCAGCCAGGTCGTGACGGCCGACTGGCCGCGGAAGGTGTGAGCGGCCCGGTAGGCGGAGACCAGTGCGTCCTGGACGGCGTCAGCGGCCTCCTCGCGGTCTCCCAGCGTCCTCAGGGCGACTGCCCAGAGCCGGTCGCGATGACGCCGCACGATCTCGCCGAAGGCCTCGTGGTCGCCCGCTACGTGACGGGCGAGGAGGTCCTGATCGCTTGCGTCGCCGTATCCGGTTTCACCGGCCATCGGACCCCCTCCCCTTCGTCGACGAACGTCAGCCGGTGAACTTCACGTCCGTGATGGCTTGCTTGTAGCCGGCGCCGCTGTACTGATCACCGGACGCGTAGGGCATCGCCGTGATCCAGAGCAGCACGTACTGAGTCTTCGCCTTCTTGCTGACCGTGATCTTCGCGCTGGTGCCGCTCGTCGTGATGGTCCCGATCTTCGTCATCGAATCCACCGACGTCGAGGAACTCATCGAGTCCGTCCCATAGAGGGTGATCGTCGTGTGGTCCCCGGGGTACCGGAGCCCTATCGAAGCCCCCGTGACGGTCTGCTGCGAACCGAGGTCGTAGACGATGCCGACGCCGGGCTTGAAGGCCGGCTTCATCTCCGGACCGTCCACGAAGCTCTTGCTCCGCCAGTACGTCGAGCTGTCGCCGTCGTACGTCTTGCCCACGTCCCCGGGTGCCTGGGCGTCACCCTTCGCGACGTACTCCTGCGCACCCTTGATGGCGATCGGCTTGACCGGCTTGGTCTGGTCGGTGCCCTTGCCGTTGCCGTCCGTCGTCTTGGTCTTCTGTGTGTCGTCGGACTTGCTGTGTTGCATCAGAGTCTCCGCGAGCTGCCAGCTGCCGAGGCCCAGGGCGGCGATCAGGAGGGCCGACACGGCCCACTTGAGGGCCTTGCCGGTGCGGCTCTGCAGCGGGGGCGGCGGGGCCGTCACGGGCTGCGTGGCGCCCATGTGGGGCGCGGGGCGGCCGTAGCCCTGCTGGTACGAGGTGCGCTGGTACTCCGGCGGGGCCGTGAACGTGGGCTCCGGCGGGCGGATGCGGGGCATCTCGGCGATCGCCTTCACCAGTTCCTCCGGCGTGGTGCACGGAGTCTCGTGGCGGGAGGCGGTCGCGCCGTCGTTGGCGAGCGCGCGCATGGCGAGCTCCGACAGGCCCCGGTGGACACCGGCGCGTACCTGGTCGGGGGCGATCAGGCCGACCCCCTTGGGCAGCCCGGACAGACCGTAGGCGTCGTTGTCGTAGGGCCAGCGCTGGGTGAGCGCGGCGTACAGGAGCGCCCCGATCGCCTCCGTGTCGGTGCGCTGTGGGGTCTCCGAGCTGATGCCACGCAGCGCGGCGTTCACGGCGAGCCCACGGATGCGCCACTGGCCGGTCGAGGTGCGCAGCACGGCGCTGGGCGTCAGCCGCAGATGTGCGAGGCCCTCACGGTGCGCGGCGGCCATGGCCTGGGAGACCTGGCTGACCATCTGGTAGGCCTCGTGCACCTCCAGTGGGCCCGAGGCCAGTAGCGCGGTCAGCTCCGTGGCGTCCGGCAGCCACTCGTGCACCACATAGACGAGGTCGTTCTCTTCGACCGCGTCCAGGACCTGGACGAACCGGGGATCGCCCAGCAGGGCCGAGGAACGGGCCGCCGCCAGTACGGAGCGGGCCCGTGGATGGTCGGCGGGCAGGAGATGCACGCCGACGGCGCGGCGGAGTTTCTCGTCCACCGCACGCCAACTGCTGAAACCGTCCAGACGGGTGACGCACTCCTCGAGGCGGTAACGCCTGGCGAGTTTGTGTCCGCTGTGCAATTCGGGCGGTGAGGCCTTTCCGGGACTCTCGGTCCCGCCGCTCCCCTGTGCCTCTTCGCTGTCCGTCTCCCGCTCCCGGTTCTGGGCCACCCCGTCGGACGTGGACTGGTCCGCCTTGGCGGTCAGCGGCTCGTCGCCGCTGTTGTCTGCCACGTCGACGGCAGCCGTGCTCCGTTCCGCCACCGTCGTTCCCGCCTCCCCATTCGTTGCGCGCTGTCCGACGCAGAAACCAATTGTGCCCACAGTCCGGCGCTATGCACGACACACGGCGACGGACGATGGTTGTGCGCGTACCCCCGCCTCAGCGCCCCAGGCGCCCGCGGACCATTCCGACCATTGAGTTGAGTTCTTCGATCCGCATCTTTCGCGCGGCGACGTAGAAGACGCCGAGCAGGGCGATGCCGCCCGCGAGGAGGGCCGCCAGGGAGCCCCCGACGCCCTGTCCGAGGGTGTGGCCGATGCCGTAGCAGGCCGCGCCGCTCAGCAGGGCCGCGGGCACCGAGGCGATGCCGAGGCGGGCGTACGTCTGCAGGACGCGGGTGCCGTCCAGGTCACCGCCGAGCCGCTTGCGCAGCCTGTTCCAGGCGACGCCGACGCCGATCGCGTAGGCGATGCCGTATGAGGCCGCCATGCCTGCCACGGCCCAGCGGGGTGGCAGAGCGAAGTAGCAGAGTGCCGAGGCACCGGCGTTGACGGCGGCCACGATGACCGTGTTGTAGAAGGGCGTGCGGGTGTCCTCGTACGCGTAGAAGGCACGCAGGACGACGTACTGCACGGAGTAGGGGATCAGGCCGAGGCCGAAGGCCATCAGCATGTAGCCCATGTTCGTGGCTTCGCTGGTGCCCGAGGAGCCGAAGATCAGGGTGCACATCGGGATGCCGAGGGAGACGAAGCCGAAGGAGACGGGCACGATCGCCACGGCCGTGGTGCGCAGGCCCTGGGAGATGTCGTCGCGGACGGCTCCGGCGTCGCCCTCGTGGGCCGAGCGTGCGAGGCGCGGCAGCAGGGCGGCCATCAGAGACACGGTGATGATGGCCTGCGGCAGGCCCCAGATGAGCTGGGCGTTGGCGTAGGCCGCGAAGCCGGTGCCGTCGACGGGTGAGTCCTTGCCGGCTGCTGTGGACAACTGCGAGACCACGATCGCGCCGGCCTGGTTGGCGAGGACGAAGAGCACGGTCCACTTGGCGAGCATCGCCGCCTTGCCCAGCCCGTGGCCCTTCCAGTCGAAGCGCAGTCGCAGCCGGAATCCGGTCTCCCGCAGGTACGGGATCATCGCGAGGGACTGGACGACGAGGCCGAGCAGAACACCGACGCCGAGGAGCCGCTCGCCCTCCGGCGGGATGGTCGTGACCTTCATCCCGGAGCTCGCCGCGGAGCCGTACACCCAGATGAACATGCCGAGCGTCACGATGATGACGATGTTGTTGAGGACCGGGGTCCACATCATCGCGCCGAACTTGCCGCGCGCGTTGAGGATCTGGCCCATCACCACGTGGATGCCCATGAAGAAGATCGAGGGCAGGAAGTAGCGGACGAAGGTGATGCCGACCTGGTTGGCCGCCGGGTCGCTGGCGACCGGGTTCGACAGCACCCTGATCAGGAGAGGCGCGGCGAAGATGCCAAGCGCGGTCAGTGCGCCGAGGGCCACCATCACGACGGTGAGCAGCCGGTTGGCGTAGGCCTCGCCGCCGTCGTCGTCCTCCTTCATGGCACGCACGAGCTGCGGTACGAAGACGGAGTTCAGGCCACCGCCGACGGTCAAGATGTAGATCATCGTCGGAAGCTGGTACGCGACCTGGAAGGTGTCGCCGAGGAGGCCGACGCCCAGGGCCGAGACGATCAGCGCGGAGCGGATGAAGCCGGTGAGCCGGGACACCAGCGTGCCCGCCGCCATCACCGCACTCGACTTCAGCAGGCCCGAGGCGCGTCCGCCGGGCTTCTTCGCGGTGGGCGCCGGTTCGGGCGCGGGGGTCTGCGGGGCGGCCGGAGCCGGCTCGTGG
>LRTP01001044.1 GCA_001550305.1 Streptomyces diastatochromogenes
GAGCCGGCTCGTGGGCCGGCGACGGTACGCCGGGCGCGGCGATGGATGTACGGGTGCCTGCCTGGCCCTGGTCGCGGAAGAGGTGGGCGAAGGCGTCGGGCTCGTGCTGCTGGTCGCCGGCCTGGGTCACGAGGTCGTCCACGCCGACGAACTGGGTCGTGCGGGCGTCCTCGCCGTAGGGCAGGTGCCGCGTCGGGCCCGCGGGCTCCGGCGGGGGCGTCTGGGCCCACACACGGGGGTCGGGGGTGTACTGCGAGGTGGGGGGCTGGGCGTAGAGCGGCTGCTGCGGGTAGTAGGAGCCCGGCGGCGGCGGGGGGTGTGCCGCACGGTCGTAGAGCGCCTCGGACACCGGATCCTGGGCGGCGAGGTCCTGCGCCCGGTACGGGTCCTGGGTATAGGCGTCCTGGAAGTACATGTCCTGGTACTGCCCCTGCGGCTGCTGCGCGGGGTCGGCCGGTGGCCCTTCGGGATACCCCTCGGGGTAGCCGGCGTTGGCCATGCCCTGGTCCGGGTAGCCGTCCGGGTAGCCCGAGCCGCCCGCGGCATGATCCGGGTAGCCCTCGGGGTAGCCCGAGTTGCCCGCGCCCTGGCCGCGGTCACCGTCGTACGGCGCGTTCATGGTTACCCCACCTCATCGTCCCCGGGCCCACCGGCCACGACATCGCTCAACGGTCCACTCTCTCACCCGTGCCGGACGGGTCGGTGCTTTCCGGTGCGGTGTCCGGTGTCGGGTCACTCGGGTGCTCCGGGTCGTCTGCCCCGGACTCCGTCGTGGACTCCCCGTCGGGACCGTCCTTGGAGCGCTCGGTGTCATCAGTAGTGTCTACGGTGCCCTCGGCGTCCGTGTTCACGCCGTTCAGGGCCTCGGCCCCGCCCTCGGTGTCGGGGGTGTTCTCCTGCTCCTCCGCGGCCTGGCGGGCTGCCGCGCGCTTGCGCTGGGTGTACATCCGGAATCCGGCGAGCACGAGCAGCAGGACGCCACCGCCGATCACCAGCATCACCGTCGGAGTGATCTCGGTGACCTTCACTTCGAATCTGACGGGGGGACCGTACGCCTGGCCGTCGTCCGTGAACAACTGCGCGACGACCGTCACCGGACCGTTGGCCTTGGCGGAGGTGGTGAACTTCACCGACTGGCTGTGCTCGCCCGCGACCTGGATCGGCCGCTCGTCGAAGGTGTCGTCGCCGATCTTGAGTCGGGTCGGCTGCTGTGAGGTGAGACGCAGCACCAGGTGGTGGACGCCCTGCACGAGGTTGTTCTGCACCGTCACGGGGATCGTGGCACTGCGGCCCGAGAGCTTCGCGTCGGACTTGTCGATCAGCCTGACGAGACCGGTGAGGTCGTCCAGGTACGACTCGACACCCTTGCGGAAGGTCTCCGCCTGGTCGGCACGGCCGCGCCAGGACGTGGACATCCCTCGGTCTATGGCCCGACCGAAGGGAGTGACCACGCGGGACTTGTCGGTGAGGATGGCCTTGAAGTTGTCGAGCGTGCTCTGCGTGCGCTGGATCTCCTCGAAGGCCGACCGCGGCAGCTCCTGCTTGCGCAGCGAGGAGGGGTACGAGGACGCCGAGGGCACATTCGTCGTGGCGCTCGGGTCCGGTTTGGCCTTGGCGGCCGCGGAGAGGTTCTGGGAGTCGGACCAGTTCCCGTCCTGGAGGGCCCTCACCGCCGTCGCCATGGTCTGGGCCTGGCTCACGGAGGGCATGCGCTGCGGGGCGACGACGATGCTCCGCTGCTTGCTCGGCTCCTGCAGATCGACCATCAGGCTCTGGGCCAGGAATTCCTGCACGGCGAGCGTCGAGTTGTCGGCCTTCGCCATGTCGCCCTCGAACGCGGTCGACAGCCTGGAGTCCGCGACCACCGCCGTCGTACCGCCTCCGATGGGGCGGGCGGCGGTGGGCGTGTAGGTCAGGCCGCCGGTCTCGCGCAGGCTGTCGCTGCGGGCGATCACCTTGTCGGCGCCGGCGGAGGTGGCGACCTTGACGATCGACGGATCGACCGCGCCCTCGGCGGGCCAGGCGAAGTCCGTGTTCGGCTTCACATGGAGGATCGTCTGCACCGTGCTGGAGGCCACGTCCGTGGCGTCCTTCAGGTGGCTGAGGGAGCCCGTCACGTCCTTGCCGTTGTGCGCCAGCGACGCGAGGTCGGGGTCGGCGAAGGGGAGAGCGACGACTTCCTTGTCCTTGTCCGCGACGGTCTTCTCGAGCTTGTCGAGCCACGCCTTGGCGACGGCCTGGTTCTTGCCCGCCGTCGTGGTGTCGCCGTTCTTGATCTGGTAGCTGCGCGTCATGGCGTCGACGGAGGCCAGCAGGTCCGGGTCTAGGACCCAGGTGACGTCGAGGTCGCTGCCCAGGGACAGGAGCTGGTCCAGGCGGCCGCCGGGGGAGATCTCCTTGGCCAGGTCGTCGTTCTGGAAGACGGGCGTCTGCTGCGCGTCCGAGCCGGTCTCCGCCCGCAGGTGGACCGCCGAGATCAGCGGCCAGAGATACGTCGTCTTCGTCTTCGTGTCGGCGCCGGCGGGCTGCCAGGGCAGGAACGTCCGCTTGATGCCGAGCACCTGGTCCCACGGCTGCGCGGCGGTCTGGCCGGTGAGGGAGACGCCGAGCTGGTACACCCCGTCGGAGTCGAGGTTCAGGTCCTTGACGGGCACCGAGATGCTGAAGTGCTGCGAGACGCCCGTGGCGAGCTTGGAGAACTTCTCGACGTACTTGCCGCCGACCTCCAGGGGGTCAGGGCCCAGCTGGAACCCGGTGCGCTTCTCCGCGTCGTCGATGGCGACCCGGCCCTGGAGTGTCGGGCCCACCCGCAGGCCCACGTGCGCGCCCGTGACCGTCTGCTTGCCCTTGTTGGTGACCGAACCGGAGACGGTGATCGTGTCGCCCTCCGCGGGCGCGCTGGGGGTCAGCGAGTCGAGGGAGATGTCCACCGTGCCGGACCCGGTGGCGTCGGCCACAGCGGCCGTCTGAGCGGCGTGTGCGGCCGGGGAGGAGGGCAGCTGGAGCACGCCGGCCAGCAGGGGCGCACCGGCCAGCAGTGTGCCGGTGCGCCGCAGCCACCGGCGGGCAGGTGAGGGACTCATCCCCTGGAAGTCTGCCGCCTCGGCCACGCGCTCGTCCGTCCCTCGTCATCGTCAGTGGTCGTCGGAATGTGCGTCCACGCATGGTAACGATGTGCGCCGAGGGTAAGTGCCGCGGACCGCTCCACAAGATCAGTAGACAGGGCCGAGTGTCCTGTATGCGTAAGTATTGATCCTCCCCATGAGAAGGGGATGGCTGTGCACGTTTTATGAAGGCGCCCGCGAGTGCCTCGGCCACGTACCCTTTTCTGTTGTGCCGAACGCCAACGAAGACAACCCCAGTGCCCTGAGCCAGGTGCAGCGCCGCGCGGTGAGTGAACTGTTGCGGGTGTCCCCTGTCGCCGACGACCTCGCCCGCCGTTTCCAGGAGGCGGGGTTCTCACTGGCCCTGGTCGGTGGCTCGGTCCGGGACGCGCTCCTTGGCCGGCTCGGCAATGATCTGGACTTCACGACCGACGCCCGCCCCGATGACGTACTGAAGATCGTGCGGCCCTGGGCGGACGCCGTCTGGGAGGTCGGGATCGCCTTCGGCACCGTCGGCGCGCAGAAGGACGCCCGCGTGGACGACGTCCAGCAGTCGTTCCAGATCGAGATCACGACGTACCGCTCCGAGGCGTACGACCGGACCTCGCGCAAGCCCGAGGTGTCCTACGGCGACTCGATCGAGGAAGACCTCGTGCGCCGTGACTTCACCGTGAACGCGATGGCTGTGGCGCTGCCGGAGAAGGAGTTCATCGATCCGTACGGCGGTCGGGACGACCTGTCCGCGCGGGTCCTGCGTACTCCGGGTACGCCCGAGGAGTCCTTCTCCGACGATCCGCTGCGGATGATGCGGGCCGCGCGGTTCGCCGCGCAGCTCGACTTCGAGGTGGCTCCCGACGTCGTCGCCGCGATGACGGACATGGCCGGGCGCATCGAGATCGTCTCGGCGGAGCGGGTGCGGGACGAGCTGAACAAGCTGATCCTCTCCGCTCACCCGCGCAAGGGTCTGACGCTGCTCGTGGACACCGGCCTCGCCGACCATGTGCTGCCGGAGCTTCCCGCGCTGCGACTGGAACGTGATGAGCACCACCGGCACAAGGACGTCTACGACCACACGCTGATCGTCCTGGAACAGGCCATGGCGCTCGAGGAAAATGGTCCGGACCTGACGCTCCGGATCGCCGCGCTGCTGCACGACATCGGCAAGCCGAGGACGCGGCGCTTCGAGAAGGACGGGCGGGTCTCCTTCCACCACCACGAGATGGTGGGCGCGAAGATGACCAAGAAGCGGATGACGGCGCTCAAGTACTCCAACGACCTGGTGAAGGACGTCTCGCGTCTGGTCGAACTTCATCTGCGCTTTCACGGATACGGCACCGGTGAATGGACGGACTCCGCGGTCCGTCGCTATGTACGTGACGCGGGTCCGCTCCTCGACCGGCTCCACAAGCTGACCCGCTCCGACTGCACTACGCGCAACAAGCGCAAGGCGACGGCGCTCTCTCAGGCGTACGACGGCCTGGAGGAGCGCATCGCCGAGCTCCAGGAGCAGGAGGAGCTGGACTCGATCCGTCCCGACCTCGACGGCAACCAGATCATGGAGATCCTGGGCATCGGCCCCGGCCCGGCGATCGGCCAGGCGTACAAGTTCATGCTGGAGCTGAGGCTGGAGAACGGGCCGATGGAGCACGACGCGGCAGTGACGGCACTCAAGGAGTGGTGGGCCGAGCAGGGCTGAGGCTCACAGGTCGGGCCGTGTGGGGTCATGTTTCACGTGAAACATGACCCCGGGGCGCCGGGAACAACAAGGGGCGGTGTTTCACGTGAAACACCGCCCCTTGGTACATCCAGATCCGCGGGCTACTTGTTGGATCCGAGGCACAGCGTGAAGGACTCGCCGGTTTCCTTCCACGTCAGCGTCGCCGTCGTGCCCGTGACGCTCTGGCACGTCAGTGAAGGAAGCGAGGCGCCGTCCGCCTTCTTGAGGACCTTGTGCGTGGCCTTGGAGTCGGTGCAGTCGACCTGGATGACGTCCGGCTCGTTCGCGGTCCCCTTGTTGTACAGGCAGTCGCCCACGGCCAGCTTCTTGGCGTCCTGGCTGTCGTTATTGAGCACCAAACCGCCCACGACGACGCTGAGGCCCGCGACGGCAAGGACTATGCGCAGGTACCACTTGACGCCGCGCTTCGGCCGCAGCGGCGCGACCGGAGCGTAGGGAATCGGTCCCTGCTGCGGGAAGCCGGGCTGGCCGGGCTGCTGGGGGTAACCCGGCTGCTGGGGGTACCCCTGCGGCGGCGCCCCGTACGGAGCCTGGCCCTGGGGCGGCTGTCCGTAGGGCTGCTGGCCCTGGGCGAACGGGTTCTGGCCCTGGGGCGGCGGAGTAGTCACTTAGGGGTCCCCCTGGAACGTAAGCGCGTGGCGTGAATAAGACGCACGTAAGTTATCGGGACCGACTGACAACGCAGTAGCCCAGAGAGGCTCTGTGGCCCTGATGTGACACTTACTGCATCTCAAAGCGGGCCATAGCAACAGCAATTGCTGTGTAGACCGCGGCCAGAGTGACGACAAGGGAAGCTGAGCGTCCGTCAGGAGGCAGCATCAGGGCGGCTACTGCGGCCGCGCCGACGAAGGCGACGTTGAACAGGACGTCGTAGACGGAGAAGATCCGGCCGCGGTAACCGTCGTCGACCGAGGACTGCACGATCGTGTCGGTGGCGATCTTCGCGCCCTGGGTGGTCAGGCCCAGAACGAAGGCGGCGGCCAGCATGGGCGCCGCCTCGAAAGGGAGGCCGAGCGCCGGTTCCAGGACCGCCGCCGCGGCCGCGCACGCCGCGATCCAGCCGCCGGGGCCCAGTCGTCCCACTGCCCAGGGCGTCACCACGGCCGCGACGAAGAAGCCCGCCCCGGAGATGCCCACCGCCAGGCCCAGCAGGGCGAGCCCGCCGTCGGAGCCGGACGACCAGGCGTACCGGCACAGCATCAGCACCATGACGGTCAGGGCGCCGTAGCAGAAGCGCATCAGGGTCATCGACAGGAGCGCCCAGGCCGCCTCCCGCCGCGCGGGCTCGGCGAGATGGCGCACACCGGCCACGAGACCGCGCGCGGTGCCGGTGAGGGACGTACGCAGGCTCGGCTGCACCAACTCCTGGTCGGGGCCGAGCAGTTCCGGTGCGATGCGCAGCGAGGCGAGCGCGGCGCACAGATAGAGGGTCGCACCGAGGAGGACGACCGCCGCGTCCGAGTTCGAGGCGACCAGTCGTACGACGAACGCGAGACCGCCGCCCGCGGTCGCGGCGAGTGTCCCGGCGGTGGGCGACAGGGCGTTGGCCATGACCAGCCGGTGGGAGTCGACGACTCGGGGCAGGGCGGCCGAGAGGCCCGCGAGGACGAACCGGTTGACCGCGGTGACGCACAGCGCGGAGGCGTAGAAGAGCCAGTCGGGGACATGGCTCAGCATCAGCACGGCCGTCGCGCAGGCCAGCGCGGTCCGCAGCAGATTGCCGTACAGGAGGACCTGGCGGCGCCGCCAGCGGTCCAGCAGGACGCCGGCGAAGGGGCCGACCAGGGAGTACGGCAGGAGCAGTACCGCCATCGCGGAAGCGATCGAGGCCGCTGAGGTCTGCTTCTCCGGTGAGAAGACGACGTACGTGGCGAGCGCGACCTGGTAGACGCCGTCGGCGCCCTGGGACAGCAACCGGACACCGAGCAGGCGTCTGAAGCCTTGGAAGCGCAGGAGGACGCGCAGGTCACGCACGACGGCCATGGGGCACAGCCTCACATACGAGGAGGGTCCCCGGGTCAAAGACCCAGGGACCCTCGACGGGCAGGAGCGAAAAGCCCCTCGGCACTCCGCGCCGTGTCTCGACGGCGCTCGGAGGCCTGTCTTGCTAGCGCTCGACCTCGCCCTTGATGAACTTCTCGACGTTGGCGAAGGCCTCGTCGTCGAAGTACTGGACCGGCGGGGACTTCATGAAGTACGAGGACGCCGACAGGATCGGGCCGCCGATGCCGCGGTCCTTGGCGATCTTCGCGGCGCGCAGGGCGTCGATGATGACACCCGCGGAGTTCGGGGAGTCCCAGACCTCGAGCTTGTACTCCAGGTTCAGCGGGACGTCACCGAAGGCGCGGCCCTCGAGACGGACGTACGCCCACTTGCGGTCGTCGAGCCAGGCCACGTAGTCCGAGGGACCGATGTGGACGTTCTTCTCGCCCATGTCGCGGTCGGGGATCTGCGAGGTGACGGCCTGCGTCTTCGAGATCTTCTTCGACTCGAGGCGGTCGCGCTCCAGCATGTTCTTGAAGTCCATGTTGCCGCCGACGTTGAGCTGCATGGTGCGCTCAAGACGGACACCGCGGTCCTCGAACAGCTTCGCCATCACACGGTGCGTGATGGTGGCGCCGACCTGCGACTTGATGTCGTCGCCGACGATCGGGACACCGGCCTCGGTGAACTTGTCCGCCCACTCCTTGGTGCCGGCGATGAAGACCGGGAGGGCGTTGACGAAGGCGACCTTGGCGTCGATGGCGCACTGGGCGTAGAACTTCGCCGCGTCCTCGGAACCGACGGGCAGGTAGCAGATGAGGACGTCGACCTGCTTGTCCTTGAGGATCTGGACGACGTCGACCGGCGCCTCGGCGGACTCCTCGATGGTCATGCGGTAGTACTTGCCGAGACCGTCGAGGGTGTGGCCGCGCTGGACCGTGACGCCCTTGTTCGGGACGTCGCAGATCTTGATGGTGTTGTTCTCGCTGGCACCGATGGCGTCGGAGAGGTCGAGGCCGACCTTCTTCGCGTCGACGTCGAAGGCGGCGACGAACTCGACGTCACCGACGTGGTAGTCGCCGAACTGGACGTGCATCAGACCCGGGACCTTGGACGCCGGGTCGGCGTCCTTGTAGTACTCGACGCCCTGCACCAGCGAGGCGGCGCAGTTGCCCACGCCGACGATGGCTACGCGAACCGAACCCATTCCGGTTGCTCCCTGTGTGTACGAGGTGAAGCCCCGACTGGACCTCACGTGGTGGTGTCGTCGGACGGATCCGGCCGGGACTGGTCCCGGTGCCGGGGCAGGCCGCCCGTCTCTCCAGATGTGCTGTTCTGCTGAGCGGAGCCTTCGAAGGCGCCCGGGGAGCTGCCTTCGGGGACACCTCGGGAGGTGCCTTCGGAGGCGGAATCCTTGACGTCCCGACCTGCTCGCTCGCTCTCGATGAGCTCGTTCAGCCAGCGCACTTCGCGCTCCACGGACTCCATTCCGTGGCGCTGGAGCTCAAGGGTGTAGTCGTCGAGGCGCTCCCTGGTGCGTGCCAGCGAGGCACGCATCTTCTCCAGTCGCTCCTCGAGCCGACTGCGGCGGCCCTCCAGTACGCGCATGCGCACGTCGCGTGACGTCTGCCCGAAGAACGCGAACCGAGCGGCGAAGTGCTCGTCCTCGTACGCGTCGGGCCCCGTCTGCGCGAGCAGCTCCTCGAAGTGCTCTTTACCTTCAGCCGTCAACCGATAGACGATCTTGGCGCGCCGCCCAGCGAGCGGAGCGGCGAGGGCGTCCTCGGTGGTGCTCCCCGATTCCTCGATCAACCAGCCGCTCGCGACCAGCGTCTTGAGGCAGGGATAGAGCGTCCCGTAGCTGAACGCACGGAACACACCCAGTGACGTATTGAGTCGTTTGCGCAACTCGTAGCCGTGCATCGGGGACTCGCGAAGCAGGCCGAGGACGGCGAACTCGAGGATCCCGGAACGCCGGCTCATATCGCCTCCTCGCTGTCGCGGTCTCCTCGGCACGTTCTTTATGCCGAGCTGATGTATCGACTCGATACATCAGCACGATAGATCGGCCGTCCGTCTGCGACAAGGGGGACCATGGTGAACGGCGTCACATCACCGATTCATACGAAGCAAGTTGCCTGATTTGGGGTGAACTTCAGGATTAGGGGGGTTTTGACGGTGCGTAGTCTGTGCGCCATGCAAAACCACCGGGAACCGAGTGACGCCTGAGGGCGTCCTCGTCCCTGGTGCAGTACGGGTGAATGCGCAAACGACCGCATCCGTACTTCGGGGGGACCGGAAACCAGCTGCCGTTTCCAGGCGCGCACGGGTGCGCCTGCCCGAGGAGTAATCGTTCGATGAGCGAGCACCGTCGCAAACCGTCGCAGCCACAGGGCGGCGGGCGTGCCGCGGCCCGACGCGGCCAGACCGGCCCGTCCTCCGGCCGCCGTGCGGCACCGCGGGGCGCCACCGGGTCCCCTTCCGACTCCTATGAGTCGGGGGGTGAGGAGGAGCGCCCGTACACCGGCCGCGCCGAGGCCCGGCGCGCAGCCCAGAGAAGCAGCGGTGGCGGCCGGCGCCGAGGCGCCG
>LRTP01001045.1 GCA_001550305.1 Streptomyces diastatochromogenes
CGACGCCACAGGGCCCGGCGGCCGCCGCGGCGGTCCTGACGGGCCCGGGCGCGCGCGGGCCTCTGGGCCTGTAAAGAAGCGTTTCATCGACTACCCGCGCGCGGGCAAGTCGGGAGCCGGGCGCTGGATGCCCTCCTGGAAGCTGGTGACGGGACTGTTCATCGGCTTCTGCGGGAGCCTGGTGGCCGTGGCCGGTATCGGGTACGCGATGGTGAGTGTCCCGAACATCGCGGACACCGCCACGGCGCAGAACAACGTCTACTACTGGGCCGACGGCAGCCAGATGGTCGCCACCGGTGGTGAGACGAACCGCCAGATCATCAACTACGAGCAGATTCCCCCGGCGATGCGGTACGCCGTCATCTCACAGGAGAACAAGACCTTTGAGACCGACAGCGGCGTCGACCCGAGGGGTATTGCGCGCGCCTTCTTGAACATGGCCAAGGGCGGCCAGACGCAGGGTGGTTCCACCATCACCCAGCAGTACGTCAAGAACGCGATGCTGGACGACCAGTCGCAGACGATCTCCCGGAAGTTCAAGGAGATCTTCGTCGCGATCAAGGTGGGCGCCACGGTCGACAAGAAAAAGATCATGGCTGGCTACCTGAACTCCGCGTACTACGGTCGCGGGGCCTACGGGATCCAGGCGGCCGCGCGCGCGTACTTCAACAAGGACGCCGAGTATCTCGACCCGAGCCAGTGCGCCTTCCTGGCGGCGATGCTCAAGGGCGCCACGTACTACGACCCGGCGGGTGCGACATCGCTCGACGCTGCCGCCACTCCCGAGGCCAACACGAAGCGGGCCACGGCCCAGTGGTCGGACACTCTGGACAAAGAGGTCAAGTACGGCCACCTGAGCGCCACGGAGCGGGCCAAGTACAAGACGCTCCCCAAGGCTCAGAACCCGCGGTCGAACACTCGGCTCAGCGGCCAGATCGGCTATCTCGTCGATCTCGCCAAGGCCTACGTCATCAACAACACCAAGATCACCGCGAACCAGCTTCAGCAGGGCGGCTACTCGATCAAAACGACCTTCGACAAGAAGAAGGTCAATGCGCTAGAGAAGGCCGTGGAGGAAGTCCGCAAGAAGAAGATAAACCCCAAGCTGCGGCCGAATACGGACACCTACGTCCAGTTTGGTGGGGCCTCCGTCGACCCAGCCACGGGCGCGATCAAGGCCATCTACGGCGGTGAGGACGCGACCAAGCACTTCACGAACAACGCTGACCAGACCGGTGCCCAGGTGGGTTCGACGTTCAAGCCGTTCGTGCTCGCAGCCGCCATGCAGTGGGGTGTGAAGAATCCCGACCTGGGGTCGTCGCAGTCGCAGGACGAACGCACGGTGGTCTCTCCGAAGAGCCTGTACAGCGGCAAGAACAGGCTCAAGATCAAGAACTATGACCATTCCGTCTGGACCGACAAGGACGGCAAGGAGTGGCTCCAGACCAACGACGGAAACGAGTCGTACAACCCGCCGAGTTACAAGATCGATCTCCGCGAGGCGATGAGGGAGTCCGTGAACTCCGCCTACGTGCAACTCGGTATGGACGTAGGCCTGGACAAGGTCGAGCAGGCTGTGCTGCAGGCGGGCATCCTCAAGACCAGCCTGGCGAGCTCCAACTTTCCCTCGTTCTCCATCGGTACCTCCGACCCCAGTGCGATCCGTATGGCCGGCGCGTACGCCACCTTCGCGGACAGCGGCCAGCAGCACGATCCGTACTCGGTCGAGAGGATCACCAGCAAGGACGGCACGGTGTTCGAGCACAGAAGTGTCGCCAAGGCGAAGGAAGCCTTCTCCTCGCAGGTCGCGGACAACGTCACCGACGTGCTGAAGACGGTTGTCGACAAGGGAACGGGCACCGCCGCACAGCTGACCGGCCGCGAGGTGGCCGGCAAGACGGGTACGACCGACGGCAACAAGTCGGCGTGGTTTGTCGGATACACCCCGCAGTTGTCGACCTCGATCGGCATGTACCGCTTGGACGACAACGCGTCCAACAAGAGCCGCACGTTCCTGGAGATGTACGGCACGGGCGGCGAGAAGAAGATCCACGGCGCCTCGTTCCCGGCCCAGATCTGGCACGACTACATGGAGGAGGCGCTCAAGGGCACGAAGGCGGAGCCCTTCCCGACGCCCGAGCCCATCGGAAAGGTCCTCAACGACACCCCGAGCCCGTCCGCGACCCCTTCGGCCTCGGCGTCGGCGTCGTCGAGCCCGACGCCGAGTACCTCGCCGAGCCCGTCCCTCAGCAGTTCTCCCACGGCCTCGCCGACCGACACCTGCGGCAACTTCGGCTGGAACTGTGGGAACAACGGCGGGACGAACACGGGGACCACCGGCGGTGCGACCGGAACCACCTCACCCACGCCGACAACGTCCATTACCAACGGGAATAGCAGAGGTAATGGCAACGGCGGCATCTTCGCCGGACAGAACGGCGGATAGATAGACGCGCAACCCGAGGAACAGGGGCCGTCGGCTGTGGCTGACGGCCCCTGTTCTGTGTGTGACGGTCAGAATTTGGAGCTGCACTTTCTATTTCGCGAGGTGCGGTGACGCCCTCCGAGTCGTATCCGGTTGACGCGGGCCCCTTGTTGTCACACCCGGCGCCGGAACAATCGCGGGGTAAGAGGTGCTTGCGAGAGGGATCGGGGCCAGTGTCGCCATTGATGCCGCTGCACCTCTCGTGACCGTCTTCTTCGCAATCACTCCGTCCGAATTGATCACCCGTAATCGGCGTTCCGATCGCGGGGTTTGTGCCGAGGGTATTCTCTCAATTCGACTAACCGTATTCCTGGGGATTCCGATGGAAAGAGGAGTCCTGGCGTAATTGCGTCGTTCCGCCTCACGGTCCTTTCACGCAACTCAGGGGGCTGTCGAACCCCACACGGTCGGCCGCGGTCACCAGCAGCCGCTGCGCGCCACATCGCCCGCGCGCCGGTCTCCTCGCCGCAGACTCGGCAGAAGTAGTTCGATCTGCCGAGCACGTGCTGACCAGGTTGTGCGACAGATGCCGCCGACGCTCGGCCCGTCCCCCGCGACGGCGCATCGCCGCCTTACTTGCTTGGACCGAGGCGGCTCGTAGCGCCGATCGGCGACGCGGCAAGACCTCAGCCTAGAATTTCTTTCCAGTCAATTTGGCCGGATTGCGCACCCGATATGGCGCACTTGTGAATATTATCGATCTTGCGTATGCCGCTCATGGCGATCTACTATTTGCATCAAAGTAGCGTTCGCTGCAACTGATGACGCACTCTGCGGAAGGTGCCGATGAAGAAGAAGATGAAGTTTGGCCTGCTCGCTACCAGTTCTCTATTCTTTCTGGGCATGGCCACCGTCCCAGCACAGGCCGCCGATCACTATGCGTCCTGTTTTACCACCGGCGCCAGCGGATCTGTCGCCATCAACGGATGGAGCGCCGGCGGCAAGAACATGCCGGACGTCGTCCTCAAGGTTTACGACGAGCTGCCCGATAGTCGCCACGTGAGAATCAGACTCGTCGTGAGCTACATGGCAGGCGGCATGACATATTTCCCGTGGCATGCCAACTATGACGGATACGGAACCTATAAGGAGACGGACACAAGCGTCTCAGGAAGCGCGCAAATAGGAAACGCCGCAATTCAGGTTGCCAGGTACGATGGGAATGTTCAAGTGAACTACTGCACGGCATGGGTCTACACCAGCTGAATTGATCCATTGATACGCCGTAACCGGTCCGCGCAAGCCGCTATCCGTGTCCCGATGGCCCGAGTCATGCCCTTGCGCGCAGGTCGAAGGCTGCAACGTTAGCCAGCTCTTGTCTGAGACGCGCCATGCCCTGCTACGAGCAAGAAGATCAGCTCGTAGCAGACTGGAACAGCTGTCAGGGACAGTGGCGTGACGCCCGAGGTTGACTACCTCGCCTTGGGTGCCACGCTGGTCGTGGACCGCGGTAGTTCAGAATTCACGCGGTGGACCCAGGTTGAGTGTCGGTCTGTGGAACTCGAAGAGTTGCGGTATGAAGGTTCGACCTGCTGGTGAACGCCTTTAAGGTGTGCCTCGGTGAGCTGCTGCCCAATATGTTGCGGTGCTGCCGCGACCAGCACGGCGAAGTGGTGACCGCGTCCGTAGGGACTTCCGGCCTGTACCTCTATGTCGCGGAACATTGAGTTGAGCCCTTCCGAGTCGCCTGATCCGGGTCTCAGAGAGCGAGGGAGGGCACAGCGTCTGGTGGTGTGCGATGGCCACCATGTTCGCTCCGGGGTGGGGCCGTCGCCTAACCATGGCCTCACCGAGGGCGGGGCCTGCGCGAGCGAGAATTCGGACGTTGTCCGTGTGGTTCTGGAGTCCGCCCTGCCCGCCCGGAGCGACCGCACCGCCGCTCGCAGTGCCGGAACAGGAGGGCCCCGGCCCGTACGTGATGCGCGGCGTGCAGGTGGCCTGAGGGGGAGGGCCGACTGGGTACCGGATGTCGGAAGCGACGCGGCGTGTACCTTTCGTGGCGAGGGCAGGCCACCTTCCGTGTACGACGGCGCCGCCGACGTCCGCAGCCGTCTCTGTCGCGCCTGTCTGTCGCGCACCCGCTTCTGAGTTCATTGCAAGGGCCCCCTCATCGACGCCGTCGTCCCGCGGATCACTGACACGGCCAGTGGCCCCGGCAGGGCTCAGCACGTGTGCTGAAGTTGTGCGGCCCCCCGTAGCCCTGCCAGGCCTCCCACGAGCCCGTGATCCGCGAGTGCCAGCCCACAAGCCCCGAATTCACGCCTCTCCCCGGCACTCGTTCTCAGACGCGTACGGCAGGATGTGCGCCATGCCCAGTGCAGAGACGACGCGAACGAGCGTGCGCGAGCCGGAGCCGGTGCGGCCGACCAAGGACGACGAGGTCGCCGCGGCCGGAAGTGAGCTGATCGGCGGCCCCATCGGACGGAGAGCGTTGCTGGGGGCGTCCTGGTGGACCCCGGTACGGGTGATCGCGCTCGTCGCGATCGGCATGTTCGCCCTCGGTATGGTGCAGAAACTGCCCTGCTACGACAGCGGCTGGTTCTTCGGGGCCAGCACGCAGTACACGCACGCGTGCTACTCGGACATCCCGCACCTCTACCAGGGACGCGGTTTCGCCGACGGGCTCGTGCCGTACTTCGACAAGCTCCCCGGCGACATGGACTACCTCGAGTACCCGGTCCTGACCGGTCTGTTCATGGAGGTCGCGGCCTGGCTCACACCGGGCGGCGGCAGCATCCAGCACCAGGAGCAGATCTACTGGATGGTCAACGCCGGGATGCTCATGGTGTGCGCGGCGGTCATCGCCGTATGCACCGCGCGCACCCACCGCCTGCGTCCCTGGGACGGCCTCCTGGTCGCCCTCGCGCCCGCCTTCGCGCTCACGGCCACCATCAACTGGGACCTCCTCGCGGTGGCCCTGCTGGCCGCCGCGATGCTCATGTGGTCGCGTGGCCGCTCCCTCGCCTTCGGTGTCCTGCTCGGGCTCGCCACGGCCGCCAAGTTCTACCCGTTCCTGCTCATGGGACCGCTGCTCGTGCTGTGCTGGCGGGCGGGCAAGTGGCGGGAGTTCGGGAACGCGCTCATGGGCGCGGTCGGAGCCTGGCTCGTGGTGAACCTTCCCGTGATGTACCTCGCGCCGGAAGGCTGGGCGAAGTTCTACAGCTTCAGCCAGACCAGGGGGATCGACTTCGGTTCGGTCTTTCTGTTCATCTCCACCTGGTGGAAGGTCCCGATCAGCTACCAGACGGCGAACGCGTGGGCGCTGGTCCTGATGGTGCTCGTCTGCGTGGGCATGGCCGCGCTCGCGCTCACCGCCCCGCGCCGCCCCCGCTTCGCCCAGCTGGCCTTCCTGATCGTCGCGGCCTTCATCCTCACCAACAAGGTCTACTCGCCCCAGTACGTGCTGTGGCTGATCCCCCTGGCCGCGCTGGCCCGGCCGAAGTGGCGGGACTTCCTGATCTGGCAGGCGTGCGAGGTCGCGTACTTCCTGGGGATCTGGATGTACCTCGCGTACACGACCAGCGGGGAGGCCCACAAGGGCCTCTCCTCACACGGGTACCAGTTCGCGATCGCCGCCCACCTCCTGGGCACGCTGTACCTGTGCGCCGTGGTCGTGCGCGACATCCTCATGCCGGAACGGGACGTCGTGCGCAGGGCGGGCGAGGACGATCCCTCGGGAGGCGTCCTGGACGGTGCGGAGGACGTCTTCGTGCTCGGCGCGGCGGCCCATCCACCGCGGCACGCGGCGCACTTCGAGGGGCCTCAGGTGGAATGGGGCGGCAGCGGCGGGGGGTCGACCCCGGAGGACAGTTCGCTCTGAGCGAACAGGACTCGGGTCCGGCTCCGACGGGCAACGCGAAAGGCCGTACACGGTACGTGTGTACGGCCTTTCTGCTGTTTCCTCAGGGTGCAGAGACAGGTGATCCTTCCCGGGATCAGCGCTCCACGATGCGGTCGAACTGCGTGGTGGTGTGCCGCAGATGGGCCACCAGCTCGTCGCCGACCCGCGGTTCCGTGGCGTCCGACGGCACGAAGAGGATCGACACCTGCATGTGCGGCGGCTCGGCGAACCAGCGCTGCTTGCCGGCCCAGACGAACGGAGAAAGGTTCCGGTTGACCGTCGCCAGGCCGGCCCGGGCGACGCCCTTGGCGCGCGGCATGACGCCGTGCAGAGCCTTCGGGGCCTCCAGGCCCACTCCGTGCGACGTACCGCCCGCCACGACGACCAGCCAGCCGTCGGAGGCCGTCTTCTGCTGCCGGTAGCCGAAGCGGTCGCCCTTGGAGACACGGGTGACGTCCAGGACGGCTCCGCGGTACTCGGTCGCCTCGTGGTCCCCCAGCCACAGCCGGGTGCCGATACGGGCGCGGAAGCGGGTCTGCGGGAACTGCTGCTGCAGCCGCGCGAGCTCATCGGCCTTGAGGTGGCTGACGAACATCGTGTGCAGCGGCAGTCGGGCCGCGCGCAGACGGTCCATCCAGCCGATGATCTCCTCGACGGCGTCCGAGCCGTCGGTGCGGTCCAGCGGCAGGTGGATGGCGAAGCCCTCCAGCCGGACGTTCTCTATGGCGGAGTGCAGATGCGGCAGATCCTGCTCGCTGACACCGTGCCGCTTCATCGAGGACATCACCTCGATGACGACACGGGCGCCCACGAGGCCGTACACGCCGTCGATGGACGACACCGAGCGGATGACACGGTCGGGCAGCGGTACGGGCTCCTCGCCCCGCCTGAACGGCGTCAGGACCAGCAGATCGCCGCCGAACCAGTCCTTGATCCGGGCGGCCTCGTACGTGGTGCCGACGGCCAGGATGTCCGAGCCGAGGCGGGTGGCCTCGTCGGCGAGCCGCTCGTGGCCGAAGCCGTAGCCGTTGCCCTTGCAGACGGGGACGAGCCCCGGAAACTGCTCGGACACCTGCTTGTGGTGTGCCCGCCAGCGCGCGGTGTCGACGTAGAGCGTGAGCGCCATGGCCGGTCCCGGAACCTTTCTCGTGGCTGCGGTGAATCAGAGGTAGGGAAATTGTGGCGGATCCGCCGGACCGACGGGGTCACGCCGGGCCGGATGGGCGGCTTGGCATGCGCTCCGGGCCGGCTCAGCGGCGCGACGTGTACGGGCTCAGCGGCGTGACATGTAGATGTCGAGCGCCTTGTGGAGCAGCTTGTTGAGCGGGAAGTCCCACTCGCCGAGGTACTCGGCCGCCTGCCCGCCCGTGCCCACCTTGAACTGGATCAGACCGAAGAGGTGGTCCGTCTCGTCCAGCGAGTCGGAGATGCCGCGCAGGTCGTAGACGGTCGCGCCCAGGGCGTACGAGTCGCGCAGCATCCGCCACTGCATCGCGTTCGAGGGCCGGAACTCACGCCCGATGTTGTCCGATGCGCCGTACGAGTACCAGACGTGCCCGCCGACGACCAGCATCGTGGCCGCGGACAGGTTCACGCCGCCGCGCCGGGCGAAGTAGAGCCGCATCCGGTTGGGGTCCTCGGTGTTGAGGGCCGACCACATGCGCTGGAAGTACGACAGCGGGCGCGGCCGGAAGTGGTCGCGGATCGCCGTGATCTCGTACAGCCGCTGCCACTCCTCGAGGTCGTGGTAGCCGCCCTGGACGACCTCGACGCCCTCTTTCTCGGCCTTCTTGATGTTGCGCCGCCACAGCTGGTTGAAGTTCTTGTGGACCTCTTCCAGGGAGCGGTTGGCCAGCGGCACCTGGAAGACGTAGCGGGGCTGTACGTCGCCGAAGCCGGCGCCGCCGTCCTCACCCTGCTGCCAGCCCATGCGGCGCAGCTTGTCGGCGACCTCGAAGGCGCGCGGTTCGATGAAGTCCGCCTCGATGTCGCGCAGGCGCTTCACGTCCGGGTTCTGGATGCCGCCCTTGATGGACGTGGCCTCCCAGCGCCGGATGATCACCGGCGGGCCCATCTTCACGGAGAAGGCGCCCTGTTGCTTGAGGTGCGCGAGCATCGGCTGCAGCCACTCGTCGAGGTTCGGCGCGTACCAGTTGATGACCGGACCCTCGGGGAGGTAGGCGAGGTAGCGCTTGATCTTGGGCAGCTGGCGGTACAGCACCAGCCCGGCGCCCACCATCTCGCCGGTCCGCTCGTCGAACCAGCCCAGGCTCTCGGAGCGCCACTCCGCCTTGACATCGGCCCATGCCGGAACCTGCATGTGGCTAGCCGCGGGCAGGCTCTGGATGTAGGCCAGATGCTGCTCTCGGCTGATGGTCCTCAGGGTCAGGCTCATTCGGGGCGCTCCTCGGGCTGGTGTGTCCCCATGGGTACAGGGGCTCCGGCTCTCGCGCCGAAGCCTACTGCGCCCTGGGAGCGCCCCGACTGGGCCGTACTGAACCTGCGTCCCGACCGAAGCGTGGTCAGGACGTTCTGAGGTGATGTGTCCGGTTGCCTCAGCCGATGATGCCGCCGAAGAGGCCGCCGTGCGCCATGCCGAGGAAGAAGCCGACGGCCGAGGCACCGAGACCCAGGATCAGGCCGAAGCGTTCCCGGGTCGTCTCCGAGATGAACTGCCCGGAGGCGCCGGTGATGATCCCGATCAGGCCTGCCCATGAGCTGATGAGGTGCAGGCTGTTGAAGGCTGCCGTGATGAGAGCGGTGACTCCGAGGACCAGAGTCACCGCGAGCAGCGTGTCTTGGAGGGGATGGGGCTTGTGGTCCGTCGCGAACAGAGAGCCGGCAACGGTGGGTCGCGTCTGTGCCATAGGGCACCTCCTGCGGAAGGCGGCGCATCGTAGCGCCATACACACCCGATGTGTACAGATTGACGGTGACCCCGGCCGGATTTCAACCGGAAGCGGGTGTGCAGGTACTCTGTACCCTCTGCACCGGTGTCTGCCCAGGCCATGGCCAGGTCACGACAAGGATTCCCCTTCGGTTCACCGATCACTCGGTACATCGACGGAGTCCTCTTGTCAGTGGCGTTGTCAGTGGCCGCGGATACCGTTGCGAACGCATCACAACCCTCCTGCCACGGAACCGCCGTGGCCGTTGAGTCCAAAGGAGGTGGGTTCCACATGCGTCACTACGAGGTGATGGTCATCCTCGACCCCGATCTCGAGGAGCGCGCTGTCTCCCCGCTGATCGAGAACTTCCTCTCCGTCGTCCGTGAGGGCAACGGAAAGGTCGAGAAGGTCGACACCTGGGGCCGTCGTCGTCTCGCGTACGAGATCAAGAAGAAGCCCGAGGGCATCTACTCGGTCATCGACCTGCAGGCCGAGCCTGCGGTCGTCAAGGAGCTCGACCGCCAGATGAACCTGAACGAGTCGGTCCTCCGGACCAAGGTCCTCCGTCCCGAGACCCACTGAGCTCTGCAGCTCAGCTGATCTCGGGCATCGAGTAGCAGCACTAGCAGCCAGCAGCAAACCCGCCGAGAGGTTCCCCCATGGCAGGCGAGACCGTCATCACGGTCGTCGGCAATCTTGTCGACGACCCCGAGCTGCGCTTCACCCCTTCTGGTGCGGCGGTCGCGAAGTTCCGTGTCGCGTCCACCCCCCGCACCTTCGACCGTCAGACCAATGAGTGGAAGGACGGCGAGAGCCTGTTCCTGACCTGCTCGGTCTGGCGTCAGGCGGCGGAGAACGTCGCCGAGTCGCTCCAGCGAGGCATGCGCGTCATCGTGCAGGGCCGGCTGAAGCAGCGGTCCTACGAGGACCGTGAGGGCGTCAAGCGCACGGTCTACGAGCTGGACGTCGAGGAAGTCGGCGCCAGCCTGAAGAACGCCACGGCCAAGGTCACCAAGACCACCGGTCGAGGTGGCCAGGGCGGTTACGGCGGCGGTGGCGGCGGCCAGCAGGGCGGCGGCTGGGGCGGAGGCTCCGGCGGCGGCCAGCAGGGCG
>LRTP01001046.1 GCA_001550305.1 Streptomyces diastatochromogenes
CGGCCAGCAGGGCGGCGGCGGAGCTCCCGCGGAGGACCCCTGGGCGACCAGTGCTCCTGCCGGTGGCAACCAGGGCGGCGGCGGTGGCGGCTGGGGTGGAAACTCCGGCGGCTCCGGCGGCTCTGGCGGCGGCTACTCGGACGAGCCCCCCTTCTAGGCCCCCGGGCCGAGGGTGGGCCGTACCCCCACTTCTTGATCACACAGGAGATACACCATGGCGAAGCCGCCTGTGCGCAAGCCGAAGAAGAAGGTCTGCGCTTTCTGCAAGGACAAGGTCACGTACGTGGACTACAAGGACACGAACATGCTGCGGAAGTTCATTTCCGACCGCGGCAAGATCCGTGCCCGCCGCGTGACCGGCAACTGCACGCAGCACCAGCGTGACGTCGCCACGGCCGTGAAGAACAGCCGTGAGATGGCGCTGCTGCCCTACACCTCCACCGCGCGATAAGGGAAGGGTGACCGACTAATGAAGATCATCCTCACCCACGAGGTCTCCGGCCTCGGTGCCGCGGGCGACGTCGTCGACGTCAAGGACGGTTACGCTCGCAACTACCTGATCCCGCGGAACTTTGCGATCCGCTGGACCAAGGGTGGCGAGAAGGACGTCGAGCAGATCCGTCGTGCTCGCAAGATCCACGAGATCGCGACCATCGAGCAGGCCAACGAGATCAAGGCCCGCCTCGAAGGCGTGAAGGTCCGTCTGGCCGTCCGCTCCGGCGACGCCGGTCGTCTCTTCGGTTCCGTCACCCCGGCCGACATCGCTTCGGCGATCAAGGCTTCCGGTGGCCCCGAGGTCGACAAGCGCCGCATCGAGCTGGGCTCGCCGATCAAGACCCTGGGCGCCCACGAGACGTCCGTGCGTCTGCACCCCGAGGTTGCCGCCAAGGTCAACATCGAGGTCGTCGCGGCCTGACCGCTGCGCTCGGCATAGCTGAGAGAAGGGCCGTACCCAGCTGGGTACGGCCCTTCTTCGTTCGGCAGGGGCGAGTTCGTTCGGCCGGGGCGAGCTGCTCTGTGTTTCACGTGAAACGGGGCCGAGGGCGACAGCGATGGCGTGGGCGACGGCCTGGACGAGGGGCACGGCCAGGTCGGGATGGCCGGCCGGGCTGCCCGTTTCACGTGAAACGGGCACTGTGCTGGTTCAGCGCGTCGCGCCCGTGACAATCCAACGTCCCGAGTGGGAGCGCAGCCACAGGGTCAGCATCCTCACCGTCATCATCAGCGCCATCGCTCCCCAGAGCGCGGTGAGCCCGCCTCCGAGTGTGGGCACCAGCAGTGCGACGGGAGCGAAGAGCGCCAGGGTGAGCAGCATGGCCCACGCCAGGTAGGGCCCGTCCCCCGCGCCCATCAGGACTCCGTCCAGGACGAAGACGACGCCGCTGATCGGTTGAGAGACGGCCACCAGAACCAGTGCGGGAAGCGCCGTGTTCTGGACGGCCGAGTCGCTGGTGAACAGGGGAAGGAAGATCGGGCGGGCGGCGATCACCAGCAGGCCGAGGACGACACCGGAAGCGATGCCCCACTGGACCATGCGACGGCAGGCCTCGCGAGCACCTTGAGCGTCGTTCGCACCGAGATGGCGTCCGATGATGGCCTGTCCGGCGATGGCGATCGCGTCGAGCGCGAAGGCGAGCAGACTCCACAGGGACAGGATGATCTGGTGTGCGGCCATGTCGGCGTCGCCGAGCCGTGCGGCGACAGCGGTGGCGATCATGAGGATCGTCCTGAGCGACAGCGTGCGTACGAGCAGGGGTGCACCGGCCTGAGCGCAGGCCCGTATCCCGGCGGCGTCCGGTCGCAGCGAGGCCCCGTGCTTACGGGCTCCGCGGACGACGACGAACAGATACACCGCGGCCATACCGAACTGGGCGATGACGGTGCCCCAGGCGGATCCGGCGATACCCAGTCCGGCGCCGTAGACGAGACCCACGTTGAGCGCGGCGTTGGCGACGAAGCCCCCGACGGCGACATAGAGGGGGGTCTTCGTGTCCTGCAGTCCGCGCAGGACACCGGTGGACGCGAGCACGATGAGCATCGCGGGGATACCGAGCGAGGAGATGCGCAGATAGGTCGTCGCGTAGGGGGCCGCGGTGTGCGAGGCGCCGAAGAGCTCCACGAGGGCGGGTGCCGTGGGCAGGACCACGGCTATGACGACCGCGCCGAGCAGCAGCGCGAGCCAGATGCCGTCCATGCCCTGGCGTATCGCGGCCCGCAGATCACCGGCGCCGACCCGTCGGGCGACGGCGGCGGTGGTGGCGTACGCGAGGAAGACGAAGACACTGACGGCGGTCGTGAGGAGGGCGGAGGCGACACCGAGGCCGGCCAGTTGCGCGGTGCCGAGGTGTCCGACGATGGCGCTGTCGGCCATCACGAAAAGAGGCTCGGCGACGAGTGCGCCGAAGGCCGGAACGGCCAGCGCGACGATCTCTCGGTCGTGCCGGCGTCGGGCGGCCTCGGGTGCCGGGGGAGCCTGTGTCATGGGCACCAATCTAATCTTCCACAGGTAAGAGATGCAACGTGATAGTGACCATTACCTGTGCTTCCGTCGGGCGTGTCGCCGTGTACCGTTTGCAGCGATCTTTGTCCGACCGGGAAAGTTTTTCTTCTGCACAGCCGGTGGATGGTTAACAAGCAGGTCAGGGCGGTTTCTCTCGAGTGGTTGAGGGCTTGTTCACAGGCCTGTCCACCGGGTCGTGCACAGGTTTTGTGGAGTTCTCCACAGCATCCGGGCCGTCGTCCACATGGCCTGTGGATAACCAGATTGGCTGTCGGTCCCCGCGGGCCTACCGTGGTGCGGCGCCCGCTCTCCTTTCTGCCTTCGGAAACCTCGCAAAACCGACACGTCAGAACCGGAGTTGGGCCTCTTAGTTGTCAGTGCCGTGCCGTAGAAATAAGGGGCATGGCTAGGTCCGCTCGGCGGACGGGAGGAGGTGGCTCGGTGAGTATTTCCGAGCCCTTGGACGACCCGTGGGCCGACAGCGGTCCCAGTGATCGTCTGCCCGCTTCCCGCCGAGGCCGCGAGGGTGGCCGGGGCCGCGACGAACAGCACGACCGGGACCGGGACAACGGGCCGTGGGAAGGCGGAGGTTCCTCCTTCGAGCGCGTACCTCCCCAGGACCTCGACGCCGAGCAGTCCGTTCTCGGTGGCATGCTCCTGTCCAAGGACGCCATCGCCGACGTCGTCGAGGTCATCAAGGGCCACGACTTCTACCGGCCCGCGCACGAGACCATCTACACCGCGATCCTCGATCTGTACGCGAAGGGCGAGCCGGCCGACCCGATCACGGTCGCAGCCGAGCTCACCAAGCGGGGTGAGATCACCAAGGTCGGTGGTGCCTCGTATCTGCACACCCTCGTCCAGACGGTCCCCACGGCGGCGAACGCCGAGTACTACGCGGAGATCGTGCATGAGCGCGCGGTCCTGCGCCGCCTGGTCGAGGCCGGTACGCGCATCACACAGATGGGATACGCGGCCGACGGCGACGTGGACGAGATCGTCAACACCGCCCAGGCCGAGATCTACGCGGTCACGGAGCAGCGCACCACCGAGGACTACCTGCCGCTGGGCGACATCATGGAGGGCGCGCTCGACGAGATCGAGGCGATCGGTTCACGGTCGGGCGAGATGACCGGCGTGCCGACGGGCTTCACCGACCTGGACTCGCTCACGAACGGTCTGCACCCGGGCCAGATGATCATCATCGCGGCTCGTCCCGCCATGGGTAAGTCGACGCTGGCGCTGGACTTCGCGCGGGCCTGTTCGATCAAGCACAACATGCCCAGCGTGATCTTCTCGCTCGAAATGGGGCGCAACGAGATCGCGATGCGTCTGCTGTCGGCCGAAGCCCGCGTGGCCCTGCACCACATGAGATCCGGCACGATGACCGACGAGGACTGGACACGGCTCGCGCGCCGGATGCCCGACGTCTCGGCCGCACCGCTCTACATCGACGACTCCCCGAACCTGTCCATGATGGAGATCCGCGCCAAGTGCCGGCGCCTCAAGCAGCGCGCCGATCTGAAGCTCGTCGTCATCGACTATCTGCAACTGATGCAGTCGGGCGGCAAGCGGTCCGAGAGCCGGCAGCAGGAGGTCTCCGACATGTCGCGAAACCTGAAGCTGCTGGCCAAGGAGCTGGAGCTGCCGGTGATCGCGCTGTCGCAGCTCAACCGTGGTCCCGAACAGCGCACGGACAAGAAGCCCATGGTCTCCGACCTGCGTGAATCCGGATCGATCGAGCAGGACGCGGACATGGTGATCCTGCTGCACCGCGAGGACGCCTACGAGAAGGAGTCACCGCGCGCGGGCGAGGCGGACATCATCGTCGGCAAGCACCGTAACGGCCCGACGGCCACGATCACCGTGGCCTTCCAGGGCCACTACTCGCGCTTCGTGGACATGGCACAGACCTGATCCACCCTCCTGGGCGCGGTGCGGGAGACATGCGCCCGGTCTTCGGGGAAATGCACTCGACGTGCGGTGCCGGGCCGGGTGGACTGAGGGCATGACGACACCCCAGGAAAAGCTTCTTCCCGGCACGCGCCGGGCTCTGTTGCACCGCATCGCCGCCGCTCAGGCCGAGGGACGGGCGCCGTCGCTGGTCGCGGCGGTCGTCCGAGGCGGGGAGCCGGTGTGGCACGGGTCGCGCACCTCGGTGGACGGGCACGGACCGGACGAGAACGTGCAGTACCGGATCGGTTCGATCACCAAGACCTTCACGGCCGTGCTGGTGCTGCGGCTGCGCGACGAGGGACTGCTCGACCTGGGGGATCCGCTGGAGAAGCATCTTCCGGGCACCGGTGCGGGGGAGGCCACCATCGCCCAGCTCCTCGCGCACACCGCCGGGTTGGCGGCCGAGACGCCCGGCCCCTGGTGGGAACGCACACCCGGTTCGCTGCGCCCCGAGCTCTCCGACGTGCTCGGTGAGCAGCCCTTCCTGCATCCGGCGGGGCGGCTGCATCACTACTCGAACCCCGGCTACACCTTGCTGGGCGCACTGATCGAGGAACTCCGGGGAGTTCCCTGGGAAGAGGCCCTGCGGCGCGAGGTGCTCGACCCGTTGGGCCTGCACCGCACGAGTGGGCAGCCACAGGCGCCCCATGCGGGTGGCTGGGCCGTGCATCCGTGGGCGGACGCCATGATGCCGGAGCCCGCCGAGGACCTCGGCCGGATGGCTCCGGCCGGGCAACTGTGGTCCACCACGGGGGACTTGGCGCGCTTCGCCGTCTTCCTGGCCGCGGGGCACGCGGCGGTGCTCAGCGCGGAGTCCCTGCGGGAGATGCGTACGCCCGCGGCCCCCTTGGAGGCCGATCAGCTCGCCTCGGGGGACTCCTACGGGCTGGGACTGCAGGTGCTGCATCGGTCGGGCCGCATCCTGGTGGGTCACTCGGGGTCGTTGCCAGGCTTCCTCGCGGCGCTCGCGATCGGTGGGGAGGACGACGTGGCGGCGGTGGTGCTGTCCAACTGCACCTCCGGTCCGCGGGTGCTGACCGTGGCCACCGATCTCGTACGGATCGTCGCCGAGGCCGAGCCGCGCATTCCCGAGCCATGGCGTCCGGCCGCCGAAGTCGATCAGTCCGTCCTGGAGTTGGCCGGCCCCTGGTACTGGGGCACCCAGGCGTGCGCGCTTCGTCTGAGGGCCGACGGCATGGTCGAGCTGGGCCCACTGGCCGGGGGTGGCCGCGGTTCGCGCTTCCGGGCGAACGGTGACGGGACCTGGACGGGACTCGACGGCTACTACATGGGGGAGCCGCTACGGGCCGTACGGCGCCCTGACGGGTCCCTGAGCCACCTCGACCTCGGTTCGTTCGTCTTCACGCGTCAGCCGTACGACGAGGGCGCTCCTGTGCCGGGTGGAGTGGACCCCGAGGGCTGGCGAGGGATTCAGTAGCCGCTGTCATGCGGGCGGGGGTCTGTTTCACGTGAAACGGACCCCCGGCGCACACAGGTGGCTCAGAGCGCCAGCTTGAAGCCCACGTGTGAGGCCGTGAAGCCGAGCCGCTCGTAGAAGCGGTGGGCGTCAGTGCGGGTGGCGTCGGAGGTCAGCTCGACCAACTGGCATCCCTGGCGCCGGGATTCCTCGATCGCCCACTCGATGAACCGGGTGCCGAGACCGCTGCCGCGCTCGTCGGAGTGGATGCGCACGCCCTCGATGAGGGCGCGGGTCGAGCCCTTGCGGGACAGCCCGGGAAGGACCGTGAGCTGCAGGGTGCCGACGACGCGTCCCTCGCGCACCGCGACCACCAGGTGCTGATTCGGGTCGGCGCTCAATCGCTCCAGCGCGGCCAGGTAGGGGGTCAGGTCGTCGGGTGACTCCCGCTGGGCGCCGAGCGGATCATCGGCGAGCATCGCGACGATGGCGGGGACATCGTCCGAAGCTGCCGGTCGAATCTCAAGATCTCCCATGGCCACAGCGTATCCAGGCACCTGTACGCGCTGTGTGGACACCCGGCAGGGGGACGGGAGGTCGTCCCTGCCTATGCGGACACACTCGCCGACTCCACGACGCGGACCAGTGGGGCCAGTTCGGGGGACTTGGCCGCTTCGTCGAGCGCCTCGCGCAGGGCGGTGTCATTGGTGGGCCGTGCCTCTTCGAGGAGCTTGAGGCCGGCCTCGCTGACATTCGTGTAGATGCCGCGGCGGTCGGTCGGGCACAGATAGCGGGCAAGCAGACCACGGTCCTCGAGCCGGGTGACGAGCCGTGTGGTGGCGCTCTGACTGAGCACGACCGCGTCCGCGACCTGCTTCATCTGCAAGTGACCACCTTCGCCGTCGTGCTGGCGGCTGAGCACGTCGAGCAGGGAGTACTCCCTCACGCTGAGGTCGTGCTTGGTCTGCAGGGCGCGCTCGATGTGGGCCTCGATCCTCCCGTGCAGTAGGGAGAGGGCGCACCACCCCTGAGCAAGGGCGGTGAGCGCGGGGTCCGTGGCTGTCATGGCGTGTTCCTCCGTCCCGGAGCGGCTGACACCAGGGTAGAGCACGAGCGCAATAGTCCTCTCTTGCACTTAACCCGCGTGTGCAACTATTGTGAACGCACGCAAAGCGCTCCTGCAATCGTTTGGGAAGGTGTCCCCACCATGCCTCTCGCGCTTCTGGCCCTCGCGATCGGGGCCTTCGGAATCGGAACCACCGAGTTCGTGATCATGGGTGTGCTGCCTGAGGTCGCCGGTGACTTCGGTGTCTCCATCCCCACGGCCGGACTGCTGGTGACCGGCTATGCCCTCGGCGTGGTGATCGGCGCCCCGATCACGACCGCGCTCGGCACGAAGGTGTCCCGCAAGCGGATGCTGATGCTGCTGATGGGGTTGTTCGTCGTCGGCAACCTGCTCTCCGCCGTCGCCCCGGCCTTCGGGCTGATGCTGGTGGGCCGAGTCGTCGCCTCTCTCGCCCACGGCGCGTTCTTCGGCATCGGATCCGTCGTCGCCGCCGAGCTTGTCGCGCCGGAGAAGAAGGCCGGTGCGATCGCCATGATGTTCAGCGGTCTCACCATCGCCAATGTGGTCGGTGTCCCCCTGGGCACGTTGATCGGGCAGTCCGCGGGCTGGCGGGTCACCTTCGTCGGAGTCGCCGCGCTCGGAGTGATCGGTCTGCTCGGCATCGCCAAGCTGGTCCCCGAGATGCCGAAGCCCGAAGGTGTGCATCTCCGCCACGAGCTCGCCGCCTTCAAGAACGTCCAGGTCCTGCTGGCCATGGCGATGACTGTGCTCGGCTTCGGAGGTGTCTTCGCGGCCATCACCTACATCGCGCCGATGATGACCCACGTCGCCGGCTTCGCCGACACCTCCGTCACCTGGCTGCTGGTCCTCTTCGGCCTCGGCATGGTCGCCGGAAACCTCATCGGAGGCAGGTTCGCCGACCGCACCCTGATGCCGATGCTGTACGTGTCCCTGGGCGGCCTCGCCATCGTGCTCGCCCTGTTCACGGTGACCGCGCACAACAAGATCCTCGCGGCCCTCACGATCGCGCTGATCGGCGCCCTCGGGTTCGCGACCGTGCCGCCGCTGCAGAAGCGCGTCCTCGACCAGGCGCACGGCGCCCCCACCCTGGCCTCGGCCGTGAACATCGGTGCCTTCAACCTCGGCAACGCCCTCTCGGCCTGGCTCGGTGGCCTCGTCATCGCAGCCGGCCTCGGCTACACCGCCCCCAACTGGGTCGGCGCGGCGCTCGCCGCGGGAGCTCTGGTTCTCGCCGTCGTCTCGGCAGCCCTGGAGCGCCGAGCCGATGCCGCCGGCACCGTCGCCGCCGCAAGCGCGCCCATCGAGCAGCGGACCGCCGTCCACCACTGAGCCACTGAGCCACCGAGTAGCAGCCGGCCCCTCACGGCTGAGCCCACCACCCTGATCGGCCAACGACCGAACAGCACCTCAAGGAGAAAGTCCCTCATGACCAGCACCACCGTCGCCGTCGCTCCGCTGACCATCCAGGACGCCGAGGTTCTCGTCTCCGCGGCCCACCGTGCCGCCGAGGCCGCCGGAGTCACGGTCAGCGTCACCGTCCTCGACGCGGGCGGCCATCTGCTCGCCTTCCGGCGCGACGACCGCGCCGTACTGATTTCCGGCGAGACCAGCACGCGCAAGGCCTACACGGCCCTCCAGCTGGACTCCGCCACCAGGGAACTGGTCGACGCGGTCCAGCCCGGCGGCCTCTTCCACACCCTGCCCACCGCGCTCGACCGTCCCCTCCTGTTCATCGCGGGCGGCGTTCCGGTCCGTCGCGACGGTCGTCTGATCGGGGCGATCGGGGTCGGTGGCGGAGCGCCCGAACAGGACCACGACTTCGCCGTCGCAGCGGTGGAGACGCTCGTCTGACCTCACCCCCGTAGACAGGCGCCGGTCCCCCACAGACGACGGGGACCGGCGTTTCTCTACGCGGTGAGTGATGCTCCGGGCGGTGGATGCGACTGCACCCCGGCGGCTCTCAGCCCGCCGCCACCGTGAGCGGAGCGAAGCGTCGCGTCCAGTCCCCGGGCAACTCCGAGATCCCGTACGTCATCACCGCGTTGAAGCTCGTGGGCTCCAGGCCGTGTTCCTTCGCCCAGGACAGCAGCTCTTCGTGCCGTACGTCGATGTCGGTGCGCAGCGGGCGGTCGGTGTGGGCGGCGAGCGAGGCGATGAGTGCCTTCGCCGTCTCGGAGTCACGGGCGATCAGTGGACCCACCACATGGGTGTCCATGTTGGGCCAGGCCGCCGCGTAGCCGATGATCCGGCCGTTCTCCACGGCGACACGCAACTGGTCGGAGAAGGCAGGTAGCCGCGTGATCACATGGGTACGGTCGGAACCGAAGACCTCCGCGTCGAGCCGAAGAATCGTGGCGAGATCCTCGGCGGTGGCCGAGCGCGTGGCCACCTTCGGGTCCGGCCCGTCAGGGACGAAGTGTCCACGGACCATCTCGGCGCGGCCCGTGACCTTGAAGCCCAGCTCCTCGTAGAGCGGTCGACCATAAGGAGTCGCGTGCAGGGTCAGCGGGGTGGTGCCCATCTCTGCCACGACATGCCGCATCAGACGCCGGCCGACACCCTGGCGGGCATGCCGCTCGGCGACCAGCACCATTCCGATCGCTCCCAGTTCAAGCCTCTCCGGCGTTCCGTACTCGGTCACGACGCAGGCGGTGACGAGACCGCCGTCGGGGTCGTCGATGCCGTAGCCCGTCCCGGCGGTGAGGAGCAGACCCCACTTGTGTTCCTCACGGGGCCACCCCCGGTTCTCTGACAAATCGGCGCAGGCGGTGAGATCGCGAGGCGTCAGTCGGCGGATGGGCAGAAGGGCGGGGGAAGGTGTCGACACGCAGGTCAGGCTGTCTGACGTACCCCCCTGACGTCCACCTGTTTGCCCAGGGATCTATGCGCTTTTGGCCATGTCGTGTCCTCAGGTGCGGGCATGGAGGCAGCGTCGCTTCCCATAGCGCACGGACAGATGTTTCACGTGAAACAGCGAAAGGTGCCCGGGCCGCTAGCCTCGGCTTCCATGCCGCGACTTCATCTCTTCGACCTTGACGGAACGTTGCTGTACGGGAGTTCCGCACCCCAGGAGATCTCACGGCAGATCGGTCTGGAGGCCGAGGCTGTTGCCCTTGACCAAGAGATCTCGGCAGGACGGATCGGTCCGCCGGAGTACGCCGCACAGGTGCATGCCCTGTGGGCGGATCTCAGGGAGGAAGCATGCGGCATACGGTTCGCGTTTTCCCGCTCTGCCGTTCAGCGAGCCCGTTGATCTCGCGGGCATTCTCAGTGCCGCGGCGAAGGTGCAGATCGCGGACCGACTCTGTGAAGAGTTCGGGGTGATGCGGGCCGATTGTGTCGCCTATGGCGACTCGCTGTCCGACAAGGACCTGTTCGAGACGGTGCCGGTCTCCGTCGCGGTCAATGCGGATCGGCATCTGGCAGGCCTTGCCACGCACTCCTACGTGGGACGGGACCTGTGGGATGCCTATGAATCGGTCCGGCGCTCCTTGTAATTACGGCAGTTGAGAGTGGGGCGCCGCCTCTTCGGGCGGAAGGAAGCGGGTACTTGTTTGTGCGGCGGCTGCCGGTATGGTCGACTCCGGTTCGCGTCCATCGTGATGTACGCACGTCTCGTGGGGCACGAACGCAGGCCAATGCAGCGTAACGGGATGGAGAGATCGAAGACCCGTATTTCCCGTTATGCGGCCGGGCGCTGACTCGGAGTGGGATGCTGCAGTGAGGGTAGTGCGGCCAATGTCACATTCTCGCCTTACTTGTCCGTACAGACTGGCAATCCGGGTTGAATGTGGCCGCATTGGCCGGTGGGGACTGAACGGGGCAGGAAAGCAAGTCGTCTACGGGGGAAAGTAGGCATCTTCCGACCGCGGAAGTGCGCAGACCGACCGAAAGATGTTCGAGGCGAGGCACACCATGGACGCTCCGACCACCACGTCGGCCGACAACGGCACTTCCGGAGGCAATGGCGGGGGCGGCTGGTTCACGCCGCGCAAGGAACCACTGCCGTCCGATGGGGAGAGGGAGCCCGCCGACGGCCGCCGTCTGGCAGCGATGCGCCCGGTCGGCCGACCCACCGCGGGTCGGGGAACGACACAGCAGGAACGAATATCCTCCGCCGTGGAGGCAGAGCCGACTTCCCAGCAGGCCGCGCCCACTGAGGCTCCACGCCCCGAGCCGGAGCCCGCCCACACATCCGCTCGGCCGTGGTCAGGTCCGGCCGGGCCCGACCACGACTCCTCCGCGCAGTCCGATGCCGGCCCGGAGCGGTCAGCGTTCGGGCGGGAGCGGACGGATCCCGGACGTGAGCAGTTCGGCCCCGGCCCGCAGCCGCCGGTACCCGCCCAGGAGCAGCGCCTTGGCGGGCCTCGGGTCCCGGTCCAGGAGCAGCGGTTCCGAGAGCCTCCTGCCTCCTTCGACGGGCCTCGGTTGCCTGAACCTCCCGCTCCCTTCGACAGGCCGCGGTCGCCCGAGCCTCCCGTCTCCCGTCAGGCGCCCCCGCTGCCCGAGCCGGGACCGTCCGGCCCGGAGCCGCGGTCGCCCGCCCAGAGGTTCGACCCCACTCCGCAGGCGTCTCCGGACGCCGTGCTCATCCGCCGGACCATGGCCGAGGTCGGCCCCGTCGCCGACAAGGTCACTTCGTACTTCTACGCACTCCTCTTCGTGCGCCACCCGGATCTACGGCCACTGTTCCCCGCGGCGATGGACACCCAGCGAGACCGACTGCTCAAGGCGTTGCTGACCGCCGCCGAACACATCGACAACACTCCGGTTCTCGTCGACTACCTGCAGAACCTCGGCCGTGGCCACCGTAAGTACGGCACCCGGCCCGAGCACTACCCGGCCGTCGGTGAGTGCCTCATCGGTTCGCTCAGCCGGTTCGCCTCGGCGATCTGGGACGCCGAGACCGAGGCGGCCTGGGTGCGCGCGTACACGACGATCTCCCAGGTGATGATCGACGCGGCGGCCGCGGACGAGTTGCGCGCCCCGGCCTGGTGGTACGCCGAAGTCGTCGCGCACGACCTCAGGACACCGGACATCGCCGTCATCACGGTCCGCCCCGACCAGCCGTACCCCTTCCTCGCCGGGCAGTACACGAGCCTGGAGACACCGTGGTGGCCGCGTATATGGCGGCACTACTCCTTCGCCTCGGCGCCCCGGTCCGACGGACTGCTGTCGTTCCATGTGAAGGCGGTCCCGGCGGGCTGGGTTTCCAACGCGCTGGTGCACCGTGCCCGTCCCGGCGACATCATCCGGCTCGGCCCGCCGGCCGGCTCGATGACCGTCGACCACACCACCGACAGCGGCTTGCTCTGCCTCGGCGGCGGCACCGGCATCGCGCCCATCAAAGCGCTGGTCGAGGACGTCGCCGAGCACGGGGAGCGGCGGCCGGTCGAGGTCTTCTACGGTGCCCGCACCGATCACGACCTGTACGACATCGACACGATGCTCCGGCTGCAGCAGAGCCACCCATGGCTTGCCGTACGCCCGGTCGTCGACCAGCGGGCGCATCTCCATCTGCCCGACGCCGTACGCGAGTACGGCCCGTGGAACGAGTACGACGCCTATCTCTCGGGGCCACCCGGCATGATCCGCAGCGGGGTGGACGCTCTGAGGGCAGCGGGCATCCCGTCGGACCGTATACGCCACGACTCGGTCGAGGAACTCGTCGCGGCAGGGGACTGACCGGGCCCAACCGGCAGCCGAGGCCACGACCCCGACCCGAAGAGCCTCAGCCCAGGTCCGGTGCGTGCATCGCCCGTACGCCTTCGATGTTCCCGTCGAGATAGTGCCGCAGGGACAGCGGTACGAGGTGGACGGAGGCGATGCCGACCCGGGTGAACGGCACCCGTACGATCTCGTACTCGCCGCAGGGCTCGTCCACCTCGGGGCCGTGCCGCTGGGACGGATCCATGGACTCCAGACGGCAGACGAAGAAGTGCTGCACTTTCACGCCGGTTGCGCCGCCGTCATCACCGATGTGCTCGACGGTGTCGACGAAGCAGGGCACCACATCGGTGATCTTGGCACCGAGTTCCTCGTGCACCTCACGATGGAGTGCGTCGACGACAGTCGTGTCCTCCGGTTCGACCCCGCCACCCGGTGTCAGCCAGTAGGGATCGACGCCGGGTTTGGTGCGCTTGATCAAGATCAGGTCATTGCCATCGAGCAGGATGGCGCGGGCGGTGCGCTTGACCACGGGTCGGACGGTCATGGGAGAAATGTGGCCCGGTTGGTTCCACGTGAAACATCGCGGAGCCCCGAGGCGCTCAGGAAGGGCTCAGAAACCCCCCTGGGAGGCTCAGGGAGCCCGGGGAGGCTCGGGGGGCATCAGGACCAGTCGGCCGCGGCGTGGAGCAGCCAGTCGTGCGCCCGAGCGATGTGCGGCATGGCCAGTGTGCCGGTGCGGACCACCAGGAAGTACGTACGCAGCGGAGGCACCGCCGGGTCGAGAAGCGCGACCACGTCACCCCGTTCCAGGGCTTCGGCGCACAGATACCGGGGCAGCACCGCGAGGCCCGCGCCCGTGGCGGCGCAGGCGAGCACGGCGCGCAGATCGGGGACGACGACGGTGCCCGAAGCGGCCGGGTGGGAGTCGAAGACGGATGCCCAGTAGCGGGCGACGAGCGGCAGCGACTCGTGCACTTCGACCACGGGGAAGTTCTCCAGGGCCGGCGAGCCCTTTCGGCGGAGCTTTCCGGCACCTATACGGGCGGCCCAGCGCGGGGCGGCGACCAGCACGTGCTCCTCGTCGCAGAGCGGAGTCGCGGTGAGCAGGGTGCCACGGGGACGGGCCGTGGTGATGGCCAGATCATGATGTCCGGCGGCGAGCCCTTCCAGTGTCTCCTCGGCGTTGCCGAAGGAGGCACGCAGCGCGAAACCCTGGCCGTCCTCGCCCGTCAGCTCCGTGAGCGCGGGCAGCGCCCGCTCGGCGGTGAACTCCGGTGGTCCGGCCAGATGCAGGGTGCGCACTGACGAGTCCTCGTCGAGTCCGGTCTCGGCGATCTCCACCAGGGCGTCGAGATGCGGCGCGGCCTTGTGGGCGAGCTCGTCACCGATCGTCGTGGGGGTCACCCCACGGGCCTGGCGAAGAAAGAGCGGCCGCCCCAACTGCCGCTCCAATGTGCGGATCTGTGAGGTGACGGCAGGCTGTGAGAGACCGAGCAGCGCGGCGGCGCGAGTGAAGGAACCGGCCCGGTGCACGGTCACAAATGTGCGCAGCAGGGCCAGATCCATGGTGCCCCTCCCCTCCCAGCGCCCCCGACCGAGCCCCAACTATAAATAAGTCGATAGGTCTCTGTCGCTACTGTGATTGGACACTGACACAGAGTCAACTAGCCTTGTTCGCGCGGTTCTTCGCGCACAGAACCGGGACGGTCCGAGCCACGAGGGGGGAGGCTCGGACCGTCCGTTGTACGGAGCGAGGTATCAAGCGGACAGCCTGGATGTATGCCGCAGGAGACTCACCGGTCGTTCAGGAAGGGGTCACTCCGCGGATTCGTCGAGCGCGCGCAGTACGTCCGCCACCAGGTCCTCGGGGTCCTCGGCGCCGGCCGAGAAACGGATGAAGCCTTCCGGCACCGCGTCGCCGCCCCACCGGCCGCGTCGCTCGGCGGTGGACCGCACCCCGCCGAAACTCGTCGCGTCGTCCACCAGGCGCAGCGCGTCGAGGAAACGGTCGGCACGCGCGCGCGTGGGCAGTGTGAAGGACACCACGCATCCGAAGCGCCGCATCTGCTGCGAGGCGATCTTGTGCGAGGGGTCGTCGGGCAGTCCCGGATAGCGCAGCCCGGTCACCTCGGGCCGACCGCGCAGCGCCTCGGCGATCACCAGGGCGTTGGCGTTCTGCCGGTCGGCGCGCAGCTGGAGCGTGGCGAGGGAGCGGTGGGCCAGCCAGGTCTCCATGGGCCCGGGGATCGCTCCGACGATCTTCCGCCAGCGCCGCACGGGCGCCATCAGGTCGGCGTCGAGGGCGGTGACGTATCCGAGGAGGATGTCGCCGTGTCCGGTGAGCATCTTGGTGCCGCTGGCGACCGAGAAGTCGGCACCCAGCTCCAGCGGGCGCTGCCCGAGCGGGGTCGCCAGGGTGTTGTCGACCGCGACGAGGGTGCCCTGCGCGCGGGCCGCCGCGACGAGGCGTCGTACGTCGCAGACGTCGAGCCCCGGGTTCGACGGGGTCTCGATCCACAGCAGCTTCGCGCCGTCGAGCACCTCGAGCTGGGCGTCGCCGCCGGTCGGGGCGGTGCGTACCTCGATGCCGTACGCGGTGAGCTGCTCGCGCACCAGTGGCAGCACCTGGTAGCCGTCGACGGGCAGGACCACCACGTCTCCGGCCTTCAGCCGGGAGAAGAGCACCGCCGAGATGGCGGCCATCCCGGAGGGGAAGGCGAGCGTCGTGACACCGTCCTGCCCGGGTGCCTCCAACTCGCCGATGGCACGCTCCAGGAGCGTCCAGGTCGGGTTCTCGTCACGACCGTAGGTGTACGGGCCGGTCGGATCGCCCGGCAGATGGAAGTGCGCGGCGAAGACCGGGCCCGGAAGCGTCGGCTCGTATTTGACGGGGTCGGGCAGCCCCGCCCGTACCGCTCGCGTGCCGTCGCCGCTTCCCGTGACGAAATCCCCTGACGTCATGCTGCCCGTCCCTCCAGTTCTTGCTGCACAGCGGCGAGCAGTCCGGGGCTCGCCGCCTCCACCATCTCAAGACATTCCTCGAAGCCGTCCATGGGTCCGTAATACGGATCGGGAACGTCCAGGTCGTCGCCCGCGTCGGGGTCGTACGACCGCAGCAGCCGGACCTTCGTCGCGTCCTCGGGAGTGGGCGCGAGCCGGCGCAGGGCGGTGAGGTGGCCGGAGTCGAGGGCGATCACAAGGTCGAGGTCGGAGAACCACGAGACCTGGAACTGGCGGGCCGCATGGCCGCTCTCGTAGCCGGCCGCCTCCAGGACGGCGACGGTGCGCGAGTCCGCACCGTCGCCCTCGTGCCAGCCGCCCGTGCCCGCGCTGTCGACCTCTACCAGGCCGTCGAGTCCGGCCTCTTCTATGCGGGCGCGGAAGACGGACTCGGCCATCGGCGACCGGCAGATGTTGCCGGTACAGACGAAACAGACGCGATAGGACATCGAACGCTCTCAGTCCTCGCCGTCGGGCAGCACGACATTGAGCGCCCAGGACACGACCGAGATGATCAGGCCGCCCACCACGGCGGTCCAGAAGCCCTCCACATGGAAACTGAGGTCGAGCTTGCCCGCCAGCCACGAGGTGAGCAGCAGCATCAGGGCGTTGACCACGAGGGTGATCAGGCCGAGCGTCAGAATGAAGAGCGGGAAGGTCAGCACCTTCACCACCGGCTTGACCAGGAAGTTCACCAGACCGAAGACAAGGGCGACCACCAGCAGCGTGCCGACCTTCTTGCCGGTGCTGGTCCCTGTCAGGGTGATCTTGTCGAGCAGCCACACCGCGACGGCCAGGGCCCCCGCGTTGGCGATCGTCTTGACTACGAAATTCTTCATGTGTCTGATCGTGGCAGAAGAGATCGACTGGCGAGCAAGGCTGTGGACACAGCTTTCGGAGCACGGGAGCGGACGAGGGCGATGAAGGCATTCCGGCTGGACGAACTGGAGGCCGAACGGGCCGCCAACGACGGTGCTTATCTGCAGTTTCTGCGCGAACGGAACATGTCGGTCGGCCTGTACGCGCTCGACGCGGGCGACCCCGACCCGCAGAAGCCGCACCAGCAGGACGAGGTGTACTTCGTCGTGAGTGGCCGCGCTTCGATCACGGTCGGCCTGGAGACCACCCAGGTCGCGCGTGGCAGCGTCGTCTACGTACCCGCGGGGGTCGCCCACAAGTTCCACCACATCACCGAGGACCTGCGGGTTCTGGTGGTGTTCTCTCCGCCCGAGAGCTGACGGGGGCCTCAGGGTTCCCTAGGGGGACGGTCAGGGGAGGACAAGGGGTGCGGGGCCCCCGTCGGCCCCTTCGCGGCCCTAGCATCGAATGCAGGACATCACAGAACCCGGAATCAGAGTCCCGGACTTGGGGCCACGGGCGTAGAGAGGCTAAGGACAAGGGCGATGCGAGAGATCTTCGGCGGGATGCCGTGGTGGGTGAAGTGGATCGCGGTGCCGGTCATCGCTCTGGTCGTGTTCGGCACGGTGATAGTCAGCGTGCTCAGTGTGTTGATCGGCCTGCTTTTCAAGGTCCTGATCTTCGTCGCCCTCGTCGGCGGATTGATCTACGTGGTACGCAAGTTCATGTCGAGTTCGTCGTCGCGCAGCGACTGGTGAGACACAACCGGGTGAGTAACGGGTAACGGGCAGGTCAGGAAAGGGAACTCAAGGTTCCCTCGGCCGAGGGAAGTTTCCGGCGAGGCCGTCTGCATGCGGTGATGGGCGGTTACAGTCCGGAATTCGACGCGGGGACGACCCCCGCGAGCAGCGCACAGCCCCCTCCCGTGTTTCCCCGCACGGGCGGTTCCCCTCGCGCTCCGGGAGTGCCCCTTGGCCACGGTTGACACCGCACCCGCACAATCACCCGCCCCACCCCTGCAGCGGTCCAGCGCTTCCGCGGGGACACGTCTCCCGCCCGCCCAACCGCGCACCTCGCCCGCCGAGGCGCGGACCCCCCTGCCGGACGCGCGCATCCCCCTGGAAGCCGTGTCGTCGGAGCCGCATCCCACGACGCTGATCGGCTCCGTGCAGCGGGCGATGCGTCTCCTGGAGGCCGTTGCCGCGCGCCAGCACGGCGCCCCGGCGAAGCAGCTCGCCCGGGAGGCCGGGCTCGCGCTGCCGACGGCCTACCACCTGCTGCGGACCCTGGTCCACGAGGGCTATCTGTGCCGTGACAAGGGGCTGTTCTTCCTCGGTGAGGCCGCCGAGCGGTTGGGCAGTAGCGGAGCGCAGCAGAAACGTCGCAGCACGGTGAGCGAGACGCTCGCCCAGTGGCGCGATTCGATCGGTGCGCCCGTGTACTACGCGGTCTACCGTGACGGCGAGATCGAGGTCGTGTGCGTCGCCGACACGCCAGGGAATCCGGCGGTGGAGGAGTGGGCGGACTTCCGGGAGACCGGACACGCCCATGCGATCGGCCAGTGTCTGCTGTCCCAGCTCGACGAGAAGGCCCGCCGGGATCATCTCGACCGCTACCCCGTGCAGTCGATCACTCCCTATACGGTGCGTGACAACGTCAGTCTGCTACGGCGGCTGGAGCGGACGGGGCGGATGGAGCCCGTCATCGAGCGCCAGGAGTACGCGCTGGGAACGGTCTGTGCGGCCCTTCCCATCACGGTCGGCACAACTGCCGCCGCAATGGCCTTTTCTCTCCCTCTTCACCAGGCCGATCGACTGCTGCCCACGGCGCGGCAATTGCAAGGTGAGATCGGCAGACTGCTGGGGACACTCGCGATCTCTATCAGTATCTGAAAACTCACTCCTTGTGATCTCGCATGCACGTTGAGCAATATTTCAGCAGAGTCAGGGGGATGATTCCTGGCCGGTCGACGGCAAAACGACGGGGTAGGCGATGCGCGAGTCGGTACAGGCAGAGGTCATGATGAGCTTCCTCGTCTCGGAGGAGCTCTCTTTCCGCATTCCGGTGGAGCTGCGCTACGAGACCTGTGATCCCTACGCCGTGCGGCTGACCTTCCACTTGCCCGGCGACGCGCCTGTGACCTGGGCGTTCGGGCGGGAGTTGCTGATCGACGGCGTGGGACGGCCGTGCGGTGACGGGGATGTGCACATCGCGCCTGCCGACCCGGAGGCGTTCGGTGAGGTGCTGATCCGGCTCCAGGTGGGGGGCGACCACGCGCTGTTCAGGTCCGGGGCGGCGCCGCTCGTGGCCTTCCTCGACCGCACGGACAAGCTGGTGCCGCTGGGGCAGGAGCGTTCCCTCGCGGACTTCGACGCCCACCTCGACGAGGCGCTGGACCGCATCCTGGCGGAGGAGCAGAGCACGGGTTGAAGCCCCCAACCCTCCAAATGGAGTGCGCTTCCTCATGCGACGCGGGCGTGGGGAGGCTTCAGCGCTTGCGGCGACGGCCCTTCCCGCCGCGTGCCGGCGCCCTGCTCTCGACAGGCTCCGTGGCGGCGGCCGGGACTGCCGGACGGTCCGCGGAGACCACCAGGGCGGCCAGCAGCGTGGTCACCGGCACCGAGGCGACCAGGCCGATCGAGCCGACCAGGGTGCGCACGATCTCTTCGGCGACCAGTTCGCTGTTGGCGACCGTGCCCACACTGCTCTGCGCGATCGAGAAGAGCAGCAACAGGGGAAGCGCGGCACCCGCGTACGCCAGGACGAGCGTGTTGACGACCGACGCGATGTGGTCACGGCCGATCCGGATACCCGCGCGGTACAGATCGCGCCAGCCCATCGTCGGGCTGGCCTCATGCAGCTCCCAGACCGCCGAGGTCTGCGTCACCGTCACATCGTCGAGCACGCCGAGCGAACCGATGATGACGCCCGCGAGCAGCAGACCGCTCATGTCGATGGACGGATACAGGCCGTGGATCAGACCGGTGTTGTCGTCCGTGTTTCCGGTCAGCGCCGCCCAGCCGATGAACTCCGAACCGAGGATGCCGATCAGCACCAGGGAGAGCAGGGTGCCGAGCACCGCCACCGACGTACGGGCCGAGAGGCCGTGGCACATGTAGAGCGCGATCAGCATGATCGCGCTCGCCCCGACCACGGCCACGACCAGCGGATTCGAGCCCTGCAGGATCGCGGGCAGGATGAAGAAGGTCAGGATCACGAAGCTGATGGCAAGGGCGACCAGTGCCATGACACCGCGCATCCGGCCCACCACCACGACGGCCAGGGCGAAGATCCCGGCGAGCAGCGCCATCGGGAACTTCCGGTTCACATCGGTGACCGAGTACTGCAGGTCCCTGGGCGCGGAGGGCTCGTACGCGGCCACGACCTTCTCGCCCTCGTGCAACTGTCGTGACTGGTCGGGCTGGATGATCTCCGTGAACGTACGGCCCTTGTCCTTGCCGGTGTCGATCCGGATCGTCGCCTTCTTGCAGTCGCCCGTCGCCTGTTGCTGCGCGGAGGAGCCCTCGGCGGTGGACGTGTTGCCGGTCGGGGTCTCCCCCGACGCGTTCACGGACTTGCAGCTGACCTTGTCGACCTTGGTGACCGTGGCCTGCTGGGTCTGCCGGTCGAAGCCGACGCCGGTGCGCTCGTGGGAGGGGGCGCCACCGGGCCAGAGAACCGCGAGACCCACGACGACCGCGGCGGCGAAGGGGATCAGAATGGCCGCGATGACCTTGCGCAGATGCTTGGAGACGGGCGTGGCGGGCCCATGGCTGTGACTGTGCGAGTGCCCGGATCCGTGCCCGTCCCCGGACCCGTGCCCGTCGCCACGGCCGTGCCCGTTCCCCGGCCCAGGTCCGTTCCCAGACCTGTCCCCAGACCCAGACCCATGTCCGTATCGGTCCCCGGGGCCGTGCCCGTGTCCCTCACCCGGTCCATGCCCGTGCCCGCCGCCTGGACCGGGGCCGGGGCCACCGCCCGGCCCGTGTCCGCGGCCGTCTCCGGAGCCAGGTCCATAGCCGTCTCCGGGACCGCGTCGGCGCGGCGGCTCGGACGGCGGGAACGGGGGCTGCTGCGTTGTGGTCACCGACCGATCATCGCAAGAACGGCGAGGGCCCTCTGTTCACCGCGCCAGATATGACGCTAGCGTGGAGTCACCTTTGCACACGCGGGAGCTCGGAGCACCGGGCTGAGAGGGCGCTGACCTCCGTCTTAGCGATGTTTCACGTGGAACGAGTGATGTTTCACAAGGGACGTCGGCAGACGGAATCCGCTGCGTCGACCGCCGAACCTGTTACCGGGTAATGCCGGCGTAGGGAGTAGGTCTCATGACCAACAAGGACGTACGCACGCCTGCCTCCAGCCAGATGGGCGGGGCGCCTGCCACGCCCGAGGGTGAACAGCCGCGGGAGGCCGGGAAGTCCATCGGCTGGCACAAGGGATACGTCGGGGGTTCGCGCCCCGATCTGCGGGTGCCGGTCCGTCAAGTGCACCTCACCAACGGGCAGTCCGTCACGCTGTACGACACCTCCGGCCCGTACACCGATCCGGTCGTCGACACCGACGTACGCAGGGGCCTCGCGCCACTGCGCGAGAACTGGATCATCGCCCGCGGTGACACCGAGGAGTACGCGGGCCGTCCCGTCCGTCCCGAGGACGACGGAATCAAGCACACCTCGCCGCGCGGGGGCCTGCGCAACCTCGACGCGGTCTTCCCGGGGCGGCCGCGCCAGCCGCGTCGAGGCCGTCCCGGAGAGGCGGTCACGCAGCTCGCGTACGCCCGGCGGGGCGAGATCACACCCGAGATGGAGTTCGTGGCGGTCCGCGAGAACGTCGACCCCGAGGTCGTACGCGAGGAGATCGCAGCCGGTCGCGCGGTGCTGCCAGCGAACGTCAACCACCCGGAGATCGAGCCGATGATCATCGGCAAGCGGTTCCTGGTGAAGGTCAACGCCAACATCGGCAACTCCGCCGTCACCTCCTCCATCGAGGAGGAGGTCGAGAAGATGACCTGGGCGACCCGTTGGGGCGCGGACACGGTCATGGACCTGTCCACCGGTCGCAATATCCACACCACACGGGAATGGGTCCTGCGCAACTCCCCCGTCCCCATCGGCACGGTGCCGCTCTACCAGGCTCTGGAGAAGGTGGACGGCCGTGCCGAGGAGCTGACCTGGGAGATCTACAAGGACACGGTCATCGAGCAGGCCGAGCAGGGCGTGGACTACATGACGGTCCACGCGGGCGTGCGGCTGCCGTACGTGCCGCTCACGGCGAACCGCAAGACCGGCATCGTCTCGCGCGGCGGCTCGATCATGGCGGCCTGGTGCCTCGCGCACCACAAGGAATCGTTCCTCTACGAGAACTTCGAGGAACTCTGCGAGATCCTCGCGGCGTACGACGTCACGTACTCGCTCGGCGACGGGCTGCGGCCCGGGTCGATCGCGGACGCCAACGACGCGGCTCAGTTCGCGGAGTTGAGGACGCTCGGGGAACTCAACACGATCGCGAAGCGTTTTCATGTACAGACGATGATCGAGGGCCCGGGACATGTCCCGATGCACAAGATCAAGGAGAACATCGACCTTCAGCAGGAGATCTGTGATGAAGCTCCGTTCTATACGCTCGGCCCGCTGACGACGGACGTCGCGCCGGCGTACGACCACATCACCTCCGGCATCGGTGCCGCGATGATCGCCTGGTGGGGCACGGCCATGCTCTGCTATGTCACGCCCAAGGAGCACTTGGGCCTGCCCAATCGTGACGACGTCAAGACCGGCGTCATCACCTACAAGATCGCCGCCCACGCAGCCGACCTCGCCAAGGGGCATCCAGGTGCGCAGGAATGGGACGACGCGCTGTCCGACGCCCGCTTCGAGTTCCGGTGGGAGGACCAGTTCAACCTGGCCCTCGACCCGGACACGGCACGGGAGTTCCATGACGAGACCCTGCCGGCCGAGCCCGCCAAGACGGCGCACTTCTGCTCCATGTGCGGCCCGAAGTTCTGCTCGATGAAGATCAGCCAGAGCATCACCGAGCAGTTCGGCGGTACGGCGGCCGCGGGGGCGTCGGCCGAAGAGGTCGCCGAGGGGATGCTGCAGAAGTCCAGGGAGTTCGCCGCCGCGGGCAACCGGGTCTATCTGCCGCTCGCGGACTGAGCCGCACGCACGCGCAGTCGTGCCCGGAGCCGTTCGCGGCGTACATCAGGCGCAACGAACGGCTCCCGGGCCGGCTTCTCTCGGCAGACTGGGCCCATGACATCGACATCCATGAGCAAGGGCGCCAACCTTCCCGTCGCCGCCGGGGCGGTTCGGGCCGTGCTCGGCTGGAGAGGAGGGGCCGGTGCGCCGGACGCGGATGCCTCGGCGCTGCTGCTCGGCCCGGGCGGACGTGTGCGGGACGACGGGGACTTCGTCTTCTACAACCAGCCGCGGCACGCCTCCGGCGCCGTACGGCATCTCGGGAAGCAGCGGGACGGCGCTGCCACGACGGACACCGTCGAGGTGGACCTGCGTGCCCTGGAACCGGAGATCGAGCGGGTCGTCCTGTGCGCCTCGGCCGATGGCGGCACCTTCGGCGGGCTGTCCGGACTGACGCTGCGGCTGCTCGATGCCGGGACCCAGCAGGAGATCGCGCGCTTCGAGATGGAGGCCACGACGGAGACGGCGTTCATCGGGGGCGAGTTGTATCTGCGGGGAGGTCAGTGGAAGTTCCGGGCGGTCGGACAGGGCTATGCGTCCGGGCTGGCCGGTCTCGCCACCGACTTCGGTATCAGCGTGGAGTCCGACGGGGCCGGTGCGCGCGGGCCGGAGCCGGCGGTTTCGCCCGGGGGCACACCGGCGGTCTCGCCCGCGCTCCCGCCGACTGGCTCGCGGACGGCCGCTTCCACCGCTGCGGGCGCCCCGCCGGCACCCCCGGCACCCCCAGTGTCCCCGGCTTCCTCCCCGCGTCTCAGCAAGGGCGAGGAACGGTTGCCCGTGGACATGCGCAAGCGGCTCTCGTTGCGCAAGGAGCAGGTGGCGGTCAGCCTGCGGAAGCACGGTGCGGAGGGGGTCACGGCGCGCGTCGTGTTGATCCTCGACGCCTCCGGTTCCATGTCGCTCCTGTACTCCAAGGGCGTCGTGGCCGACGTGGTGGAGCGGATGGCCGCGGTGGCGGCGCAGCTGGACGACGACGGGGTGATGCAGGCGTGGACGTTCGCCTCCCATGCCGCCCGGTTGCCCGACCTGAGTCTGGGCGAGCTGCCCGAGTGGCTGGAGCTCCATGTCAGGGTCGGTGAGCTGAGCCTGTTCCGGCGGAGCAACAAGCCACGGAAGGGCCTGCTGCCGGGGCAGGTGGACATGCGGTCGGTCGGTATCCAGAACGAGGAGCAGAAGGCGATCGCCGAGGTGCGTACGTATGTACGAGAACATCCGGCTGTCGATCCCACGCTGGTGTTGTTCTTCTCCGACGGAGGTGTCTATCGGAACAAGGCGATCGAGCAGGAGCTGAGGGCCGCGGTGGAGGAGCCGATCTTCTGGCAGTTCGTGGGCCTGGGGCGGTCGAACTACGGCGTGCTGGAGCGGTTCGACACGCTGCCCGGTCGGCGCGTCGACAACGTGGGGTTCTTCGCGGTGGACGACATCAGCGGCGTACCGGACCCGGAGTTGTACGACCGGCTGCTCTCCCAGGTCCCGGCCTGGATGACGGCGGCCCGGGGGCTCGGCATCATCTGACGGGGCGCACCGGGATCGTACGAGCGGGGCGGGCGCCGGTGAGGGTGAAGGGGTGGGCAGCGGCAAAAGGGCCCGCGCCGTATCGGCGCAGGCCCCTCGTTCCCGTCACCCTGGTGTCGGCCCGCCGGGTGTCACTCCGGCTGGTGCTCGGGCCCCCCGAAGTCCGGGCTGGTGAAGTCCGGGCTGGTGAAGCTCGGGCGCGGGCCGGCCGCGGGTCCGCCGTCGGGGCTGCTGAACCCCGGCCGGTTGTAGCCGAGGTGCGGCATGCGGCCGGTGGTCGGTGTCGGTGACGGACGGGTCAGTGCCGCCGAGCCCGGATCGGAGAGGGCCTCCCGGAGGAACGGCATGATGCCGCGTTCCAGCAGGGCCTCGCGCCAGGCTTCCCTGGCCCGGGCCACGTCCGCGTTGAGCTCGCCGGGCGCTCCGGCCTGGAGCGAGGACGAGCCGTTGCGCAGAGCGGTGAGCAGCAGCCCGACCGCGGCGACCAGGATCGCGGCCGCCGTGACCGCACCGAAGACCCACCCGGTGGTCAGCAGGGTCTGGGCGAACGCCAGCTCGGGGGTGAGGACCTTCAGGATGAATCCCACGAGCAGGAAGATCGCCGCGGCTGTTCCGGCGAGGACGGGCGCGAGCACCGCGACGACGGCGATCGCCCCGGCTCCGGCGGTCTCGGTGACCTCGCCCATGGTGGCGGCGAGCCCCATCGCGGTCGCGCCGGGCTCCGCGGAGCCGGCGACTTCGCTCACGGTTGGGGTGGACGGCGCCGGGCGGCGCAGTTCCTCGCGGACCTTCACGTAGTGCGCGTACTCGGTCGCCGCGGCCGCCGTGATGAGTGCGGTGGCGTTGAGCGCCATGGTGCGCAGCTGTTCGGCATTGAGCCGCTGGCCGACAGCGGCGAGTTCCGGGCGGTGTGGGGCGGAGCGCAGCGCCTCATCGAGGATCCGCTCGTATTCCTGGCGGTCCTCGCTCAGCAGGTGCTGCGGAACGCTGTTCATGTGCATCCCCCGATGCTCCGTAGGGCTGGTGGCTCGCACGCTGACGAGCCGTCGGGCAGAAACGGAGGGGAGCCTGCTACGGATAAGCCGATGGTAGAGCGGTGACGGCACGCCGTGACAGGGGGTTTCCAGAAATTGCCCCCTGGCCAGCGCTGTCCTTCCTGGGGGACGTCTGCCCGAAGAACCCTCAGCTATCCAGGGGCAGTTGCTGGACCAGCAGTTTTCCGGCCATGGTCACTCCGCCGTCCATCGCGATGGCCAGTCCGTCGGCGTAAAGATGCGGTCCCTCGACCACGGGGCCCGCGGCGTCCTCGCCGTCCTCCGAGCCGACCTCGCCCAGGAGATACGGGATGGGGCTGTGGCCGTGGACGACACGGGTGCCGCCGTAGGTGTCCAGCAGGGACAGCGCCGCCTCGGCACCGCCTTCGTCGCGGAAGGCGAAGCGTCTGGTGAACTTCCGGAAGAGGTCCCAGCACTCGTCCGCGTCGTTGCGCGTGAGGGTTTCGCGGATGGTGTCGTTGACCGCCTCGATCGAGTCGCCGTAGTCGAGGTAGGCGGTGGTGTCGGAGTGCACGAGGAGGTGCCCGTCGACCTGCTCCATGGCGTCCAGGCGGGCCATCCACTGCAGGTGGTGGTCCTGGAGGCGGTCCATGTCGGTCTTCTGGCCGCCGTTGAGCAGCCACGCGGCCTGGAAGGTGGCGGTACCCGCGCCGGAGTTGACGGGGGTGTCGCCGAACCGCTTGGCGCCGAGCAGCAGCAGCTCGTGGTTGCCCATGAGCGCCTTGCAGTAGCCGCCGACCGCGGCAGCCTCGGCGGACAGCCGCATCACGAGGTCGATCACACCGATGCCGTCGGGGCCGCGGTCGGTGAAGTCGCCGAGGAACCACAGGCGCGCGGTCCCGGCGGACCAGTTGCCCGCGGCGTCGAGGAGGCCCTGCTCCTGGAGCGCGGCGACCAGCTGGTCGAGGTAGCCGTGCACGTCGCCCACGACGTACAGCGGACCCGGCCCGTCGGCGGGCTGGGGGGCCGCCACGGCGGCGGGGTCCATGACGACCTGCACCGTGTCGCCCCGGTTGATGACGGGCAGGTCGCGCCGGGTGGGCGTGTAGCCCTCGGGCTCCTCGCCGACTCCGGCCGCCTCGCCGGGAGCTGCGCTCGGCGGGTACGGACCGGTCTCGTGGATGTACGCGGGCACCCGGAAGTCGCGCAACGTCTCCGTCCGCACCGCCTCGGGTCCCTGACCGGCCCCCTGAGTCATCGACCCCTCCACCACCATCGCGCCGCATCTGCACCGGATCGGACTGCCTGGTCGCAGCGGCCCGCGGTGTCGTGGGCCCATCATAGGAATGCGGATCGCGCCATGTGATGACCCAGGGGTGGTGAATCGGAGCAGGAGCCCTGTTCGCCACGGTTTTCGCCCGAATTGGGCGGGGCTTTCCCTGGTGGATGCCCCGCCGCCGACATGACGGACGTCAACCTCAGCGTACGCCGGGCCACTCCTCCCCGGGGGTCCCGGACTACCCCTTCTCGGGTGACCGGGGCGGGCTGACCGTCGTACGAGGTGGACGCCGCTCGGAGGAGGTACGCACGATCAGCTCCGTCGGTATGACCTGTTCGACGGGTTGGTCGGTTTCCGCTCCCTCGATGGCGTCGATGAGGAGCTGGACGACGGCGGTGCCGATGCGGCGGGGTTTGAGCGAGAGGGTGGTGATGGGCGGCTCGGTGCTGGCGTAGACGGTGGACTCGCTGCAGCAGACCAGCAGCAGGTCGTCCGGGACGCGCAGTCCGTAGCGCCGGGCCGCGGCCAGCAGATCGGTGCCGTTGGGGTCGAAGAGGCCGTAGACCGCGTCGGGGCGGTCGGGCCGGGCCAGCAGCCGGTCCGCGGCGACGGCGCCCGCACACGGGTCGTGGGCCGGGTAGGCCTCGTACACCGGATCCTGTCCGACCCGCTCGCACCAGTGCAGGTACGCGGTGGTGGAGAGGTGGGTATAGGTGTCGGTGGAGGTGCCGGTGAGGAGGCCGATGCGGCGGGCGCCGGCGTCGGCGAGGTGGTCGAGGATGCCCAGGACGGCGGCTTCGTGGTCGTTGTCGACCCAGGCGGTGACGGGCAGGGTGCCGGCGGGGCGGCCGTCGGAGACGACGGGTAAGCCCTGACGGACGAGTTCGCTGACCACGGGGTCCTGGTCGGAGGGGTCGATGACGACGGTTCCGTCGAGGGCGACGTTGGACCAGACGTCGTGGCGTGAGGTGGCGGGGAGGATGACCAGGGCGTAGCCGCGGGCGAGTGCGGCGGAGGTGGCGGCTCTGGCCATCTCGGCGAAGTAGGCGAATTCGGTGAAGGTGAAAGGTTCATCCCCGTAGGTGGTCACGGTCAGGCCGATGAGGCCGGACTTGCCGGTACGGAGGGTGCGGGCGGCGGCCGACGGGCGATAGCCCAGCCGGTCGGCGACTTCGCGGACGTGGCGTCGGGTGGCGTCCGGGAGCCGGCCCTTGCCGTTGAGGGCGTCGGAGACGGTTGTGATCGAGACGCCTGCGGCCGCGGCGACGTCTCTGATTCCCGCCCGGCCCGGTCGACCGCTTCGGCGGGTAGTCTCCGCCCGGCTCACCTGGTGCTTCCCTGCTGCTGTCATGGCGAGCCGATAGTAGGGCTCATGCGGTGGGGTAGTGCGGACGCATATGCACGCGTTGACAGGCACGTTTCTGCATGATCGAAACGTCCCTACTCCCTTTGAAACCAAGTCAGTTAAACGATCCAATGGCAGTACGTGACGCGTCGGCGCGCATGGGCCTGCCAAGTGGGTCATGTTTCGAAGAGGTCTCAACTCACCTGCACGGGTGATGCGCGCTACGGCGTGAGCCACCAGCGCACAGCCTTGAAGGCAACGCGCCCCCCGATTCGTACGCCTTCGTACGAGGATGACCGCGGAGTTCGCACGGAGACGGTCGCCGGGGAGTATGACGATGATCACCAAGGCGTACGCGGCGGGTCGTCGGCCCGGGCCGGGGGCGTCGCATGGTTGTCCCCGGCCCATTCGCAGCGGCGCCGAATCCTCATAAGGTGAGAAGCATTGGTAGCCGGTGGTGGTCATGAACCAGCGGTGGTCGCGAGGAGGACTGCGGTGAGCGAGACGAGCCCCAAGCTGCGTGCCGAGCTGGAGGGTATCCCCACCTACAAGCCGGGCAAGCCCGCCGCGGCCGGCGCGGTGGCGTACAAGCTGTCCTCCAACGAGAACCCCTACCCACCGCTGCCCGGGGTGATGGAGAGCGTGACCGCCGCGGCCGGTACGTTCAACCGCTACCCGGACATGGCGTGCACCGGACTGATGAGCGAGCTGTCGGACCGCTTCGGGGTCCCCCTCTCGCACCTGGCGACCGGCACCGGTTCGGTCGGGGTGGCCCAGCAGCTGCTGCAGGCGACCAGCGGACCGGGCGACGAGGTGATCTACGCCTGGCGGTCCTTCGAGGCGTACCCGATCATCACGCAGATCAGCGGGGCGACCTCGGTACGGGTGCCGCTGACCTCGGACGAGGTGCACGACCTGGACGCCATGGCCGACGCGATCACCGACAGAACGCGGCTGATTTTCGTCTGCAACCCGAACAACCCGACCGGCACCGTGGTGCGCCGGGCCGAGCTGGAGCGATTCCTCGACCGGGTGCCTGGCGATGTCCTGGTGGTCCTGGACGAGGCGTACCGCGAGTTCATCCGGGACGTCGAGGTGCCGGACGGCGTTTCGATCTACCGTGACCGTCCCAACGTCTGTGTGCTGCGCACCTTCTCCAAGGCGTACGGGCTCGCGGGCCTGAGGGTCGGTTTCGCGATCGCGCACGAGCCGGTGGCCGCGGCGCTGCGCAAGACGGCGGTGCCCTTCGGCGTGAGCCAGCTCGCCCAGGACGCGGCGGTCGCCTCGCTGCGCGCCGAGGACGAACTGCTCGGCCGGGTCGGCGCGCTGGTGTGCGAGCGCAACCGCGTGGTCGAGGCGTTGCGCGGTCAGGGCTGGACGGTGCCCGAGACGCAGGCCAACTTCGTGTGGCTCAGGCTGGGGGAGCGCACGCTCGAGTTCGCCGCCCACTGCGAGCAGGCCGGGGTCGTCGTGCGGCCCTTCGCCGGGGAAGGGGTGCGCGTGACGATCGGCGAGACCGAGGCGAACGACATCTTCCTCAAGGCGACCGAGGGGTTCCGCGAGCAGCTCTGACGTCACATCCCCTCCGACGTCGCATCCCCGCTGACAACCCCGCTGCTTCCGTGCCTCGCGGCGCCGGAGCAGCGGGGTTGTCGTCGTCGGTCCGGAGGACACCGTGGTGTGGTCCGGAGGACACCTTGGTGTGTTCGAGACCTTCCGAGGGGTTGACGCAAAGGGGGACCCCCCTTCGATGGTCGAAAGCCGGTGCGTCATAATTGCTTGTGAATGTGAACGCGTTCACAAGCGTGTCCCGGTTGTCCCGTGATGTATGTAGCAAAAGGGGCAAACTGCCGCTGTAACCACGGCGGCGTAAGGAGACTGACGACGTGGAACTGGCTTTGGCACCGGAGACTCTGGCTCGGTGGCAGTTCGGCATCACCACCGTCTACCACTTCCTTTTCGTCCCGCTGACGATCTCGCTCGCCGCTCTCACGGCGATTCTGGAGACCGCCTGGGTGCGGACGGGCAAGGAGCACTACCTCAGGGCGACCAAGTTCTGGGGAAAGCTGTTCCTGATCAACATCGCCATGGGTGTCGTGACCGGCATCGTGCAGGAGTTCCAGTTCGGCATGAACTGGTCCGACTACTCGCGCTTCGTCGGTGACGTGTTCGGTGCCCCGCTTGCCTTCGAGGCCCTGATCGCCTTCTTCTTCGAGTCCACCTTCATCGGGCTGTGGATCTTCGGCTGGGACAAGCTGCCGAAGAAGGTGCACCTCGCGTGTATCTGGGTGGTCTCCATCGGCACGATCCTGTCGGCCTACTTCATCATGGCGGCCAACTCCTTCATGCAGCATCCGGTCGGCTACCGGCTGGTGAAGAAGGCGGACGGCACGATGCGCGCCGAGCTGACCGACTTCCCCAAGGTGCTCTTCCAGGAGACGGCGCTCGTCAACTTCTGGCATGTGATCAGCGCGTCCATCCTGGTCGGCGGCGCCTTCATGACCGGCATCGCCGTCTTCCACCTGCGCAAGAAGCGGCATGTCCGCACCATGCGGATGTCGCTGCGGCTCGGCCTGGTCACCGCGCTGGTCGGCACGCTCCTCACCGTCGTCAGCGCCGACACCCTCGGCAAGGTGATGTACGAGCAGCAGCCGATGAAGATGTCGGCCGCCGAAGCCCTGTGGGACTCGCAGCAGCCCGCGCCCTTCTCGCTCTTCGCGTACGGCGATGTCGCCAAGGGGCACAACACCGTCGCCATCGAGATCCCGGGGATACTCTCCTTCCTCGCCAAGAACGACTTCAACGCCAAGATCCCCGGCATCAACGACATCAACAAGTCCGAACAGGAGAAGTTCGGGCCCGGTGACTACCGGCCCAACATCCCCACCGCCTACTGGGCGTACCGCTGGATGATCGGCTTCGGTGGGGTCTCGATGGCCCTGTGCACCGCCGGCCTCTGGCTGACCAGGCGGAAGTTCTGGCTGGCGCCGGAACACCGCACCGGGGACGAGGACGTCCCGAAGCTCATGCTCACCAAGAACATGGAGCTGACGCCGAAGCTCGGCATCTGGTGGTGGCGGCTGTCCCAGTGGACGTTGATCTTCCCGCTCATCGGCATCTCCTGGGGCTGGATCTTCACCGAGACGGGGCGTCAGCCCTGGGTGGTGTACGGCCTGTTGAGGACCAGGGACGCGGTCTCGCCCGGGGTCTCACAGGCGGAGGTGCTGACCTCGCTGATCGTGTTCACCCTCATCTACGCGATCCTCGCCGTCATCGAGGTGAAGCTGATGCTCAAGTACGTGAAGCAGGGTCCGCCGGAGCTCACCGAGGCCGACCTCAACCCGCCCACCAAGATCGGCGGCGACCCCCATGACGCCGACAAGCCGATGGCCTTCTCCTACTAGGCCCAGGGAGCTGCTGAGTCATGGAACTCCACGACGTCTGGTTCGTCATCATCGCGGTCCTGTGGACCGGCTACTTCTTCCTGGAGGGCTTCGACTTCGGGGTCGGCGTCCTCACCAAGCTGCTGGCCCGCGACCGCACCGAGAAGCGGGTCCTCATCAACACCATCGGACCCGTCTGGGACGGCAACGAGGTGTGGCTGCTCTCGGCGGGCGGCGCGACCTTCGCCGCCTTCCCGGAGTGGTACGCCACGCTCTTCTCCGGCTTCTATCTGCCGCTGCTGCTCATCCTCGTCTGCCTGATCGTGCGCGGAGTCGCCTTCGAGTACCGGGTGAAGCGGCCCGAGGAGAACTGGCAGCGCAACTGGGAGGCGGCGATCTTCTGGACCTCGCTCGTCCCCGCGTTCATGTGGGGCGTGGCCTTCGGCAACATCGTGCACGGGGTGAAGATCGACAAGAACTTCGAGTACGTGGGCAACTTCGGTGACCTGCTCAACCCGTACGCGCTCCTGGGCGGTCTGGTCACGCTGACGCTGTTCACCTTCCACGGGATCGTGTTCGTGGGGCTCAAGACCGTCGGGGACATACGGGAGCGGGCGCGCAAGCTCTCGCTCGGGGTCGGGCTGGTGGCCGCCGTGGTGGCACTCGTCTTCCTGATCTGGACCCAGGCCGACAACGGCGACGCGAAGTCCCTGGTCGCGTTGATCGTGGCCGTGGTCGCCCTCGTCGCCGCGATCGCGGTGGCCCAGACGGGGCGTGAGGGCTGGGCGTTCGCGCTGTCGGGGCTCACCATCGTGGCGGCCGTCGCGATGCTCTTCCTGACGCTCTTCCCGAACGTCATGCCGTCCTCGCTCAACCCGGACTGGAGCCTGACGGTCAGCAACGCCTCGTCGTCTCCTTACACCCTGAGGATCATGACCTGGTGCGCGGGAATCGCCACACCGATGGTTCTGCTCTACCAGTCGTGGACGTACTGGGTGTTCCGCAAGAGGATCGGTACGCATCACATTGCCGCGGATGTTGCGCACTGAGCCCGGCCTTATGGGCTGAATCCGACCTCATGGACCAAGTCTGACCCAAGGGCATGTTTCACGTGAAACATGCCGGATGAGCCAAGGGTGTGTTTCACGTGAAACCAATCGATCCGCGTCTGCTGCGGTACGCCCGCGCCACTCGCTTCTTCCTCATGGCGGTCGTGGGGCTGGGCGCGGCCGGAGCGGCGCTGGTCATTGCCCAAGCGATGCTCATCGCCGAAGTGGTCGTGGGTGCTTTCCAGCACGGTCACTCTGCTTCCGAACTCCGGACGCCCCTGGTCCTGCTGGTCGCGGTCGCCATCGGGCGAGCGGTTGTCTCCTGGCTCACCGAACTCGCCGCGCACCGGGCGAGCGCGGCGGTCAAGTCGGAGTTGCGGGGGCGGTTGCTGGAACGGGCCGCCGCGCTCGGTCCCGGGTGGCTGAGCGGGCAGCGGACCGGGTCGCTGGTCGCCCTCGCCACGCGGGGAGTGGACGCGCTCGACGACTACTTCTCGCGCTATCTCCCTCAGTTGGGACTCGCGGTCGTGGTGCCCGTGGCGGTGCTCGCGCGGATCGTCACCGAGGACTGGGTGTCGGCGGCGATCATCGTCGTCACCCTGCCGCTCATCCCCGTCTTCATGGCGCTGATCGGCTGGGCCACCCGGTCCCAGATGGACCGCCAGTGGCGACTGCTGTCCCGGCTCTCGGGGCACTTCCTGGATGTGGTCGCAGGTCTGCCCACGCTCAAGGTCTTCGGGCGGGCCAAGGCGCAGGCCGAGTCGATCCGGCGGATCACCGGCGAGTACCGCCAGGCGACCATGCGGACGCTGCGGATCGCCTTCCTCTCGTCCTTCGCGCTGGAGCTGCTCGCCACGATCTCGGTCGCCCTGGTCGCGGTGACCATCGGGATGCGGCTCGTCCACGGCGACATGGATCTGTATGTCGGGCTCGTCATCCTCGTCCTCGCTCCCGAGGCGTATCTGCCACTGCGGCAGGTGGGGGCGCAGTACCACGCCGCCGCCGAGGGGCTTGCGGCGGCGGAGGAGATCTTCTCGGTGCTGGAGACCCCGGTGCCGACCACCGGTTCGCTCGTCGCGCCGGAGGGGGAGATCGGCTTCGAGGGAGTGACGGTCCGGTATCCGGGGCGCTCCGGGGACGCGGTCTCCGATGTCTCCTTCACGGTCGAGCCCGGTGAGACGGTGGCCCTCGTCGGACCGAGCGGTGTGGGCAAGTCCACGCTGCTGAACGTGCTGCTGGGGTTTGTGGAGCCCGTCGCGGGGCGGGTGCGGATCGGAGGAGTCGATCTCGCCGAGGCCGATGTGGAGGAATGGCGGTCCCGGGTGGCATGGGTGCCTCAGCGGCCGCACCTCTACGCCGGCTCGATCGCCGAGAACGTACGGCTCGCCCGGTTGGACGCCGACGACGCGGCGGTGCGGCGGGCGCTGGCCGACGCGGGGGCGCTGGAGTTCGTGGACGCCCTGCCCGACGGGGTCGGGACGCTCCTCGGCGAGGACGGCAGCGGACTCTCCGCCGGGCAGCGTCAACGTCTCGCCCTGGCCCGGGCGTTTCTCGCGGACCGGCCGGTGCTGCTGCTCGACGAGCCGACGGCTTCGCTGGACGGGGCGACGGAGGCGGAGGTCGTGGCGGCGGTGCGCAGGCTCGCCGTCGGCCGGACGGTGCTGCTGGTGGTGCACCGGCCCGCGCTGCTGGAGGTGGCCGACCGGGTGGTGCGGCTCGAGGCCGCGGCGTCGGTCGTCGCGACCGGTTCCGTGCACGGCGAGGGCGTGAAGGAGCTCCCGACGGTCGAGCCGGAGGGCCTGCCCGCGGCCGCTACGGAAGAGGCCCACGCGGCCCCTCCGCGACGCGGAGGTGTGCTCGCCCGGGTCCGTGCGACGGCCGGCCCCCGGAGCGGTCGTTTCGCGCTCGCCCTTCTCCTCGGGAGCCTCGCCCTCGGAAGTGCCGTCGGGCTGATGGCCACCTCCGGGTGGCTGATCTCGCGGGCGTCGCAGCAGCCGCCGGTGATGTACCTGATGCTGGCCGTGACCGCCACGCGGGCGTTCGGGATCGGCCGGGCCGTCTTCCGGTACGCGGAGCGGCTCGTGTCGCACGACGCGGTGCTGCGGATGCTGGCCGACACCCGCGTCGCCGTCTACCGACGCCTTGAGCGCCTGGCCCCCGCCGGACTGCGCACGGTCCGGCGGGGCGACCTGCTGTCGCGGCTCGTGGCCGATGTGGACGCCTTGCAGGACTACTGGCTGCGGTGGCTGCTGCCGGCCGGGGCGGCGCTCCTCGTGTCCGCCGCCTCCGTCGGCTTCACCGCCTGGCCGCTCACCGAG
>LRTP01001047.1 GCA_001550305.1 Streptomyces diastatochromogenes
GCGCCCAGGCCGTCGCCGACGGGCGACTGAGCGGCGTGGCGATGGCCGTGGTCGTCCTCACCCCGCTGGCGGCGTTCGAGGCCGTCCTGGGGCTGCCGCTCGCCGTCCAGTACCGGCAGCGGGTGCGCAGGAGCGCGGAGCGTGTGTACGAGGTGCTGGACGCCCCCGATCCCGTACGCGAACCGGAGGTCCCGCAGCCGGTGCCCGCGTCGCCGTTCCCCCTGCGCGTACGGGGGCTCAGGGCGCGCCATGCCGGACAGGACCGTGACGCGCTCGCCGGCCTCGACCTCACCCTCGAACAGGGCCGCAGGGTCGCCGTCGTCGGCCCCTCCGGCTCCGGCAAGACCACGCTCGCACAGGTGCTGCTGCGGTTCCTGGACGCGGAGGCGGGGACGTACACGCTGGGCGGCACGGACGCGTACGGGATGGACGGGGACGACGTGCGCCGACTGGTCGGGCTCTGCGCCCAGGACGCGCACCTCTTCGACAGCACGGTGCGCGAGAACCTCCTGCTGGCCCGGAAGAACGCCACCGAAACCGAGCTGCGCGACGCGCTCGCGCGGGCCCGGCTCCTGGAGTGGGCGGACGGACTGCCCGACGGACTCGACACGCTCATCGGCGAGCACGGGGCGCGGCTGTCCGGTGGTCAGCGCCAGCGGCTGGCGCTCGCTCGCGCGCTGCTGGCCGACTTCCCCGTGCTCGTCCTCGACGAGCCCGCGGAACACCTCGACCTGCCGACGGCCGACGCGCTCACCGCGGACCTGCTGGCCGCGACCGAGGGCCGTACGACGCTGCTGATCACCCATCGGCTGGCCGGTCTCGCGGCGGTGGACGAGGTGATCGTGCTGGCGGCGGGACGGGTGGCGCAGCGGGGTGCGTACGCGGAGCTGTCGGTGGTGGAGGGGCCGTTCCGGGAGATGCTGGAGCGGGAGGCGGCGGGGGATCTGCTGGCCGGGGCGGCGGCGCGCTAGCGGCTCCCCGGGCAACGATCCGACTTTCCGCCACAAAAGGGACTTACTACTCTCGAGGCATGTCAGTGGTCCCCGCCTCCCCTCGTCCGGACGGCGGCCCGGACGTGCCGCGGCTGCTGGAGGCGGTGCGGTCGATCGGGTCGGGGCTGGAGCTGCACGCGACGCTGGACCGCATCTGCGAGAAGGCGGCCGAGCTGGCGGACGCGTGCTACGCCGCCATCGGGGTCGTGGCGGAAGACGGCGAGGGACTCGCGGACTTCGTCTTCCACGGCGTCGACGAGGAGACCGCCCGGCGGATCGGGCAGCTGCCCGACGGACACAAGGGGCTGCTCGGGGCACTCATCCACGACCCGGCGCCGGTACGGCTCGCGCGGTTGGACGAGGACACGCGCGCGTGCGGATTTCCCGAGCACCATCCGGCGATGCGCAGCTTCCTGGGGGTTCCGATCCGGGTGCAGGGGGAGATCTTCGGGAATCTGTACCTGGCCGAGAAGCGCGGCGGTGGCCCGTTCACCGACGACGACCTCAGCATGGTCCGCGTGCTGGCCGCGGAGGCGGGTATCGCGATCGGCAACGCCCGGCTGTACGAGGCCGCCCAGCAGCGCGAACGGTGGATCGACGGCTCGGTGGCCGTGACCCGGGCACTCCTGTCGGCCGACGACGCCGAGGACGCGCTCCAGGTCGTCGCGGAACAGGCCCGCAGGCTCTCCGGATCGGTGGCCGGGATCGTGCTGCTGCCCGCCGCGGAGGGCGGTCTGGAGATCAGCGCGGTCGCCAAGGACCGCCCGTCCAAGGTGCTGGGAGCCGTTGTCCCGCCGGAGAGCGAACTGGTCGCCGAACTCCTCGACGGAGAGGCCGTGTTCCTCGACGACGCGGCCACCGACCCGCGCATGGTCACCGACTTCGCCCGCGAGTACGGGCCGACGATGATGCTTCCCCTGCAGAGCGACTGCCGTCTCCTGGGAGCCCTCGTCACTCCCCGGGAACGGGGCGGGCGACCTTTCACCGAGACCGAGCGCACCCTCGCCGCGCACTTCGCCTCGCAGGCCGCGCTCGCGCTGATCATGGCCGAGGCACAGCGCGACCGGGAGCGGCTCGCGGTCTACGAGGACCGTGACCGGATCGCCCGTGACCTGCACGACCTCGTCATCCAGCGGCTGTTCGCCACCGGGATGATGTTGGAGAGCGCACAGCGGAACTCGGCCGTGCCCGAGGTGCGGCAGGGCGTCGAAAGGGCGGTCGACGAACTCGACGTCACCATCCAGGAGATCCGCACCGCCGTCTTCGCGCTCCAACAGGGACCTGCCGAAGTTCCGTCCGGACTGCGCACCCGGGTGCTGCGGGAGATCAACATGGCCGCCGTGCCGCTCGGCTTCAAGCCCACGCACCGTTTTGTCGGGCCCGTCGACACGGCGGTCGGTGAACTCACGGGCAAGAACCTCATCGCGGCCCTGCGCGAGGCGCTCTCCAACGCCTTCCGGCATGCCGGGGCCTCCCGCATCGATGTCGTCGTCGACGCGACCGTCGTCCTGCCGGACGGTCGGCAAGGTGTCCGGCTGACCGTCGAGGACGACGGCGTCGGCATCCCCGAGGGCGGCCGGCGCAGCGGCCTGCGCAACCTCGGGCGGCGCGCCGATTCGCTGGGCGGCGACAGCTGGTACGGACCGGGGCCCGGAGCCGACGGCGGCGGTACGACGGTGGTGTGGCAGGCGCCGCATGTTCCGCAGGGGGAACCGCTTTAGAGCCCCGAGGACGGAACCGGTTTGGACCCCGGGCGCGGAACCGCTTTGGAACGCCGGGCGCGGAACCGCTTTGGAACGCCGGGCGCGGAACCGCTTTGGAACCCCGGGCCGTTGTGGAACCGCCGGTCCTGCCCAGCCGCTGCTACCTGCCCAGCCGCCCCTACAGCCGCTCGGCGAGGATCTTCTCGATGACGACCGCCACCCCGTCCTCGTTGTTGGCGACCGTGCGACCGGAGGCCGCGGCGATCACGGCGGGGTGCGCGTTGCCCATCGCGTACGACGTGCCCGCCCAGGTCAGCATCTCGACGTCGTTCGGCATGTCCCCGAAGGCGACGACCTCCTCGGGGGAGATACCGCGCTCGGCGCAGCACAGTTCGAGCGTGCTGGCCTTGGAGACGCCGGGGCCGCTGATCTCCAGCAGGGCGCTGGGGCTGGAGCGGGTGATGGTGGCGCGGTCGCCGACGGCACGACGGGCCACGGTGAGGAAGGCGTCGGGGTCGAGCTCGTGGTGGAAGGCGAGGATCTTGAGCACCGGCTCGCCGGCGCCGGGGGCGTCCGGGGCCAGGAGCTGCTCGGCCGGCGCGAGGTTGTCGGGGATCTCCATGTGCAGCTTGGGGTACGCGGGCTCCTGGTAGAAGCCGTACGTCTGCTCGACGGCGAACACGGTGCCCGGCGCGGCCTCCCGCAGCATTCGTACGGCGTCGAGCGCGTTCTCCCGCGCCAGCTCCCGGACCTTGACGAACCGGTGGGCGCCGGGGCCGCCGTGCAGGTCGACCACGGCGGCGCCGTTGCCGCAGATCGCCAGGCCGTGGCCGTGGACGTGGTCGCTGACGACGTCCATCCAGCGGGCCGGGCGGCCGGTCACGAAGAAGACCTCGATGCCGGCCTCCTCGGCGGCGGCGAGGGCGGCGACCGTGCGCTCGGACACGGACTTGTCGTCGCGCAGGAGGGTGCCGTCGAGGTCCGTGGCGATCAGGCGCGGCGGAAGGGCGGCTGCCGGGGTCTCTGGCTGTCGGGTCGCTGAGGTCACCGGGCCATTCTCGCGCATATGCCCGCACGGCCGTGCGGGAGCCCGCACAGGTGAGTGGTTACCGCTCTCACCAGTGCCGTTACACCCCGTTGTCGCCTTCCGCCGTGGATCTGGCCGTCAGGCCAGCTGCGCCGGGGCCTCCATGGCGATGCGCTCGAAGACCTTCTCGTCCGCGTCGAAGTCCGAGTCGGGGATGGGCCAGTGGATCACGATGTCGGTGAAGCCCAGCTCCGCGTGCCGGCCCGCGAAGTCGACGAACGCGTCGAGGGACTCCAGCGGACGGCCACGGTCCGGGGTGAAGCCGGTGAGCAGGATCTTGTCGAGTTCGGACGCGTCACGGCCGACCGCGGCACAGGCGGCGGCCAGCTTCTCCACCTGTCCGTGAATGGCCTGAACCGACTGTTCAGGGGTGCCCGTCTCGTACAACTTGGGGTCGCCGGTGGTCACCCAGGCCTGTCCGTGGCGGGCGGCGAGCTTCATGCCGCGCGGGCCGGTGGCGGCCACCGCGAAGGGCAGTCGGGGCCGCTGGACACAGCCCGGGATGTTGCGCGCCTCGTGTGCCGCGTAGAAGTCGCCGTCGTAGGAGACCGAGTCCTCGGTGAGGAGGCGGTCGAGCAGCGGCACGAACTCGCCGAAGCGGTCGGCGCGCTCGCGCGGGGTCCAGGGCTCCTGGCCGCTCTTCAGAAGCGTCGTGGCGTCGAATCCGTTGCCGCCCGCGCCGATGCCCAGGGTGATCCGGCCGTTCGAGATGTCGTCGAGGGAGATCAGCTCCTTGGCGAGGGTCACCGGGTGCCGGAAGTTCGGCGAGGTCACCAGCGTGCCCAGGCGGAGCCGGTCGGTGGCGGCGGCCGCGGCGGTGAGCGTGGGCACGGCGCCGTACCAGGGGCCGTCCCGGAAGGTCCGCCACGCCAGGTGGTCGTACGTGAACGCGGTGTGGAAGCCGAGCTGCTCCGCACGCTGCCAGGCGGCACGCCCGCCCTCGTGCCAGCGGAGGTACGGCAGGATCACAGTGCTCAGACGCAGACTCATGCATCGAGCGTAAGCGGAGCCGCGGGGTGGTCGTGGCCACCGCGTGATCGCTCCACCGGCGCCCCTCGGCCCGCCGGTCGGCGGAAGATCAGTGCGGGCCGGGGAAGCGCAGGTACTTCGGGGGTACGGCCTCGGTGAGCCACACCCCGTTCGCGCTGACCCTGAAGACATGGCCGTCGCGGTGCATGGCGGCGGCGTCCACGCCGAGCACGACGGGCCGGCCGCGGCGGGCACCGACGCGGGTGGCGGTCTCGCGGTCGGGCGAGAGATGCACGTCGTGCCGGTTCATGGGCCGCAGGCCCTCGGCCCGGATCGCGTCCAGATTGCGGGCCACGGTCCCGTGGTACAGGTACTCCGGCGGAGTCGCCGGGGGCAGTCCGAGGTCGACCTCGACGGAGTGGCCCTGGCTGGCGCGGATGCGGGTGCCCTCCACGGCGAAGCGCCGCTTGTCGTTCGTGGCCACCACATGGTCGAGCTCCTCGCGGGTGATCCGGAAGCCGTGCTCCGCCGCTGCCGCGATCAACGTGTCGATCTCGACCCAGCCTCCCTCGCCGAGCGTGAGCCCGATCCGCTCGGGCTGATGCCGCAGATGCTTCGAGAGGTACTTCGACACCTTCACGGTGCGTCTTTCATCCATCGGTTCGTTCATCCTGCCAGCGTGCCTGGCGAGAGACGGATCACGCATTTGATTTTGGTTCGGAGGTTTGATCCACAAGCAAGTCTGGTTATCCACAGGTGAATTGACGAATCTGTGGACAACACGCAGAAGATTTAGGGCGTTTCGCCAACAACATTGTGATTGTTGTAATTTGAGGCGAGATGGTCCAACGTCCTGGCCTGGACCTCCCGTTCCACGGCCGCCGCGACGAAGGCCGCCACCTGCGCGGACCCAACCAGGGTCTCCACGGCCCGCATTGTGGCGACCGGGAGCTGCACGGAACGCGTCTCGTCCCCAGGGTCTTGGGACGCCCCCGCCCCAAGACGTTCACGCAGATGTCGGGTCGCGAACAGCCGCATGGCGCGGGCCAGTTCCGCGTCCACCGTCTGCTGCGCGAGCGGTCGCAGTCGGCGTACCAGGGAGGCCGCCTCGGCCGCTTCCGCGTCGCTCGGCGGATGCTCACCCAGATAGCGCGCGAAGACGTGCTCGGTCGTGAACTCCAGGAAACGCGCGGCGATGTGCTCGACCTTGCCCCTCAACTCCCGCAGATGGCCCGAGATCGCGGACAGCGGAACGCCCGCCGCGTACAACTCCACCGCCACAGCCAGCTCTTGGGGGCTCGGGACCAGATACACCTCACCCGCGCCGGGGACGCGCTCCAGCACTCCGAGCTCCACCGCCTCCGCCACCGCCGCGTCGTCCGGACGGCCGCCGAACCGCTCGTCCAGCTCGGCCCGCGACATGCGCACGGCCTCCTCGTCGGTCCACGGTCCGTCGACCTCCGCGACCAGCCCGAGGATCCCGCCCAGCCCCCGGCCCGCGTCCCAGGCCTCCAGGAGTTCCTTGATGGAGGCCAGGGTGTAACCACGGTCCAGGAGGTCGGCGATCTGCCGCAGCCGGGCCAGATGCGCGTCCGCGTACACGTTGGCGCGACCGCGCCGCTCGGGGCGGGGGAGCAGTCCGCGGTCCTGGTAGGCGCGGATCGTCCGGACCGTGGCGCCGCTGTGATGCGACAGATCCTCGATGCGGTACGCGACCCGGACCGGCTCGTCGTTCACGCTGCCTGCCTCCCGACCCCCTGGGTACTACGCGACGGCCCCGCGCGGCGAGCCCTCCTGCGAGGGATGGTACGACCGCCGCGGACAGCGGGACATGGCCGTGCCGAGCTCCTCCAGAGTGGGCAACAGGCCCTTTCCCACGCCCCTGTTGCGGGCGGCCACGAACCTCACAGCGGTGGCTCCATCCGCGCGATCGCGCGCAGCGCCCTCGGTGCCAGCCGGGACATCAGGCGGCCACCGCGCGCCTCGGGGGTGACGGGCACGACCGCCTGGTTGCGGACGACCGCGCGCAGGATCGCGTCGGCCACCTTCTCCGGCGGGTAGTTGCGCAGCCCGTACAGCCGCGCCGACTTCTTCTGTCGGCGCTTCTCCTCGCTCGCGTCCACCCCGGCGAAGTGCGCGGTCGAGGTGATGTTCGTGTTCACGAAACCCGGGCAGATCGCCGAGACGCCGATGCCCTGCCCGGCCAACTCCGCGCGCAGGCACTCGCTGAGCATCAGCACGGCCGCCTTCGAGGTGCTGTAGGCGGGCAGCGCCTTCGAGGGCAGGTACGCCGCCGCCGACGCGGTGTTGACGATGTGGCCGCCCTGCCCACGCTCGGCCATCTGCCTGCCGAAGAGCCGGCAGCCGTGGATCACGCCCCACAGGTTGACGTCGAGAACCTTCTTCCAGTCCTCCGGAGTCGTGTCGAAGAAGGACCCGGACAGTCCGATCCCGGCGTTGTTCACCAGCACGTCCACCACGCCGTACTCGCCGGCGACCCTTTCGGCGAGCTTCTCCATGGCCTGCTCGTCGGAGACGTCGACCGTCTCGGCCCACGCTTCGGGGGAGCCGATCAGCCGGGACATCTCCGCCGTGCGCGCCGCGCCCTCCGCGTCCCGGTCGACGGCCACCACGCGCGCGCCGGCCTCGGCGAACGCCAGGGCGGTGGCCCGCCCGATGCCGCTGCCCGCGCCGGTGACCAGCACGAGCTGCCCGCCGAACCGGTCGGCGTACCTGCCCGAGGCGATGGTGTCCCGCACCGGCACACCGTCCTCGTTGGCCTGGACGAAGTCCGTGATCCAGGACGCCAGTTGGTCGGGCCGCGTACGCGGGATCCAGTGCTTGTCCGGGAGGGTGCGACGCACCAGCTGCGGGGCCCACTCCTCCAGGTCGTCGTACAGCCGCTCGGAGAGGAACCCGTCCCCCAGGGGCGTGACGAGCTGCACGGGCGCGTGCGCGTAGGCGTCCGTGCGGGGCCTGCTCAGCCGGGCCCGTACGTTGTCGCGGTACAGCCATGCGCCGTGCGCCGCGTCCGTCGGCAGCGAGGAGGTCGGATAGTCGCCCGCGGGCACCTTCTCGACCCGCCGCAGGATCTTCGGCCACTGCTTGCCGAGGGGGCCGCGCCAGGCGAGCTCCGGCAGCACGGGCGTGTGCAGCAGGTACACGTACCAGGACTTGGCGCCCTGGCCGAGGAGCTGGCCGACCCTGCGCGGGGTGGGCCGCCGGACACGCCGCTTGATCCAGTGGCCGAAGTGGTCGAGGGACGGCCCGGACATGGAGGTGAAGGAGGCGATCCGGCCCTGGGTACGCGCGACCGTGACGAACTCCCACGACTGCACCGAACCCCAGTCGTGCCCCACCAGGTGCACCGGACGGTCGGGGCTCACCGCGTCGACGACGGCCAGGAAGTCGTCGGTCAGCTTCTCCAGGGTGAACCCGCCCCGCAGTGGCTGCGGAGCCGTCGATCCGCCGTGGCCACGGACGTCGTACAGCACCACGTGGAAACGCTCAGCCAGGCGGGTGGCGACCTCGGACCACACTTCCTTGGAGTCCGGATAGCCGTGCACGAGCACCACCGTGGGCCTCGCCGGATCGCCCAGCTCGGCGACACACAGCTCGATCCCACCCGTCCGCACCCGGCGCTCGCGCGCGCCTTCGAGAGTCACGAGAGTCACTTCTCCTTCGTCCAGCGCCGCACGGTACGTGTCCGTAACGTGACACTGGCGAATGTGACAGTTGTTAGAGGCTGCGTCAATAGACTTGCGCGGCACCTGTGGACAACCGGTCCGATGTGGACAAACCCCCGCCGGTTGTTCGACTTCAGGGGGACCCCTACGGGCCCGTACGACTGGAGTCGGACGCGGATACAGCTCCGTGGGTTGACGACCGCTGTGGTGTGCGCCACTACGTTCGACAACGTGACTGTGATCGCGACCGAAAGCCTGAGCAAGCGGTACCCACGGGTGACCGCTCTTGACCGGCTCTCCGTGGACGTCGGACCCGGTGTGACCGGACTCGTCGGAGCCAACGGAGCCGGCAAGTCCACACTGATCAAGATCCTGCTGGGTCTCTCCCCCGCCACCGAGGGCCGCGCCGAAGTCCTCGGACTCGATGTCGCCACCCAAGGCGGCGCCATCCGCGAGCGGGTCGGGTACATGCCCGAGCACGACTGCCTGCCCCCCGACGTCTCGGCCACCGAGTTCGTCGTCCACATGGCGCGCATGTCCGGGCTCCCGCCGGCCGCGGCCCGCGAGCGCACCGCGGACACCCTGCGCCACGTCGGACTGTACGAGGAGCGCTACCGTCCCATCGGTGGCTACTCGACGGGCATGAAGCAGCGCGTCAAGCTCGCGCAGGCCCTCGTCCACGACCCCCAGCTGGTCTTCCTCGACGAGCCGACCAACGGCCTCGACCCGGTCGGCCGCGACGAGATGCTCGGCCTGATCCGTCGTATCCACACCGAGTTCGGGATCTCGGTCCTGGTCACCTCGCACCTGCTGGGCGAGCTGGAGCGCACCTGCGACCACGTCGTGGTCGTCGACGGCGGCAAGCTGCTGCGGTCCAGCTCCACCACGGACTTCACCCAGACCACGACGACCCTCGCCATCGAGGTCACCGACACCGACGAGCACCCGGACGGCACCGGCGCGGTCCGCGAGGCGCTCCACGCGCGCGGGGTCGAGACCCACGACGGCAGCGGGCTGCCGGGCGCCGGCCACATCCTGCTGCTGACCGCCGAGGGCGAGGAGACCTACGACCTCGTCCGCGACGTCGTCGCCGACCTCGGCCTCGGCCTGATCCGCATGGAGCAGCGCCGCCACCACATCGCGGAGGTCTTCCGCCAGGAACAGACGGACGGGACGGACGTGCAGGGCGTACGGAAGGAGGCAGTGGGCCATGGCAGTTGAGCAGTCCCTCACCCCCCGCGGTGAGCAGACCCGGATCCACGACATCGGCTACCGCCACTACGACGGCCCGCGCCTGGGCCGCGCCTACGCACGCCGCTCGCTGTACTCGCAGTCCCTGCGCGGCTCCTACGGCCTGGGCCGCTCGGTCAAGTCCAAGGTGCTGCCGATGCTGCTCTTCGTGGTGATGTGCATCCCCGCACTTATCATGGTGGCCGTCGCGGTCGCCACCAAGGCGAAGGCCCTGCCGGTCGACTACACGCGTTACGCGGTCATCATGCAGGCCGTCATCGGCCTGTACGTCGCCTCCCAGGGACCGCAGTCCGTCTCGCGCGACCTGCGCTTCAAGACCGTGCCGCTGTACTTCTCGCGCCCCATCGAGACCGTCGACTACGTACGCGCCAAGTACGCGGCGCTGGCCTCGGCGCTGTTCGTCCTGACGACCGCGCCGCTGATCGTGCTCTACGTAGGGGCGCTTCTGGCGAAGCTCGACTTCGTCGACCAGACGAAGGGCTTCGGACAGGGGCTGGTCTCCGTGGCGCTGCTGTCACTTCTTTTCGCCGGGATCGGCCTGGTCATCTCGTCGGTCACCCCGCGCCGCGGCTTCGGCATCGCGGCCGTCATCGCGGCGCTGACCATCTCCTACGGAGCCGTGTCGACCGTCCAGGCCATCGCCTTCGAGCAGTCCAGCTCCTCGGCCGTGCCCTGGCTCGGCCTCTTCTCTCCCATCACGCTCATCGACGGGGTGCAGACGGCCTTCCTCGGCGCCACCTCCGCCTTCCCCGGAAGTCAGGGCCCTTCGACCGGGCAGGGAGTCGTCTACCTCGTCGTCGTCCTCGGGCTCATCGCGGGCTCCTACGGCCTCCTGATGCGCCGCTACCGAAAGGTCGGGCTGTGACCACGCTCAACATCGACCATGTCTCGCGCTGGTTCGGCAACGTGGTGGCGGTCAACGACATCACGATGACGATCGGCCCCGGCGTCACCGGCCTGCTCGGCCCGAACGGCGCCGGGAAGTCCACCCTCATCAACATGATGGGCGGCTTCCTCGCCCCCTCCACAGGCACCGTCACCCTCGACGGCCGGCAGGTCTGGCGCAACGAACAGATCTACAAGCACATCGGCATCGTCCCGGAGCGCGAGGCGATGTACGACTTCCTCACGGGCCAGGAATTCGTCGTCGCCAACGCCGAGTTGCACGGCCTCGGAGCGAAGGCCGCCCAGCGGGCGCTCGCCACGGTCGAGATGGAGTACGCGCAGGACCGCAAGATCTCGACGTACTCCAAGGGCATGCGGCAGCGCGTGAAGATGGCCTCCGCGCTCGTGCACGACCCCTCCCTGCTGCTGCTCGACGAGCCCTTCAACGGCATGGACCCGCGTCAGCGCATGCAGCTCATGGACCTGCTGCGCCGCATGGGCGACGAGGGCCGCACGGTGCTGTTCTCGTCCCACATCCTCGAAGAGGTCGAACAGCTCGCCGCCCACATCGAGGTGATCGTCGCCGGACGGCACGCGGCCAGCGGCGACTTCCGCCGCATCCGGCGCCTGATGACCGACCGCCCGCACCGTTACCTGGTGCGCTCCAGCGACGACCGGGTACTGGCCGCCGCGCTGATCGCCGATCCGTCGACGTCTGGCATCGAAGTGGACCTGGCCGAGGGCGCGTTGCGCATCCAGGCGGTCGACTTCGGCCGGTTCACGGCGCTGCTGCCGCGCGTCGCGCGCGAGCACGGCATCCGGCTGCTCACGGTCTCGCCGTCCGACGAGTCCCTCGAGTCCGTCTTCTCGTATCTCGTCGCGGCGTAGGAGGCCAAGATGTACGACCCCACAGTCGCCCGGCTCACCTATCGAGCCCTGCTCGGCCGCCGCCGGGCCCTCATCCTGTGTGCGCTGCCCGTCCTGCTCATCGTGATCTCCGCGGCCGTACGCAGCTTCGCCGGAGCCGACGACCAGGTGGCATCGGACCTGCTCGGCGGCTTCGCGCTCGCCACGATGGTGCCGATCATCGGCGTCATCGCCGGCACCGGCGCGATCGGCCCCGAGATCGACGACGGCTCGGTGGTGTATCTGCTGGCCAAGCCCCTGAAGCGGCCGACGATCATCTTCACCAAGCTGATCGTCGCGATCGCCGTCACCATGGCGTTCTCCGCCCTGCCGACGTTCATCGCCGGCATGATCCTGAACGGCAACGGCCAGCAGGTCGCCGTCGCCTACACCGTGGCGGCGCTGGTCGCCTCGATCGCGTACGCCGCGCTGTTCCTGCTGCTCGGGACGGTCACCCGGCACGCGGTGGTGTTCGGGCTCGTCTACGCGCTGGTCTGGGAGGCCCTGTTCGGGTCGCTGGTGTCCGGCGCGCGCACGCTCAGCGTCCAGCAGTGGGCGCTCGCCGTGGGCCACAAGGTCACCGGCGGCGACCTCGTCACCTCGGACGTGGGCCTGCCCACCGCGACGGTGCTCCTGGTCGTGGTCACCGTGCTCGCCACCTGGTACGCCGGGCAGCGGCTGCGGTCGCTGACGCTGGCCGGCGAGGAGTGAGCCGGGGGTCCCACGCGCGTGTGCCGGTTGTCGCCACGCACGCGCGTGTGGAACCCCCCTTTTTTTCTTGACAGTGGCTTCACCTCTGTCCCGGCACACTGGGCAGGGGGACGCGCGGCTAGGAGGAACGGGGATGGCGGAACCGCAAGGTGAGGGACAGAGGGAGACCGAGGACGTCTGGGACGGCCTCGTACTTGACGAGAGCTTCATACGGTCGGCGGAGACGACCGAGCCGTCCGCCCGCGCCCGTATGCTCGCCGCCCGCTGGCGCGAGGGGGGACCCGACCCGCAGCCCTGGCGCTCCGACGAGCCGCCCGCGGGGTGGTTCTTCAGCAAGGCACGTCGGCGCAGGTGGCGCCGCCGGTAACCCTCTTTGGCCGGTAACCCTCTTTGGCCGTCGGCGACCCCCTTTGAGGGGCGGCTTTATTCAGTGGCGCCCAAGTCGGCGTACGGGCACAGTAGTTATGTCCACGTCGCCGCATCGAGTCGGCGCCACATTCTGGGAGAGGAGCGCGACGATGCCCATGAGTAGCAGTCCGTCGAGCTCCCTACAGGGCAGCCCGCGGCAGGCTCAGGAGTAGTTACCCCTCCGTGGAGCCCGCCCGCACGGGGGGCTGCCCGGGGCGGCCGCTTCGAGCGCGCGTACGCCGCGCGGGCCGCCCACCCGGAGGATTGGCCGAGAGGTAAGGCACCGGCTTGCTAAGCCGTGGTCGGGGTCAACCCCGCGCGCGTTCGATCCGCGCATCCTCCGCAAGACGTTGGCACAGGCACTCGGCAGAGTGCGGGGTCCGACAGGGCATACGGCGCCGCAGGCCGTGCCCTCACCCGCTAACCGAGCATCCGCTCCAGCACCACCGCGATGCCGTCCTCCTCGTTCGAGGACGTCACCTCGTCCGCGACAGCCTTGAGCTCGTCGTGGCCGTTCGCCATGGCCACGCTGTGGGCCGCCCAGGCGAACATCGGGATGTCGTTGGGCATGTCACCGAAGGCGATCGTGTCCGCGGCCTTCACACCGAGCCGGCGGGCGGCGAGGGACAGCCCCGTGGCCTTGGAGAGGCCGAGGGGGAGGATCTCCACTATCCCCGCGCCCGCCATGGTGACGCCGACCAGGCCGCCCGCGACCTTGGCGGCCACCGCGGCCAGTTCGTCGTCGGAGAGCGTGGGGTGCTGCACGTACACCTTGTTCAGAGGGGCTGACCAGAGGTCCGTCGCGTCCCTGATCGGGACGACCGGGAGCGAGCCGTCCTGCCTGCGGTAGCCGGGGCCGACCAGCACCTCGCCGTCGAGCCCGTCACGGCTCGCGGCCAGCAGCAGCGGGCCGACCTCCGCCTCGATCTTGGCGAGCGCGAGCCCGGCCAGCTGCCGGTCCAGCGTCACCGAGGTGAGCAGCCGGTGCTCCCCCGCGTCGTACACCTGCGCGCCCTGGCCGCACACCGCGAGACCCTCGTAGCCGAGGTCGTCGAGGATGTGCCGGGTCCAGGGCACCGCGCGCCCGGTGACGACGATGTGCGCGGCGCCCGCCGCGGTCACCGCGGCGAGTGCCTCACGCGTGCGCTCCGAGACCGTCTCGTCGGAACGCAGCAGCGTGCCGTCGAGATCGGTCGCGACGAGCTTGTAGGGGAACGATCCGGTCGGACCCGTGGATCCGGCCGGACCCCTGGATCCGGTCGGACCGGTCGACCCGGCGGCGGCGGTCACTTGGAGATCGGCTCCAGAACCTCACGTCCGCCCAGGTACGGACGCAGCACCTCGGGCACCCGCACGGAGCCGTCGGCCAGCTGGTGGTTCTCCAGGATCGCCACGATCGTGCGCGGGACGGCGCACAGCGTGCCGTTCAGCGTGGCGAGCGGCTGGACCTTCTTGCCGTCGCGCATGCGCACGGACAGGCGGCGGGCCTGGAAGCCGTCACAGTTCGAGGCCGAGGTCAGCTCGCGGTACTTGCCCTGGGTCGGGATCCACGCCTCGCAGTCGAACTTGCGGGACGCGGAGGCACCGAGGTCGCCCGAGGCCACGTCGATGACCTGGAAGGGCAGCTCGAGGCCGGTCAGCCACTGCTTCTCCCAGTCCAGGAGCCGCTTGTGCTCGTTCTCGGCGTCCGCGGGGTCGACGTACGAGAACATCTCGACCTTGTCGAACTGGTGCACACGGAAGATGCCGCGGGTGTCCTTGCCGTAGGTGCCGGCCTCGCGGCGGAAGCACGGCGAGAAGCCGGCGTAGCGCAGCGGCAGCTGGTCCGCGTCGAGGATCTCGTCCATGTGGTAGGCCGCGAGGGGGACCTCGGAGGTGCCGACCAGGTAGTAGTCGTCCTTCTCCAGGTGGTACACGTTCTCCGCGGCCTGGCCGAGGAAGCCGGTGCCCTCCATGGCGCGCGGGCGGACCAGGGCCGGGGTCAGCATCGGGGTGAAGCCGGCCTCGGTGGCCTGCGCGATCGCCGCGTTGACGAGGGCGAGCTCCAGGAGCGCGCCGACACCCGTCAGGTAGTAGAAGCGCGAGCCGGAGACCTTGGCGCCCCGCTCGACGTCGATGGCGCCGAGCGCCTCGCCGAGCTCCAGGTGGTCCTTGGGCTCGAAGCCCTCGGCGCCGAAGTCGCGGATCGTGCCGTGCGTCTCCAGGACGACGAAGTCCTCCTCGCCGCCGACCGGGACGTCCGGGTGGACCAGGTTGCCGAGCTGGAGGAGCAGACGCTTGGTCTCCTCGTCCGCCTCGTGCTGTTCGGCGTCGGCGGTCTTGACGGCGGCGGCGAGCTCCCCGGCCTTCTTCAGCAGCTCGGCCTTCTCGTCGCCGGACGCCTTGGGGATCAGCTTTCCGAGCGACTTCTGCTCGGATCGGAGCTCGTCGAAGCGGACGCCGGACGACCTGCGCCGCTCGTCGGCGGAGAGGAGGGAGTCGACGAGGGCGACGTCCTCTCCACGGGCGCGCTGGGAGGCGCGAACACGGTCGGGGTCCTCACGGAGCAGGCGAAGGTCAATCACCCCTCAAGGCTACCGGTGCGCGCTTCCGGCCATCGACTCGATATTCCGCTCCGTCACTTCTGTGACGTTATGAGTGAAATGCCGTATCGATATTCCTTGATCGCCAATGATCACCCATGAGTGCCGGTCCGCGTCAATAAAAGGGACGGTACTCCCTGAAACGGGGCAGACGGTAATCAGAGGGTTGACTGGATTCCCTTGTGGAGAGCGGAACTTGAGAAGGGGTTGTCCACAGGGATCCACACCCCCGCAGAGTTATCCACAGGCTGTGCGGAAGATCTGTGGACTTCGGAGGTGATCGTTCCGAAAGCCGCATGTGGGGCGAAGAATTCCCGGGTCAAACCATCCGTACACCCACGTTCGAGTGGAAATGCTTCGCTCCAAAGGATTGATCAAGGGAAAAGAGTGGACGAGGGGTGACGTGCGGGGCTGTGGACGAACTTGGGCCCTGTAGGCCGATTTGTCGATGATGTAGTGCTTCCTTGTCGACTTGTCCCCAGGTCGAGAAGCACACCTGTGGATAACGTCTGTGGATGACGAAAATCGGCAGGTAGGACTGATGGAATGCGGAGAAGGGCAGTGGAAAAGCCCACGCCGACGAGCCGCCGACGCGGGAACCCGAACGGGCCTGATCCGGCCTGGATCCGGCCCGGCTCCGGTTCTGGATCTAGTTCTGGCTCCGGCTCCGGCTCCGGTTCTGGCCTGGAACCGGCCTAGAACCGTCCGTCCTGGCAGCGCGCCAGCCAGTCCGACGCCGCCGAGAACGCGCTGTCGGACGTACCGGGCCGCAGCGGCCGTACGTCCTCCAGGGCGACCCCGGCCCGCGGATAGGACCCGAGGAAGCGCACCTGGGGGCTGATGCGCTTGAGGCCCATCAGCGCCTCGCCCACACGGCGGTCGGTGATGTGGCCCTCGGCGTCCACGGAGAAGCAGTAGTTGCCGATGCCCTGGCCGGTCGGCCGTGATTCGATCCGCATCAGGTTGACGCCGCGGACCGCGAACTCCTGGAGCAGTTCGAGCAGCGCACCCGGGTGGTCGTCGCCGAGCCAGATCACCACGGACGTCTTGTCGGCGCCGGTCGGGGCCGCGGGCCGGGCCGGACGGCCGACCAGCACGAAGCGGGTCTCGGCGTTCGCCGCGTCGTGGATCTCGGTGACCAGCGGCTCGAGCCCGTAGGTCGCCGCCGCGAACTCGCCCGCGAAGGCCGCGTCGTACCGGCCCTCCTGGACCAGCCGGGCACCGTCCGCGTTCGAGGCCGCCGACTCCCACACGGTGTTCGGCAGGTGGGCGCCGAGCCAGTTGCGTACCTGCGGCTGGGCGACCGGGTGGCCGGTGACCGTCTTGATGTCCTTCAGGGCCGTGCCGGGCCTGACCAGCAGGGCGAAGGCGATCGGCAGGACGACCTCGCGGTAGATCATCAGCGGCTCGCCCTTGGCGAGCTCGTCGAGGGTGGCGGTGACACCGCCCTCGACCGAGTTCTCGATCGGGACGAGAGCGCCCGCGGCCTCGCTCGCGCGCACCGCGTCGAGCGCGGCCGGCACGGACACCATGGGCACCAGCTCCCGTGTCGCGGCTTCCGGGAGCGTGCGGAGGGCGGCCTCGGTGAACGTTCCCTCGGGGCCGAGATAGGTGTAGCGCGTCGCCGACATACCCGTCACCCTAATGGGCCCCGTCCCGCGCGGATCACGCTTCCAGCAGCCGTTGCCCCACGTACTCCCCCTCCGCCGCACCACCCGGCACGGCGAACAGCCCGCTCGCCTCGTGGCGGATGAAGGTCGACAGGGCGTCGCCGCGGTCGAGCTTGCGCTGCACCGGGACGAAGCCGCGCAGCGGATCCGCCTGCCAGCAGACGAAGAGCAGGCCCGCGTCGGGCACCCCGTCCGTGTCGAAGCCGTCGTGGAAGGAGAACGGGCGGCGCAGCATCGCGGCGCCGCCGTTCTGGTCGGGCCGGGTGATCCGGGCGTGCGCGTTGAGGGGGACGACCAGGTTGCCGTCGGCGTCGGTCTTGTCGAGGTTCATCGCGGTCGTCTCGGTGCCACCGGTCAGCGGCGCCCCGGTGGATTTCCTCCGCCCGACGACGTCCTCCTGGGCCTTGACCGACAGCTTCTCCCAGTCGTCGAGGAGCATCCGGATCCGGCGTACGACAGCGTAGGAGCCGTTCGCCATCCAGGCCGGGTCGCCGGCGGCCGGCACGAAGATGCGCCGGTCGAAGTCGGACTCGGACGGCTTCGGATTGCGGGTGCCGTCGATCTGGCCCATCAGGTTGCGCGCCGTCATCGGCTGGGCCGTGGCGCCGGGCGAACGGTTGAAGCCGTTCATCTGCCAGCGCACCCGGGCCGCGCTGCCCGCGTCCTTCTGGAGCGTGCGCAGGGCGTGGAAGGCGACCAGGGCGTCGTCGGCGCCGATCTGCACCCACAGGTCGCCGTTGCTGCGCGCCTTGTCGAGGTGGTCGGAGGAGAAGTCGGGCAGTGGGTCGAGGGCGACCGGGCGCTGCTTCTCCAGACCCGTCCGGGCGAAGAAGCTGTTTCCGAAGCCGAAGGTGACCGTCAGCGAGGACGGTCCGGCGTCACGGGCGACGTCCGTGTCGTCCTGCGCGGCAGCCTGGCCCGCCATCAGCCGCTGGGCCGTCGTCGACCAGCGGCGCAGCAGGGCGGCGGCCTCCTTGCGGCCCGCGCCCGCGGCCAGGTCGAATGCTACGAGGTGGCCACGGGCCTGGAGCGCGGTGGTGATGCCGGGCTGATGTTTCCCGTGAAACATCACCGCGTCCGCGCCGAGCGAGGTCAGGGGCGCGGCCTTGTCGGCGGCGGGCGCTGCCGCGTACCCGGCGGCACCTCCGGCCGCGCCCAGGGCGAGACCGGTGGCACCGGCGGTGCCGAGCAACCGGCGCCGGGAAAAGACCCCGCCAGAAGAGGGCTTCTGGGAAACGGCCTCTCCTGGAGGGGTGTTTTCCGTGGTGGCTTCCGGAGTGGGCTGGTCAGCCATGGTGAGGTTCAGCCGATCTTCGCGTTCTTGGTGACGGTCGTCTGGTCGATGTCGGAGGTGCGCACGGTCACCGCGATCTCCCAGTCGCCCGCCATGGGGATCTGCACCCCGATCGCCGACCAGTGGCCGGTGGCGATGCGGTCGGGGGTCACGGGCAGCGGCCCGATCTTCTTGGCCTTCAGGGTGAAGGCGACCTTCACCTCGGGGATGTCGAAGGCCTTGCCGTTCGGTCGTTCCACGTAGACGTGCATCTCGTTGCCGCCGACGCGGGCCGGGGCGAGGGTGATCTCCGCGGTGCCCTTGCCGTCCTGGCCGCCCGTGTCGAACGGGAGCTTCAGGGAGAGCGGCCCGGACCGCTGCGAGGAGGACGAGGTGACCTGCTTGGCCGCCTCCTCCGTGCGCCCCGGCTCGGTGGACGTCAGCACGGTCGTCACGGCCAGCAGGACGACGGCGACGCCGGCCTCGGCGAGCACCGAGCGGCGCAGGCCGCCCCGGGCCGG
>LRTP01001048.1 GCA_001550305.1 Streptomyces diastatochromogenes
GGCAGCGCGTCGTACCAGTCGCCGCCTCCGCGCGGGCCCGTGCGGTGCCGGGCGGCGAGCTGGACACCGGAGACCCGGGGCAGCCGCGGCGGCAGCAGCTCCTGGGAGATCGTCTTCATGCACGCGCGTGTGCGGTCCAGTTCCAGCAGCCGTGCCAGGTGTTCGGTCGCGTAGCGGGCGTAGAGACCGACGAGGTGGCGCTGGCGCTCCACCGGTTCGGCGGGTTCGTCGTAGAGCCATACGGCGGCGCCCAGCCGGCCCGCCGCCTTGGTGGACAGGGGCAGCGCGTAGCTCGCGGCGTAGCCGAGCCGGGCGGCCACCTCGCGGTGGCGGGGGTCGAGCCCGTCCTCGGAGAGGAGGTCGGGCTGGGAGATCTCGCCCTCGCCGCCGGGCAGTCCGTCCAGGATCCTGCCGTACGACATGGCGCTGCGCGGGACGGTCTCGATGTGGCCGAGGTCGGCGCGGGCGAGGCCCAGGCCGATGGTGGTGTCCGGGCCGAGTCCGTCGCCCGGTTCCATGACGACGAGACCGCGCCGGGCGCCCACGAGGGCGGCTCCGGCGCGCAGCAGCTCCTGCAGCGCGTCGTTCAGTGTCGCGGTGCGCACCAGGCGCTCGGTGAGTTCGTGGAGCGTGGTGAGGTCGGACACCCAGCCGGCGAGCCGATCTTGGAGAACGGCTCCGGGGCCGGTGGACGAGGTGGCCGAAGAGGAGCCCGTCGCGGAACCCGTGACGGAGGTCGTCGGCGCGACAGTGTGTGCGGGCGCGGGAACCGTTGAATCGATTCCGGCCACTTTCGGAACGTGAGGGGCGTTCATGGTGTCCGGCTTTCCGACCGGTGCGTATTGCTCAATAGCATCGCAAACCCCCATGTCGTTCTGCGCCGCTAGCAGTGTCTCCACATGTACACGCACTCGTGAGGGGATGTCCAGCATTGTCCTGCTGGGATTCCTGGTGTCCATGAGACCCTCGGTAACCCTTGCGGGAAAGCAAAGTTGGCTTAAAACTGACTCAGGTAACGGGTTATTGAGGTCGACTGGCCTCGTTCGACGGAGCGTCACAGCGGTCGTGATGGGTACGTACTCGGTGAAGGCCAGGGGTGGTTGGGATCCGCCCGGAACCTGGCGACGGACCCGGGCGTCTTAACCACCGACGACCGTGCCCCATCCTCCCGTGGCGGAGGCGGCAAGAAACAGCGGGACGGCAAAACGCCAGGCGCCGCCACCCCACGCCATGCCCATGCTTCAGACAGACGCAGTATGGACGCGGACGCAGCCAATGCTCGGCCCAGATGGGTTCCCCTTGCCGTGCGCAGGGGTGTGATGCGCCAGCAGGTACGCACAGTGAAGTGATCGACACATGACGTGATGTGATCCACGGTGTTGCCAGGCGTGCAACGGAAAGGAACGAGCGCTCATGCGCGAGATCCTCGGAAGGCGACGCAGGCTCCTGTCCAGGCGAAACAACGGGAGGTCTGAGATGCTCAGCGCGGCCCTGACCTTCGCGACCGATTGGCAGTGGCCCGTACTCCCGGGTGTGGCACCGGACCCGCAGGGGCGTGCCCGCTGCGGGTGCCCGGACCCGGAGTGCACGGTGCCCGGTGCCCACCCCTTCGACCCCGGCCTCCTCGCGGCCACCACCGACGAGCGCATGGTGCGCTGGTGGTGGACCAACCGGCCGTCCGCACCCATCGTGCTGGCCACCGGAGGCACGGCCCCCTGCGCGGTGAGCCTGCCCGCCCTCGCGGCGGCCCGCGCACTCGACGCGCTCGACCGCACGGGCATGCGTCTCGGCCCGGTCGTCGCGGCGCCCACGCGCTGGGCGATCCTCGTCGCGCCCTACTCCATGGAGCAGCTCGGCGAGCTCCTCTACGCCAAGGACTTCGTGCCGGGGTCCCTGCGCTTCCACGGCGAGGGCGGCTACATCGCGCTGCCCCCGTCCGAGACCGGCCAGGGTCAGATCCGCTGGGAGCGCGCACCACTGCCCGGCTCGGCCGCGCCCTGGGTGCCCGATGTGGAGGCCGTGGTGGACGCGGTGGTGGAGGCGCTCACTCGTACGGGTGTGAGCGCGCCCGAGTTGTAGGGTGCCCGGCGCGCGGTGAGCCGCGCGCCCACCCACGCTCGTTATGTTCCGCACTATGCAGCGTCATTCCGGGGGACACAGAGCCCCATCGTCTCTACGTGCCGGGCCGGACTTCCACAGGGTTCGCCTGGTGGCGCTGGCGGGCCTCGTGGTGTTCACGGTCGCCCTGCCACTGACCGTGGCCTCCGCAGGACCCGTCGGTGACGGGAGCTCCGAGGCCCTACGCGCGTCCCGGACGATCGACGACAAGGGAACGGCAGCCCCCGCCGCGACCCCTCCCGCTTCCGCGCCCGTGCCCCGGCTTCTGGGCCTCGGCCGGGCCACCGCCGCCCGGTGCGGCCCCGAACTCTCCTCCCCCGACGGCATCGAGGCGCAGACCTGTGTCATGACCCAGGGGGAGGACACCTGGGCGCGCACCTACTACCGCAACGCGACCGGTGACGAGCTGAGCTCCACACTGAGCCTCATGGGCCCCGGTGGCCGCACCGTGGAGATGAACTGCGCGGTGGGCGCCGAGGACGACCCGGGGGTGTGCGAGACGCCCAGAGGGCGTACGGCGGGGGGTGTGGGGGCGTACACGGCGGTCGCCGAGTTCGGGAGAAGCGCCGGGAGCGGGCCGATGCTGCTGCGGTCGGGAAGCGAGGCGGAGAGCGCCTCGGGGAGCAACTCGGCCCCGTAGCAAGGCGGTTGACGCCGCAGGAAAATCCGTACATGGAAAGACCCGGTTGCTGGCGACGGGGGATGCACCAGCAACCGGGCTACTCGAACGGTAACAAGAGATCGGCGGTTCGCAAATTCGATCTCGGCTATTCGGACACGGATTTACCTGTCACCGCCGGGAGTTGTGACAGGAGTCACCCACTCCGTGCAGCGCCCACCAGCTGACCGGTCGGTCAGTGCCCCAGCTGTGTGTCAGCTGAGCGTGACCTGTCGGTTCGTGAGGCCGCCGCGTGCCCGCCGCTCGTCAGGGGTGAGCGGTACGTCCGAGGCCAGGGCGGTCGCGAGGCGCTCGGCGAACTCGGCCGCCGGCTTTTCCACATCGTCGGCCGTGAAGCCCGTCGGCAGGTCCCAGACCGGCACCGTGAGCCCGTGCGCACGGAAGGAACCGACCAGCCGCGTACCCTCGCCGAGGCTCGAGCGACCGGCCGCGTGCAGCCGCGCGAGCGCGTCCAGAAGCTGCTCCTCGGGGTACGGCATCACCCAGCGCAGGTGGTTCTTGTCGGGGGTCTCGCACCAGTACGCCGCGTCCACGCCGGAGAGCTTCACGGTCGGGATCGCCGCCGCGTTGGCCCGCTCCAGGGAGGCGGTGACCTCCGGCGTCGAGTGCTCCGCGTCCGGGACCCAGAACTCGAAGCCCGAGTGCACAACTGGCTCGAACGCGCCTTCGGGGTCGAGCAGTTCCTGCAGTCGCGGGCCGTCGGCCGGGGCGCGGCGGCCCTGGATCGGGGTGCCGGGCTGGGCCGTGAGCGCGCGCTGGAGGGTGTCGGCGAGGTCGCGGCTGATGTCGCCGGACGCCGTGTCGTTCTGCAGGCCGATCAGGACCGAGCCGTCGTCGCGGCGCAGCGCGGGCCAGGCCATCGGCAGGACGGTGGCGAGCGTCACCGAGGGAACTCCCTCGGGCAGGCTCTCCTTGAGCTTCAGCTCGACCGTGGCGGCGGGCACCAGCTCGCGCAGCGCGACCCAGTCGCCCTCGCTCGGCAGGCCCTCGAAGGGGCGCTGGACCAGCTCCGTCACCGCGTGTGCGGCCGCCCGGCCGTGGCAGGCCTTGTAGCGGCGGCCGCTGCCGCAGGGGCAGGGCTCGCGAGCGCCGACTACCGGGATCTCCCCGTCCTTGAGCTGAGGCTGCTTGGCCTTCGTCTGGGGTCGCTTCTTGGCCATCGTGGGTGTCTCCCGATCACGGCTCGTCTCGTACTGGCGCGAGCCTAGCCGCTCGTACGTCAGCCGACGGGACCCTGTGGACAACGCACCGAGTCGTCACGGAACCGGACCTTCCGTCCGGGGCTTCCGCCCGCGGTTTCCGCCCCGCTCCGTCGCGTCCCGCCCGGCCCCGCCCGGCCCCGTCCTGTCCTGCCCTGGTCAGTCCAAGTCGTCGAAGGCGTCCGTGAAGTCCAGCCCGGGCAGTCCCGTCACGCCCGGTGACGCGACGCGCGTAGCGAAGTCGTCACGCCGACGCGCGGCGGTCGTGTCCGTCACGTCGTCCTGGACGACGACCCACACGGTGACCTCTCCGCGGGTGTCGTCCCGTACGCCCCAGTCCTTGGCCAGCGCCGTGATGATGTTCAGCCCGCGGCCGCCGTGTGCGGTGACCGAGGGTGTGGCGGGAACCGGGCGGGTTGGACCACCGCCGTCCGTCACCTCGACGGTGAGCCTCCCGGACGCGTCGACGCGCCACGCGGCCCGCACGTCGCCGTCCCCGGCGAGGGCGTCGCCGAGGGGCCTGCCGTGCCGGCACGCATTGCTCAAAAGTTCGGAAAGGATCAGTACGGCGTCGTCGATGACCGATTCCGTCACTCCACCGGTGCGCAGTTGATCGCGCATCCGATGTCTTGCTTTCCCCACGCCCGCAGGGCCATGGGGAACGGCCATGCTCGACGACGTGGGCACCTCCTGTGCCACCACCAACGCCACCCCCGAGACCTCCTTTGCCCCACGCCACGGTGTGGATGCCCCTCCGGACTGGACCGGAAACCGGCCAATCCACGTCTGCTGACGCACTCGTAACGATCGAACACGGAACGAACGCGCCGGTGCACTCCCTGTAACCGAGTGGCTGGATTTCGGCGGTGGTTGAGGTGGTTCGACGGCTGTCGTCGGCACCTCGAGCGGTGGTTTCCGGACGACGAGCCGCGAGGTCAGCGGCCGAGTTGGTGCAGCACCGCGCGTGGGCGGTTGGTGATGATGGCGTCGATGCCCAGTTCAACGCAGAGATCGACGTCCTCGGGTTCGTTCACCGTCCAGACGTGGACCTGATGACCGGCTCTTTTCAGCCGTTCGATGTATCCGGGGTGGCTGCGCACGATCCGCATCGAAGGGCCTGCGATCCGGACACCGGCCGGCAGTCGTCCGTCGCGCAGCCGGGGCGAGATGAACTGCAGAAGATAGACCGTCGGCAGCGTCGGGGACGCGGACCGGACGCGGTGCAGGGAGCGCGCCGAGAAGCTCATGACGCGCACCGGAGAGGTGGCGGCGCTCGCCGGGGCGTCCAGGCCGAAGCGCTTCAGGAGGAGCAACAGCCGGTCCTCGACCTGGCCCGCCCAACGCGTGGGGTGCTTGGTCTCGATGGCCAGCTCCACGCGGCGGCCCGCGTCGGCGACGAGTTCCAGCAGTCGCTCCAGGGTGAGGACGGAGGTGTCCTGCGGGTCCCCGGGGCCGTACTCCCAGTCGGGGGACTCGTCGCGGTTCTTCCAGGAGCCGAAGTCCAGGGCGGCGAGCTCGGCGAGCTCCAGGGCGGAGACGGCTCCGCGGCCGTTGGACGTACGGTTGACGCGGCGGTCGTGTACACAGACGAGATGTCCGTCCGCGGTCAGCCGTACATCGCACTCGAGGGCGTCCGCACCGTCCTCGATCGCCTTCTTGTACGCGGCCAGGGTGTGCTCGGGAGCCTCTTCGGAGGCCCCGCGGTGGGCGACCACCTGAATCGGGTGCTGTCGTGCGTGGGTCACCGCGTCATGGTGCCACCGTCGCAGGGCCGACGTGGAGGCCGAGACGCCAGAAATGTTTCTTTTTAGTATAAAAAGCCCGATATAAAGGATGGTCCTGGACCCACAGCCACCGCTTATGGTGCTCTGACGTCCCGTGGGAAAAGCTGACGGCGTACAAAAAGCACATGCACACCAGCACAGCTGCATCGCGCCGGACCGTCCGACAAGCGTGAGTGAGCGTGACCGAGTGCGACCGAGAACAACAGCCGTGGACCGAGGAGAAGAGCTGTGAGCACCGAGAACGAGGGCACTGCAGTACCCCCGGCCCCGTCCGCACCTCCTGTGCCGGTGGAAACTCCCGCTGCTTCCGCGCAGAGCGCTGCGCCCGAAGGGGGCGCGCCGACCGCCCAGCTCCCGGCGGTGCCTCCGAGCGCCCCCGGCGCACCGGAGCAGACACCGGCGTACGCGTCGATGGGCTCCGGGGCTCCTGAGGCTCACGGGCACGCCCCCGGAGCGTCCGGAGCGCCGGTCTCCGCCGCCGAGGCGGGCTG
>LRTP01000105.1 GCA_001550305.1 Streptomyces diastatochromogenes
CGATCCTCGCCCCGCTGCGCGGGCGGCGCCGGGTGATCGGCGCGGCGCTCTTCGTGCGCCGCCCCGAGCGCATGGCGTTCGAGACCGACGATCTGCTGGTCGCGGCCCAGCTCGCCACGCACAGCGCGCTCGGCATCGACAAGGCGGTGCTCTACGGCCGCGAGGCGTACATCGCCGACGAGCTGCAGCGCACCATGCTGCCCGAGACGCTGCCGCGCCCCACCGGAGTGCGGCTGGCCTCGCGCTATCTGCCGGCCGCGGAGACCGCCCGGGTCGGTGGCGACTGGTACGACGCGATCCCGCTGCCGGGCAGCCGTGTCGCCCTCGTCGTCGGTGACGTCATGGGCCACTCGATGACTTCCGCCGCGATCATGGGCCAGCTGCGCACCACCGCGCAGACCCTCGCGGGGCTCGACCTGCCCCCGCAGGAGGTGCTGCACCACCTGGACGAGCAGGCCCAGCGCCTGGGCACCGACCGCATGGCGACCTGCCTGTACGCCGTCTACGACCCGGTCGCGCACCGGATCACCATCGCCAACGCGGGCCATCCGCCGCCGGTGCTGCTGCACCTGGGCGGCCGGGCCGAGGTACTGCGGGTGCCGCCGGGCGCCCCCATCGGCGTAGGAGGAGTGGATTTCGAGGCGGTCGAGCTGGACGCGCCCGCCGGGGCGACGCTCCTGCTGTACACGGACGGCTTGGTCGAGTCGCGCCTCAGGGACGTGTGGACCGGCATAGAGCAGCTGCGCGAGAAGCTCGCCGCCACCGCGCAGCTCACCGGCCCGGACCATCCGCCGCCGCTGGAAGCGCTCTGCGACGAGGTGCTGGACATGCTCGGTCCGGGCGACCGGGACGACGACATCGCGCTGCTCGCCGCCCGCTTCGACGGGATCGCGCCGAGCGATGTGGCGTACTGGCACCTGGAGCCGGAGGACGCGGCTCCCGGGCGGGCCCGGCGCCTGGCCCGCCGGGCGCTGGCCCGCTGGGGCATGGAGGACATGAGCGACTCCGTGGAGCTGCTGGTCAGCGAGGTCGTCACCAACGCCGTGCGCTATGCGTCACGCCCGGTCACCCTCCGGCTGCTGCGCACGGACGTGCTGCGCTGCGAGGTGGGCGACGACGTGCCGCAGCTGCCCAGGCTGCGGCAGGCGCGCGCCACGGACGAGGGCGGGCGTGGCCTGTATCTGGTCAACAAACTGGCCAGACGGTGGGGCGCCACACGTCTGAGCACCGGAAAGGTGGTCTGGTTCGAACTGAGCCGGGGCTGAATGGACCGGGGGCCGAGGGGTACGCGATCCGCCTCGCCCCACGGTGGCCCGGTTGCCGACCTCCTGTCGGCAGAGTTGACTGCTGAGGTGAGCGAAGCGATCTGAAGACTCTCTTCTTGACGGGAGGACGCTCGTGACGCAGGCACCCCAGAAGGCTCCGTACACCACGAACAACGCCGGCATTCCGGTGGAGAGCGACGAACACTCGCTGACCGTCGGTCCCGACGGCCCGATCCTGCTCCAGGACCACTACCTCATCGAGAAGATGGCCCAGTTCAACCGGGAGCGGGTCCCCGAGCGGGTGGTGCACGCCAAGGGCAGTGGCGCATACGGGTTCTTCGAAGTAACGAATGATGTCAGTCAGTTCACCAAGGCCGACCTTTTCCAGCCGGGCAAACGCACCGAGATGCTGGCCCGTTTCTCCACCGTGGCCGGCGAGCAGGGCTCCCCCGACACCTGGCGCGACCCGCGCGGCTTCGCGCTCAAGTTCTACACCGAGCAGGGCAATTACGACCTGGTGGGCAACAACACCCCGATCTTCTTCGTGCGCGACACGATCAAGTTCCAGGACTTCATCCGCTCGCAGAAGCGGCGCCCCGACAACGGGCTGCGGGACAACGACATGCAGTGGGACTTCTGGACGCTCTCGCCCGAGTCGGCGCACCAGGTCACCTATCTGATGGGCGACCGGGGCATCCCGAAGACCTACCGCAACATGAACGGCTACGGCTCCCACACCTACATGTGGATCAACGGCGCCGGTGAGCGGTTCTGGGTGAAGTACCACTTCAAGACCGACCAGGGCATCGACTTCCTCACCCAGGCGGAGGCCGACGAGCTGGCCGGTACAGACCCGGACCTGCACCGCATGGACCTCTACAAGGCGATCGAGTCCGGGAACGCGCCCAGCTGGAGCCTGAAGGTCCAGATCATGCCGTTCGAGGACGCGGCGGACTACCGCTTCAACCCCTTCGACCTGACCAAGATCTGGCCGCACGGGGACTATCCGCTGATCGACGTCGGCCGGATGACCCTCGACAGGAACCCCGAGGACTACTTCATCCACATCGAGCAGGCCGCCTTCGAGCCGTCCAACCTGGTGCCGGGCATCGGCCCCTCGCCGGACAAGATGCTGCTCGGCCGACTGTTCTCCTATCCGGACACACACCGTTACCGGATCGGCCCGAACTACGCCCAGCTGCCGCCGAACCGCCCGCACGCCCCGGCGAACTCGTACGCCAAGGACGGCCCGATGCGCTACGAGCCGTCGCTCGCGGCCCGCCCGTACGCGCCCAACTCCTACGGCGGCCCCGCGGCCGACTTCTCCCGCTTCGGCGACCCGGCGAGCTGGGAGGCCACGGGCGAGCTGGTGCGCGAGGCGTACAAGCTGCACCGCGAGGACGACGACTGGGGCCAGCCGGGCACGATGGTCCGCCAGGTCCTCGACGACGCGGCCCGCGACCGCCTGGTCTCGAACGTCACCGGCCACCTGAAGGCCGACGTCTCCCGCCCGGTCCTGGACCGCGCCCTGCAGTACTGGCGCAACATCGACAAGGAACTGGGCGACCGGATCGCCCACGACGTCAACGGAGGCTGAACACCGGGACGCCCGGCGCGTGGCGCGTGGCGCCCGAGGTGGAATCGAACCGACTCCACCTCGGGCGCCACGCGCTTGTGGTGTCGTAGGGGAGGCAGCATCCAGACGTGAGGACGAACCGTGCAGCTTCAAGACGTACTGAACCGTCTCGACCGGTGGCTGGAAGTCAACGTGCCGGATGATTTCGGCACGTTGAACCCGCCCGCGACGGCGTCGGAGATCGATGCGATCACCGAGAACAGGTTCTCGCTCGTCCCGGAGATCCGGACGTGGCTGGAGCATCACAACGGCGTGTCGACCCACTTCCGGCACAGCGGCCCCGGCGGCTTCATTCCGGGCGGCCACTATCCGGTCGACGCCGAGCGCATGATGCTCGGCCAGCGGGACATGGAGCAGGACGTGGCGTGGAGCCAGGAGGACGACAACGCGGACTTCGTCGTGGGCCGGACGGCTCATGTGAAATGGGTGCCCATCAGCAGTACGCACGTCGGCACGCAGCTGATCGTGGACCATCGCGAGGGGCCGACGTACGGCGCCGTCCTGGAGATCGACCAGGATCTGGAACTGTGGGGGGTCGTGCGCTGGAAGAGCCTGTCCGAGATGTTCCAGGAGACACTCGAATCCCTGGAGACCGGACGGCCCGTCGTCACGGCGATCGGCAGGGAGATCCGTCCCGAGACGGTCCGCGAGTCGGACGGTACGAGCAGCGTCGTCTGGACGTGACGCCGGACGGCCCACCGTGGGGGACCGGCCGTACCGGCGGCCCCCCACGTCCGTCGCCCTGGAAGGGCGGTGGTTCAGGGACGGATGACGCAGACGTCATCGGGATTGCATCCCTCCATCTGCGGAACCTCCATGTAGAACGCCCCGCCGTTCTGCACCCGTGCCTTCGTGAAGAAGCCCGACAGTCCCGGCCCTCTTCCCGCGTCTCCGTTCTGCTTGCCCGGCATGGAAGCACGCCCGCAGATCTCCTTCCACGTGGGCGGGTCGTACCCGTCGTCGTCGAAGAGGCGCCAGGTGCCGTCGTCCTGCTTCTGCGCGAAGAGCTGCGCGCAGATCCCTCCGTTGACGACCGGTGTCGGTATTCCTCCGCTCTCCAGGGTGGCGGCGAAGGGGAACTCGTCGCACTGCACTCCCTGGGTGTCCCCGGTGGCGTCCGGGTGTGCCGTCCACTTGCCGGCGCCGGTTTTGTTGCAAATCGTGTTGCGGTTGTGTTCCTGCTGGACCTTGTCCGTCATGCGGTGCATCGGTTTGTTGTACTTCTTGCTGCCCGGATGGTCCGCAAGTTTCTCCCGCAGCACCCAGTAGTAGGCGGCAGCGGCCGGATAGCGCTTGGTGTTGGTCTGCCACGTCGGTGTGTTCTTGGCGAAGACGCAGCCGGTCGAATTGGTCACGGCGACGCTGTTGTCACATTCGACCTCTCCCCAGAAAGTCCAGGACGGCTTGATGGTCGCGGCCGCTCCGGCCGCCTCGGGGGCAGCCGCCTTGAAGTTGAGGAACGTACCCCGGTCGAACTTCTGGGACGTACCGGACACAGCGTTGTTCCAGGTGAACGTCCTGGTCGCCGACGCCCAGTGCGTGTCCACGACGGGTTCCCACACGGTGAGACCGTCCCAGGTGCCCTGGTAGGCCTCGTCGCAGTCCGGTGTGCAGATCGCGTCCCAGTAGTCCAGGGACACGGTGCCCAACGAGGCGTCGAGGGACAGCGGGCTCATGAACATCCGCTCGCGGAACACGGCCTTGTTCTCCAGCAGGATCTCCTCGCGAACCGCGAAGACGGCCGTCCCCACCGTCTCGCCGTTGTGGTCCCACCTGATCACGACGGCCAGCTTGTTGCAGCCTTCGCGGCGCGTGATGGTGTAGCCGGAGACGGTGGGGTCGTCGCACCACGACACCAGCGGGGCGGCGGCCGCGGCGACGCCACTCCTGGAGCTCTTGGACTGCTGCCACTTCCGGGCGCCGTACTTCTTGATGTCGTAGTCGAGCTTCACGCACTGGCGTGTGCCCTCGTGGTCCGTGGCGACGCAGCGCTCCTTGTTCGCCGCCAGCGTCGTGCCCTCGGGATTCGGCTGCTTCTGCCGGTCCGTGTCCTCCCACACCGGGTCGGGCGCGTCGGGGTCGCCCTCCGGGATGACGATATCGGGTACGAAGTCCCAGTCCCCGGGCTCGAACGCCACGGCGTCGAAGGCGATGTCCTCGTCCCCCGTGCCGTCGGACGTGATCGTGTTCAGCTTGACCTCGGGCACGATGCCCTTGGTCCGGAAGATCCCGAGCTTCACCCACCGGTTGCTGTCACCCGGCTGGGAGACGGTCCTGGTGCGCCAGCCGTTGCGGGTCTTGATCTGGTACTTGGCGAGCTTGGTCTGCGCACCGTGGTCGGGAAGGTGCACCCAGACCCTGGCGTCCTTGTCGAGCTCCCTGTTGAGCTTCCAGTCACCGGTGATCTTCAGCCGCTGGCCCTTGGCGTCGTCCGCGCGCGTGTGACCGAACCAGAAGTGACCGCCGAAGCCCGCGCCCAGTTGGTGGAGGTCGACCTTGGCCGGGTAGACGGTCTCGACCGAGTTGTTGCCGAAGCTGAAGCTGAAGGTGCCGGAGTTCGTCCAGGAGTTGCTGCAGCCCGCTCGGACGACGGGGGTGTCGGCCGGGACGTCGTCGACGATGAGAGCCCCGCCCGGGAGTCCGCCGGTGCCGCAGCTCGGCGGATACGCCGTGCCGTCGGGCTCTTCCGGCGCGGTGTCACCGAAGCGGACGAACTCGTATCCGCAGGTGTCGACGCAGTCGGTCTTCCACGTCACCGGCTTGTTCCACCAGCACTTGACGTCGTCACGGCCGCAGGGACCGCTGCTCGCGCTGTCGTTGGAGGCGCCGTCGGAGATCCGGCTCGGGTCGCAGCTGTTGGAGGAGTCGCAGAAGGCGTCCTCGGGCGCCTTGAGGTGGGCCCGGTTGTAGAGCGCGCTGCCCTTGACCGTGACGGCCGAGCTGGTGCCGTTCCAGGTGGCGGGGCGGAACGCGGGGACCAGCGTGCCGGGCGATTCCAGGAAGGAGGGCGGGTGGGCGGCGAAGCCGAGAACCTTCTCCTGGTAGGGCCAGTTCTGCGGGCGGGCCGCGGCGCTGGCGTCCTCGCCGCCGGCCGCGTTCTCCATGAACGGCAGCCGTCCGGCGTCCCATTCGGGATTGGCGGGGTTGTTGGCCCAGCCCAGACCCCACGGCGAGCCGTCACCGGCGTTGGGATGGAAGCCGGAGTTGTACGCCCACAGGGCGAAGTACCAGTTCTCCGGCCGGCCGCTGGTGCCGTGGTTGGCGATCATGCCGGCGGCGCGGGTCTCGTTCCACTTGGAGACGAGGGTCTGCAGGCCCGCGGCGATATTGGCGGTGTAGTCCAGCGCGGCGGCCCGCTGCTTCTGGTAGTCCCAGGCCGCACCGCCGTGGCCGTCCTCGCGGCCGGCCATCCGCATGTGGTCGGTGATCTGCGTGATGCCGTAACCGCAGTCCGCCTTGGCGAAGTCGACGTCCCAGTCGTTGCTGGGGTCGCCGTCGTAGAGGTTGATGCCGTAGTAGTTGCCGATCAGCGGGCTGGCGGTGACCCCGGGCACGGCCTCCCGGCCGGCCTGCCACATGTTCGATTCCTGAGTGGTCACGCCGAGCATGACCTGCGCCATGGCGCGGCCGCCCCCGTCGAGCACCGGGTTCAGGAAGAGCGACTGCGGCATGTACGCGGGCATGCCCAGGTTCTTCCAGTTCGCGGGGCGCGAGATGTGCGTGTTCAGCAAGCCCTTGACCGCCATGTCGACCGCCCACTCCACCTGGCGCGGCTTGGGCTGCATGGCCTGGTTGCGCACATCGTTGCGCGGTACGGAGCAGGTGCGCTCCGCCTCCACCGGGTCGCTCGGGTCACCCGCGGCCGTCGTGGTCACCGACGCCTTGGCGGTACCTCCGGAACCGGACAGCAGCCCCGGGGACGCGTCACGGCCCTGGCTCGCGTAGGCCGACACCCGGTGCGCCGGATCGACGGTGAAGGAGGCCTTGCGTCCGGTGGCGCGGGTGGTCAGGGACATCTTCACCGTACGGGCCTTGGTGGCCTCGCCGGGCTGCAGCAGGGTGCCCTTGCCGTCGGCCCAGGCCGTGTGGGTCAGGACGGCCTCGCCACGTGTGGAGACGGTGACGTCCGTCGGCGTCGACGCGAGCCTCTTCACCGTGGTCGGCGTTCGGGCGGCCGTCGGCCTGGTCGTGCCGGTCACATACACGGTGCCGGCGCTGCGGGTCAGTCCGGTCTCGGTGGCGAGGCCCCGGGCCAGCACGGTCGCCCGCGTGGTGCGTGCGTCGGGGTGCGCGACGGCACCGGCCGTGATGCGCTTCACCTGGGACGTGGCACCGTGCTTGTCGAGGAAGGTGATCCCCCCGTCGCCGTCGGGCGTCAGGCCGTAGGGCACACCGTCGGTACGGGCGAGAGCCGTGCGCCCGCCTCTGGAGTCGACCTTGATGACCTCCGCGCCGGAGGCCGCGGCTATGGAACCGTCGATGGCCGGGACGGCCGAGGTGACCTGCCCCTTGACCGGGATCGGCTTGCCGATCCCGCCTGTTGAGGCGTCCAGCCGGAACAGCCGGGTGCCGGGCCGGTCCTCACCACCGGACTGGGTCAGGATCACTGTCTCACCAGGTCCACAGCCCGGGTCGTAGTAGGACAGCGACGCCTTGAGGTCCAGCTTCGTCACCCGGCCGGAAGCCAGATCGACCACCGCGGTGAACCCGCCCCGAGCCATCAGCTGGGGCTTGTTGGTGAAGGTACGCGGCGCATAGACCACAACCGCCCGCTTACCCGAACCGGTGACGCAGGTGTTGCCGATCCAGGCGTCGGCGTCGAATCCCGGCTCGGAAAGCGACGCGATGGTGCGCCAGCCGTATCCGTCCTTCTTCCTGGCGGTCAGGAGATGGAAGCCGTCCGCGTCCCCCGAGGTCGTCCACGCCACGTCGCCGGACGCCTGCCACCCCTTGCCCAGCACCGCGGCCCGCTCGGCCGACGGCACCGCGTCACGCCGAGCCTCGGTCGCCGCCTTCGTGGCGGAGGACGTCGGTGCCGGTGGATCGGCCCAGGCCACGGGCTGCGTAAGTCCGGCGAGTAACGCACCGGCCGCCAACGCGGCCAGCCGTGCCCGCATTCGTCTGCAGAGTCTCACAACATCCCCTTCTCACATGGCTCCCGCACTACGAGAGCCCTGAAAAAGAAAGGGCACCTTGACCACAATCCGGGCATGCCTGATGGGCCGCACAGAGAGTTCGGAGTTCGCGGATTCAGACAAGACAGGAATTGAGCGCAGTCAGCCGGTCAGCGCGCAGCGCAAGGTGTCGCCAAGATCCCCTCCCCGTTGACGGGAGAATGGTCCAGACACCCAACCCGAGTCAACGAATTTCTCATAGAACTTTAAAGTTCCGGCCTTTGTGGCCGATAATCAACCGGCAATAAATCGCCCCATCAAGGGAATCCGCCAGATATACGCGATCATCTCGACCGTGAGTTTCGGTCCGAGTGACACGAGAAGGGCGCCCGGTGGGTCACCGGACGCCCTTCTCCTCAGGCCCTGGTGGGCCTTTTCGACGGTTACTGCTGGTTGTTCGGGTTGAACGGGTCCTGCGGTGTGATCTGGTCGGTCGGGGTCCCCGCCGGAGTGGTCGGGGGTGTCGTCGCCGGGGTGGTCGGAGGCTCGGACGTCGGGGTCCCCGCCGGAGTGGTCGGGGGTGTCGTCGCCGGGGTGGTCGGAGGCTCGGTGGTCGGGGTCTGCGACGGCGTCTCGGTCGGCGATTCGCTGATCGTCGGCGGGGTGGTGGGCTCCATCGCCGCGCCCTGGGTGGTGTCCAGCTCGAACGTGCTCACACCGCCCATCGCGTTGAAGGTGTACGCCGCCCATATCTGGGCCGGGAAGCCGCCGCCGTTGACACGGCCGCCGCCCGCGGCGCCCTTCAGGGAGACCTGCGTCCCCTGCTTGACCACGTTGCCACCGCTGTCCTTGCGGTCCTTGGGGACCTCTCCGAACAGACCGACCGAGGTGACCAGGTTCGGCGTGTACCCCGTGAACCAGGCCGACTTGTTGTTGTCGGACGTACCCGTCTTGCCCGCGACCTGCTGGCCGTTGCGGTCGACCGCCTGGGCCACCGACACCTGGGCCGTACCGTCGTTGACCACGCCGGTGAGCACCGAGGTGACCGTGTCGGCCGCCTGGGGGCTGATGACCTGGTCGCCGATCGGGTTCGGGAAGTCGACCCGGCTGTCCTTGTGCTCGGCCGAGGCGACGACGGCCGGGGTGACCTTGCGACCGTGGTTGTCGAGGGTCGCGTAGATGCCCGCCATCTCCAGCGGGCTCGCGCCCATGGTGCCGAGGGTCTGCGCGGGCACCGCCTGCATGCCCTTGGTGTCCATGCCGAGCTTGCCGGCGACCTTGAGGACCTCGTCCATGCCGACGTCGACGCCCATCTGCGCGAAGACGGAGTTGATGGACTTGTTCATCGCGGTCTGGACGGTGACGTCGCCGTAGTCCTGGTTGTCCTCGTTGGGCGGCGCGAAGCCGATGCTGCTGCCCTTGACGGAGCGACCGCTGGTGCCGTCGTAGACCGTGTCCGCCGTGATGTCCTGGCCGTCCTGCGTCTTGGCCCGCTCGTCCAGGGCCGCTGCGAAGATCAGCGGCTTGAAGGTGGAGGCGGGCTGGTAGTCGCGGCGGGTCGCGTTGTTCACGTAGTGCTTGAAGTAGTCCTCGCCGCCGTACATCGCCACGACCTTGCCGGTCTTGGGATCGACGGACGCGGCACCGGCCTCGACGTCACCGTCGACCTTGCGCTGCTTGGCGTCCAGCTTGCCGGTGAGCTTCGTCTTGACGGCGACTTCCAGCTGCGTCTGCTTCTTCTTGTCGATGTTGAGCGTGATCGTCCAGCCGCCGGCGTCGACCAGCGCCTTGGCGTCGTCGTAGTTGGCGGCGGCGCCCTGGGTCACGAGCCGGTTGGCCAGCGCGCTGTTGGCCGCGTCCACCAGATAGCCGGTCTGGCCCTCCATGCCGGGCACGCCCTTGGGGTCCTGCGGGACCGGGAACTTCAAGGTCGCGCGCTTGGCGGCGGACAGCCAGCCCTCCTCGACCATGTTGTCGAGGGTGTAGTTCCAGCGCGCCGTGACCAGCCGCTTGCCGGTGGGCGTGGCGGCACCCCAGTCGTACTGACTCGGGGCCTGGAGCAGCGAGGCGAGGTACGCGCCCTGCTCGACCGTGAGCGCGCTCGCGTCCTTGCCGTAGTACGCCTGGGCCGCCGCCTGGATGCCGTAGGAGTTGCGGCCGTAGTAGCTGGTGTTGATGTAGCCCGCAAGGATGTCGTCCTTGGACTGCTGACGGTCCAGCTTCAGCGAGATGACCAGTTCCTTCAGCTTGCGCGTGACGGTCTGGTCCTGGGTGAGGTAGTAGTTCTTGACGTACTGCTGGGTGATCGTCGAACCACCCTGCTTGCCCTTGCCGGACAGGGTGTTGATCAGACCTCGGGCCGTGCCCTTGAGGTCGACGCCGGCGTCCTTGTAGAAGGACTTGTTCTCCGCGGCGACGAAGGTCTTCTGGACGTCCTTGGGCACCTTGTCCAGGCCGACGATCTCGCGGTTGACCTTGCCGGTTCGGGCGAGCGTGCTGCCGTCGCTGTATTTGTAGATGTTGCTCTGCTGCGTGGCGGCCGCGTTGCCCTGGGGTATGGACACCACCATGTAGAGCACGACGAAGGCACCCATGCCGAGCAGACAGAAGCCCAGGAAGGTGCCGAGGATCGTCTTCCAGTTCACGAACCGGCGTATGCCGGTGCGGCGGGGCTTTCCTCCGGACGAGGGCATGGCCGCCGCGCGGCGGCCACCGTGCTGCCGCGCTCGTCTCTCTTCCGCTCGTCCCATGGCTGCGTCCGCTCCGCTCGCTCTCGTGTCGCGCTCTCTTGTACGCGTGTCCTGCCGCGTTCACTCACGCGCTCGGGTGTCGCGTTCGTGTTCGCGCGTCACACAGGTTCGCCGCTGAGGTCGGCTCAGCAAACTAACACCACGCGCTATGACAAAGGGCTGCCGATCCGGTCTTTTGCGGACGTGACAATCAGCACGTACCACTCAGGACATCGCATCCGCCCCATCTCAACCGACGTGCGAGAGGGGTGGAAGGTTGCCATGGCGGGTAAAGTGATATCACTTAGATAGGCCTCGACGGCCATGGACGGGCGGGAGTCATACGGGCTTCCGCCGTACGAAAACGGGGGCACCCATGCCGGAACACGACTCCACTCCCCACGGCTCCACTCCCACCGACTCCTCCGCTCCCGCGGACGTGCCGCGGATGCCTGATCCGCGGGTACGGGAGTTCGCCGCGCACAGCATCGGCGGCGGGCTCGCACTGCTGTTCGGGCTGGTCGGGCTGCTGCTCGGCGCCGGCCTGATCGCGGCCGCCACGACGGTCGACGCCGGCGGGGCGAAGGCCGCGCTGATCGTCCCCGGCATCCTGATCGGCCTCGCCGCGTTCATCGCGATGTGCGGGCTGAACACGGTGGCGCCCGGTGAGGCGCGGGTCGTCCAGCTCTTCGGGCGGTACCGGGGGACGATCCGCCAGGACGGGCTGCGCTGGGTGAACCCCTTCACCTCCCGCACCAGGATCTCGACCCGGGTACGCAACCACGAGACCGCCGTCCTCAAGGTCAACGACGCCTACGGCAACCCGATAGAGCTCGCCGCGGTCGTGGTCTGGAGGGTCGAGGACACCGCGCAGGCCACCTTCGAGGTCGACGACTTCCTGGAGTTCGTCGCCACCCAGACCGAGGCGGCCGTACGGCACATCGCGATCGAGTACCCCTACGACGCCCACGAGGCGGACGGTCTGTCGCTGCGCGGCAACGCCGAGGAGATCACCGAGAAGCTCGCCGTCGAACTGCACGCGCGTGTGGAGGCGGCCGGGGTCTCGATCATCGAGTCGCGCTTCACGCATCTCGCGTACGCTCCCGAGATCGCCTCCGCGATGCTCCAGCGCCAGCAGGCCGGGGCGGTGGTCGCGGCGCGGCGGGAGATCGTGGACGGGGCGGTCGGGATGGTCGAGGCCGCGCTCGCCCGGATCGCCGAACGGGACATCGTGGAGCTGGACCCCGAGCGGAAGGCGGCGATGGTGTCGAACCTGTTGGTGGTGTTGTGCGGTGACCGGGCTCCGCAGCCCGTCCTGAACACGGGGTCCCTCTACCAGTGACGGATCCCTCCGGGGGGTCGGTCCCCGAGCGTCGGCCACAGCCGCAGCCACAGCCGCGCAAGCAGGTTCTGCTGCGGCTGGATCCGCTGGTCCATGAAGCGCTGGCTCGGTGGGCGGCGGATGAGCTGCGCTCGGCGAACGCGCAGATCGAGTATCTGTTGCGGCGGGCGCTTGCGGAGGCGGGGCGGTTGCCGGGTGGGGCGGGGCCGATTCCTCGACGGGGGCGACCGTCCGCGTCCGCGACGGACGCTGCGGACACGGCGGAGGAGTAGGCACCGCCGGGTTCCTCTCCCCGCCGCGTCCGCCTGTCCGCTGCCTGCGGGTGAGCGGGGGCCGGTCGCGCAGTTCCCCGCGCCCCTGAAAGCCGGGGGTCGTACTTCGGCTGCGGGTGGGTGGGGGCTGGTCGCGCAGTTCCTCGCGCCCCTGAGGGGCCGGGGGTGGCTCCTCGGGTGCGGGTGAGTGGGGGCCGGGCGCGCAGTTCCCCGCGCCCTTAGAAGCCGGGGGTCGTATTTCGGCTGCGGGTGGGTGGGGGCTGGTCGCGCAGTTCCTCGCGCCCCTGAGGGGCCGGGGGTGGCTCCTCGGCTGCGGGTGAGTGGGGGCCGGGCGCGCAGTTCCTCGCGCCCCTAAAGGCCTCGGTCCTCGCGATGATTTGGAACGGGGCCGGTGGCCTGCCCGTCCCGGCGCGCGGCATTCGGGCCGTCTCTCGATCGAGAACAAGGCGAGGGTCGCCCCCCACCCATTCCAGCCCGCGCCCTGCAAGCCCTCCGGCATTGGAAGACAAGGCCGAAGGCCGGTGCTCCCGCTCACCCGACCCCCGCCCACCCCGGCCCGCTTCTTTCAGCCCCTCCGGGGTTTGAGGACAAGGCCGAAGGCCGGCGCTCCCACTCACCCGGCCCCCGCCCACCCCGGTCCACTTCTTACAGCCCCTCCGGCGCTTGAGGACAAGGCCGAAGGCCGATGCCCCCCACCCGGCCCCGCCCACCCCGGTCCGCTTCCTTCAGCCCGTCCGGCGTTTGAGGACGAGGCCGTTCAGGACGATCGGGGGGCTGGGGGCGGAGCCCCCAGGGGTGGGACGGGTAGGGGCGGCGGGGGCGAGGGAATCGCGGTGACGGAACCGTGACAATCCGGCGTGACCTGCACGAACACGGGGCCCACCATGATCTATTCGCGGTGTGTATACGTGCGGTGTATACGCCGTGTGTAGAGTGCTCGGCATGTCCATCGGTCACACCCTCCTAGGACTCCTGGAGTCCGGGCCCCGCCACGGTTACGACCTGAAGCGGGCCTTCGACGAGAAGTTCGGTCACGACCGGCCGCTGCACTACGGCCAGGTCTACTCGACGATGTCGCGACTGCTCAAGCACGGACTCGTCGAGGTCGACGGGATAGAGGCGGGCGGCGGCCCGGAGCGGAAGCGGTACGCGATCACCGACGCCGGGATCACCGACGTACAGCGGTGGCTCGCGACGCCGGAGAAGCCCGAGCCGTATCTGCAGTCGACCCTCTACACGAAGGTCGTTCTCGCGCTGCTCACACACCGGGACGCGTCCGAGATCCTCGACAGACAGCGCTCCGAGCACCTGCGGATGATGCGCATCCTGACGGACCGCAAGCGCAAGGGCGACCTCGCCGACCAGCTGATCTGCGACCACGCCCTCTTCCACCTGGAGGCCGACCTGCGGTGGCTGGAGCTCACCGCCGCGCGCCTCGAAAAACTCGCCGAGGCGGTAACCCGATGACCCCCGCAGGCTCCCTGCTCACGGCCCACGACCTGCGCAAGGCGTACGGCACCACCAGCGCCCTCGACGGCGCCGAGTTCTCCATCCACCCGGGCGAGGTCGTCGCCGTGATGGGCCCCTCCGGCTCCGGCAAGTCGACCCTCCTGCACTGCCTGGCCGGCATCGTGACACCGGACTCCGGGTCCATCGTCTACAACGGCCAGGAGATGGCGACCATGAACGACGCCCAGCGCAGCGCGCTGCGGCGCAGCGAGTTCGGGTTCGTGTTCCAGTTCGGGCAGCTCGTTCCCGAACTGACCAGCGTCGAGAACGTCGCCCTCCCGCTGCGGCTCAACGGCACCGGGCGCAAGGAGGCCGAGCGAACCGCCCTGTCCTGGATGGAACGGCTGGAGGTCGACGACCTCAAGGGCAAGCGGCCGGGCGAGATATCCGGCGGCCAGGGACAGCGGGTCGCCGTGGCCCGGGCACTGGTCACCAGCCCGCGCGTACTCTTCGCGGACGAGCCCACCGGAGCACTCGACTCCTTCAACGGCGAACGCGTGATGGATCTGCTCACCGAGGCGGCCCGCTCGACCAACGCCGCCGTCGTCCTCGTCACGCACGAGGCACGGGTGGCCGCCTACTCGGACCGCGAGATCGTCGTACGCGACGGAAAGTCCCGCGACATGGAGCGGGTCGTATGAGCGCCGCTCCCAGCGTCCGGCAGTGGTCCAGAGACCTGGCCATGGGCGCCAAGTTCGCCTTCACCGGCGGACGCGAGGGCTGGATGCGCGCGGTCCTCACGGCCGTCGGGGTCGGGCTCGGCGTCGCGCTGCTGCTGCTCACCACGGCGCTGCCGAGTGCACTCCAGGCCCGCAGCGACCGCGAGAAGGCCCGTACGGACATCACGTTCACCGATGTGGGCATACCCAAGGCGTCCGATCGGACCCTTCTCGTCGCGGCCGTCGACGACACCTACCGCGACAAGGACATCCGCGGACGCGAGGTGCAGGCCGAGGGGGCCCGGGCGCCGCTGCCGCCAGGGGTGAAGAAGATCCCGGCGCCGGGCGAGATGGTGGTCTCCCCCGCGCTGGCGGACCTGCTGAAGTCCGACAGCGGGAAACTGCTGCGCGAGCGGCTGCCCTACCGCACCATCGGCACCATCGGGGAGCCCGGTCTCGTCGGCGCGAACGAACTCAGCTTCTACGCGGGCGCCGACAACCTCGCCCCGAGGATCGACGGCTCCAGAGTGACCCGTATCGACCACTTCGGGGAGCCCCTCGGACCGCCCGACAAACTGGACCCGGTACTCCTCCTCCTGATCATCGTCGTCTTCGTGGTGCTGCTGCTGCCGGTCGGTGTCTTCATCGCCGCGGCCGTGCGCTTCGGCGGCGAGCGGCGCGACCGGCGGCTCGCGGCACTGCGCCTGGTCGGCTCCGACAGCCGGATGACCCGGCGGATCGCCGCGGGCGAGGCACTCTCGGGCTCCGTCCTCGGGCTCGTCTTCGGCACCGTCTTCTTCCTGCTGGCCCGTCAACTGGCGGGATCCGTCGAGGTCTTCGGCAAGAGCGTGTTCCCGAGCTATCTGAACCCCACGCCCGCACTGGCCGCCCTGGTCGCCGTCGCGGTGCCCGCGGCCGCGGTCCTCGTCACCCTGCTCGCACTGCGCGGGGTCGTCATCGAGCCGCTCGGAGTGGTCCGTGCGGCCAAGCCCGCGCGGCGCCGGCTGTGGTGGCGGCTGCTGCTGCCGATCGGCGGACTCGCGATGCTCTACCCGATGATCGGCAAGGGCAACACCAGCGGAAACTTCAACCAGTACCTGGTGATCGGCGGTGTCCTGCTGCTCCTGATCGGCGTCACGGCGCTGCTGCCCTGGATCGTCGAAACGGTCGTCGCCCGGCTCGGATCCGGCTCGGTGTCCTGGCAACTCGCCATCCGCAGACTCCAGTTGAGCAGCGGAACGGCGGCCCGCATGGTCAACGGCATCGCGGTCGCGGTGGCCGGCGCCATCGCCCTGCAAATGCTGTTCGCCGGGGTCGAGGGCGACTACACCAAGGACACGTCGAACGACCTCCAGCGGGCGCAGATGCAGATCCGCCTCCCGTACGACGTCCCGCTCGACCAGGCCCGCGCGCAGTTCGCGCGGACCAAGGGCGTACGACAGGTCACCGCGATCGGCTCCGGTTCGCTGGGCGACCAGAAGCGGGACCCCACCACGTCCACGACCGTGACCGTCGGCAACTGCGCTTCGCTGCGCGAGGTGTCCACGCTGCCGACGTGCCGCGACGGCGACGTCTTCCTCGTCAAGGGCCCCGACAGCGACCTGGACGCGCCGAAGCTCGCCAAGCCCGGCCGAACCCTCTACATCGACCCCTCCTACGCCGAGAGCTTCAGGGGCAGGCAGGCCGCCTGGACCGTGCCGCAGGACATCAAGGCAGCCCGGGTCCGCACGGATGCGACGAACGGTCTGACCGGCGGCATCCTGTTCACCCCGAGCGCTCTGCCGGCCGGGGCCGCACAGGCGATCGAGGGCAACGCCTACCTGCAGATCGACCAGTCGGCACCGGACGTCTACGACGTCGTTCGCAACACCACGGCAAAGCTCAGCCCGCTGGCCCACGCCTGGACCTGGGCGTCGACCGCGCAGGACAACCGCTACACCTCCATCCGCACCGGCCTGTCCGTCGGCGCGGCCTGCGTCCTGTTCCTGATCGGCGCGAGCCTGCTGGTCTCCCAGCTGGAACAGCTGCGCGAGCGGAAGAAACTGCTCTCCGTCCTGGTCGCCTTCGGCACTCGACGCCGCACGCTGAGCCTGTCGGTGCTCTGGCAGACCGCGATCCCGATCGCGCTGGGTCTGTTGCTCGCTTCCGTGGTCGGCGTGACCCTGGGCGTGGTCCTGCAGAAGATGACGAGCGTCTCGGTGCGCGTGGACTGGCCGAGCCTGCTGTCGATGACCGGCATCGGCGCGGGAGTCGTCCTGCTGGTGACCGCACTCAGCCTGCCACCGCTGCTGCGCCTGATGCGGCCGGACGGCCTGCGCACCGAGTGACGGGGCCCGTGGGCCGGGGCTCAGGCGTCCCGGTCCCACACCCGTACAGGCAGCGGTCGCAGCGCTTCTCGGAGAGCTGCGGCCAGTTCTTCGTACTCGCCGCCGCGCGCGGCCCCGGCGCGCATCGCCAGCGCGATCCGCCGGGTCGGCGCCGGGTCCGCGAAGTAGCCGGTGAGGAGCTGGTTGCTGCGGGTCGTCTCGACCTTGACGGCGGTGCGCGGCAGCAGGGTGCAGCCGAGGCCGCCGGCGACGAGCTGGACCAGGGTCGACAGGCCCGCAGCCGTGGTGGTGACCGGCGCGTCCTCCCGGCCCGCCTCGCGGCAGATGTCGAGGGCCTGGTCGCGCAGACAGTGCCCCTCGTCGAGCAGGAGCAGATTGAGCTCGCGCAGGGCTTCGCGGGGGATTCCCTCCCGGCCGCCGAGCGCGTGGTCGAGCGGGGTGACGAGCACGAAGTCCTCGTCGAACAGCGGCAGTTCGGTCATGCCGGGCACACCGAGGGGGACGGCGAGCAGCAGCAGGTCGAGACGGCCGGAGGTCAGCCCGTCGAGGAGGTTGGCGGTCTGCTCCTCGTGGACCTGGAGGTCGAGGTCCGGGTAGCGGTCGTGGACCAGGTTGAGGACGGTGGGCAGGAGGTAGGGCGCGACGGTGGGGATGACGCCGAGGCGCAGGGCCCCGGTGAACGGCGCCCGTACCGCCTCCGCCTCCTCCATGAGCGCGCCGACCTCGTCCAGTACCGCCTTCGCGCGTACGGCGAGACGCTCGCCGGCGGGTGAGAGCAGCACCTTGCGGGTCGTACGCTCCAGGAGGGTCACGCCGAGCGTCTCCTCCAGGACGGACACCGCGCCCGACAGCGCGGGCTGGCTCATGCCGATCGCGGCGGCCGCGTCACGGAAGTGCAGGTGCTCGGCCACGGCGGCGAAGGCGCGCAGCTGGGCGAGGCTCGGCTGACGGCGCCCGTTCCCCTTGGAACTCATGGCTCCTTTGCCGCTCATGGCTCCCTTGCCGCTCATGGAGCCCTTGGAGCTTGCGTTGCCCATCGGGCTGGCCATGGCCGTACCTCTTACTCATAGTCACTGATAGATGCAGTCGATCAACACGACCGAGTGTAGCTATTTCCGTAATCAATGCAGCGTGTGCCAACATCAGCTTCGTCCAACCCTCGGGAAACGCCCCCAAAAAGGGCTTTTCCCCGCTGCAAGGAGAGCGCGTGCTCACTGTCGGTGACAAGTTCCCCGAGTTCGATCTGACCGCCTGTGTCTCGCTGGAGAAGGGCGAGGAGTTCCAGCAGATCAACCACAAGACCTACGAGGGTCAGTGGAAGGTGATCTTCGCATGGCCCAAGGACTTCACCTTTGTGTGCCCGACCGAGATCGCGGCCTTCGGCAAGCTGAACGACGAGTTCGCCGACCGTGACGCTCAGGTGCTCGGCTTCTCCGGCGACTCCGAGTTCGTGCACCACGCCTGGCGCAAGGACCACGACGACCTGCGTGACCTGCCCTTCCCGATGATGGCCGACTCGAAGCACGAGCTCATGCGTGACCTCGGCATCGAGGGCGAGGACGGCTTCGCCAAGCGTGCGGTGTTCATCGTCGACCAGAACAACGAGATCCAGTTCTCCATGGTGACCGCCGGTTCCGTCGGCCGTAACCCCAAGGAGGTCCTCCGGGTCCTCGACGCGCTCCAGACGGACGAGCTCTGCCCGTGCAACTGGACCAAGGGCGAGAACACCCTCGACCCGGTGGCGCTCCTGGCGGGTGAGTAACCCTCCATGTCCCTCGACGAACTGAAGTCCGCCCTGCCGGACTACGCGAAGGACCTGCGTCTCAACCTCGGCTCCGTCATCGGCAACTCGGACCTTCCGCAGCAGCAGCTGTGGGGGACGGTGCTGGCGTGCGCGATCGCGGCGCGGTCGCCGCGGGTGCTGCGGGAGCTGGAGCCGGAGGCGAAGGCCCAGCTGTCGCCGGAGGCGTACACCGCCGCCAAGTCGGCTGCCGCGATCATGGCGATGAACAACGTCTTCTACCGCACGCGGCATCTGCTGTCGGACCCCGAGTACGGGACCCTGCGGGCCGGTCTGCGGATGAACGTCATCGGCAACCCCGGTGTCGAGAAGGTCGACTTCGAGCTGTGGTCGCTGGCGGTGTCCGCGGTCAACGGTTGCGGGCAGTGTCTTGACTCCCATGAGCAGGTGCTCCGCAAGGCGGGCGTCGACCGGGAGACGATCCAGGAGGCGTTCAAGATCGCTTCCGTGATCCAGGCGGTCGCCACGACGCTGGACGCCGAAGCCGTTCTCGCGGAGTAACCTCCGCCTCTTCTCTCAGGCCCCGTTCACCCTGCCCGGGTGGGCGGGGCCTCGCCTTCACCCCGGGGCTCCGCCCCCAGACCCCCGGGTGGGTTCTTCGGCTGCGGCTGAGTGGGGGCTTGGCGCGCAGTTCCCCGCGCCCCTGGGGCACGGGGCTCCGCCCCGGCGCCCCATGCTTTTAGGGGCGCGGGGAACTGCGCGACCAGCCCCCACCGGGCCCGCAGCCAAACGAATCCGGGCAGGCGGGGGATGCGGGGCGAAGCCCCCGCCTCGTGGGCGGAATCGTCACGGAGACGGGGGCCGCACCGGGGCCACATCCACCGCGGTGGCGCCCCGCGGCTCCGGCGCGTGGCGCAGTGCCGGCTCGAGGGAGTACGAACGCAGGTATCCCACCACCGTGTTGGTGACCGCCACCAGCGGCACCGCCACCACGGCCCCGCCGATCCCGGCGACCAGCCCACCCGCCGCGACGGACAGCACCACCGCCAGCGGATGCACCCGCACGGCCCGCCCCAGAATGAACGGCTGGAGGATGTGGCCCTCGATCTGCTGGACCGCGAGCACGACGAGCAGCGTCATCAGCGCGGTGAACACACCCTGCGTCACCACCGCGACCACCACCGCCAACGCCCCCGACATCACCGCGCCCACCAGCGGAATGAACGCGAAGAGGAAGATGAAGACGGCGAGGGGCACGGCCATGGGGACGTTCAGGAAGTAGATGCCGAGGCCGATGAAGATCGCGTCGATCAGAGCCACTATCACCGTGCCGCGCACATAGGCCGTCAGGGTCCGCCACGCGCGGGGCCCCGCCCCGGCCACCCCCGGCCGTGCCGCCGCCGGCACCAGCTTCAGCGTCCACTCCCAGATCCGCTTGCCGTCGTAGAGAAGGAAGAGCGTCGAGAACATCGTCAGAAGGATGCCGGTCAGGGCTTCCACTATGACCGTCACGCCCTCCAGCCCCGCCGACGTGATCTGGTCCGTGTTCGCGCCGATCGCGTCCCGCAGGTTCTTGGCGATCTCGTTGATCTGCTTGTCCGTCACATGGAACGGGCTGTTGAGGAGCCACTTGCGCAACTCGTCGATGCCGTCCTGGATCTGGTTCGAGAGGTGGTCGATGTTCTCCTGGACCTGCCAGACCACGAACCAGCCGACCAGCCCCATGATGACGAAGCCGAGGATCGCGGTGAGCGCGGTGGCGAGGCCCCTGGGGAATCCCACTCTCTTCAGGCGCGCCACGGTGGGCTGAAGGAGCGCGGTGATGAGCAGCGCGGCGACGAAGGCCAGGACGACCAGTTGTACGGCGCTGATCACCCGCATCAAGACCCAGAGGGTGCCCGCGAGAACGAGCAGCCGCCAGCCGGCCTCGGCCGCGACCCGTACGCCCCACGGCACGGCCAGGACGGGATCGGGCCGGGTGTCCGTCTCCGGCCCACGGGTGTAGTGGGCGGCGGGGGCGGAGACGGCGGAGGGCTCCGACTCGGAATCGGATCCGGGTTCACGTTCGGGGATGGGTTCGGGAGCGGCGTCGGCAGGGGATGCGGAAGGCTTCGCGTCCGTCCATGCCGTCGTCGTGGAGTCGCGCGGCGACCGGTCGTCGGTCTCGTCGATCAGGTCGAGCGTGCCCCCCGACTCCTTCTCCACCTCGGCGCGGCGCTCGTCCAACCGGGCACCCAGCTCGGTCAGCCCGGCGCCGAGCCGGCCGAGCAACCCTGGCACTCTCGACATGATCCGTCCTTTTCCCCCGCTTCTCCCCACCACTCCCCCCTGGAGTCGTCGGTTCCGACCGTACATGGCCGAAGCCCCTCACCCTAGGACGGGGAGGGGCTTCGAAAGGTTGAGCGGCCGGAGGTGACGACGGCTCAGTAGTTGCCGTGAGCCTGCCAGTACGACCAGGCACCGCAAGGGCTGCCGTAGCGGTCGTTCATGTAGTTGAGGCCCCACTTGATCTGCGTGGCCGGGTTGGTCTGCCAGTCGGCACCGACGGACGCCATCTTGCTGCCGGGCAGCGACTGCACGAGACCGTAGGCGCCGGACGAGGGGTTCTGCGCCCTGTAGTTCCAGGTGGACTCGTGGTCCACGATGTTGCTGAAGCACTGGAACTGACCGCTGGGGATGATCTGGCGCGCGATGGCCTGGACCTCGGCGACGGTGTACGAGGACTGCGGGGCCAGGCTGACAGCGGCGGCGGCACGCGTCTGGGAGCGGCTGGCCGCTTCCGCGGCATCCTTGCGCGCCTTGGCGTCCGCCGCGGCCTTCTGCTTCGCGACCGCGTCCTTGGCCGCCTGCTTACGGGCAGCCTCCTCCGCGTCCTTCTTGGCGCTCGCGTCCGCGGCGATGGCCTGTGCGTCGGCCTGCTGCGTCAGGGACGCGGTCTGCACCTGGGCCTGCTGGCCCGCGGGTATGTCCGCGAGGAGAGTCGAGTCGCTCGCCATCGCCTCGGCGTCGTTCGACGGCTGGCCGGTGTTGCCCGAGGCAACACCACTCACGGCGCCGACAGCGGTGACCGCGGTGGCCGAGGCCACTGCGAGTCCCCGGACCGAAATCCGGCTCACACGGTTTCCTTCCAGCATCGCCCGCTTAGGTGACCCTCGCGGACGCAATCGTGCCCCTGAACGCTGGCCTCCCAACTGCGGGGTCACGGGAGGCACGGGCCCGGTGGGCAACTCCCGTGACGGAAGTGCCGCGTGGTGCGCGGGCGGCATACGACGACTCTATGGAGTTCTGGTGTTCCTGAGGTTCGGTACCGCTGGGGGTACACGTGTGTCGTATGCGGGGCCTGACAGGAATGAGACTCTGCCGTAACCCGACGCCGCGAGGCAATTCCCAGTTGCGTGTGAAAGCTCACACCCCGTTTGCCTCAGGAGTTTTGCGGAAACAAGCGCGCACGAAGACGCCGCCCGGCTAGGCTCTTGGCCTTTTGTCGGGCGGCGTCAACTACCGTGCATCCACCACGTTTTGACCAACCGGGTCAAGTGGTGCCAGATGGATCCAGATGGTCCAGGTGACTCCAGACGGAGTCAGAAATAGCCATAGGGGACCAGATGGAACCAGGTGGGTCAGATCTGTCCGTCCTCCAGCATTTCGGTCACGAGCGCCGCGATCTGGGACCTCTCGGAGCGGTTCAACGTCACGTGCGCGAAGAGCGGATGACCCTTCAGCTTCTCCACGACGGCGACCACGCCGTCGTAGCGGCCGACGCGCAGATTGTCCCGCTGTGCCACGTCATGGGTGAGAACCACCCGCGAGTTGGCGCCGATGCGGGACAGAACGGTCAGCAGCACGTTCCGTTCCAGTGACTGGGCCTCGTCCACGATCACGAAGGCGTCGTGCAGGGAGCGGCCACGGATGTGGGTGAGCGGCAGGACCTCCAGCATGCCGCGCGCGGTGACCTCCTCGATGACCTCGCGCGAGGTGACCGCCGACAGCGTGTCGAAGACCGCCTGCGCCCAGGGGCTCATCTTCTCGGACTCGGAGCCGGGCAGATAGCCGAGCTCCTGCCCGCCCACCGCGTACAGCGGCCGGAAGACCATCACCTTCTGGTGCTGGCGCCGCTCGAGCACGGCCTCCAGACCCGCACAGAGCGCGAGCGCGGACTTGCCGGTGCCGGCCCGGCCGCCCATCGACACGATCCCGATGTCCGGGTCGAGCAGCAGATCGAGCGCGATGCGCTGCTCGGCGCTGCGGCCCTTGATGCCGAAGGCCTCCCGATCGCCGCGCACCAGCCGGACGTTGCCCTCGGAGGTGACACGGCCCAGGGCCTTGCCGCGCTCCGACTGGATCGTCAGACCGGTGTGCACCGGCAGGTCGGCCGCTTCGGGGACGTACGCGTGTCCCTCCTCGAAGAGGATGTCCACCTGCTCGCCGGACAGGGTCAGTTCGGACATTCCGGTCCAGCCGGAGGAGCCCGTGATGGCCAGTTCCGCGCGGTACTCCTCGGCGAGGAGGCCGACGGACGAGGCCTTGATCCTGAGCGGCAGGTCCTTCGAGACGACGGTGACGTCGTACCCCTCGGCCTGCAGGTTGCGGGCGACCGCGAGGATGCGGGAGTCGTTGTCCCCCAGGCGGTACCCGCTGGGCAGGACGCTGGGGTCCGAGTGGTTGAGCTCGACGCGTACGGTCCCGCCGAGGTCCCCGATCGGGATGGGGGAGTCGAGGCGGCCGTGCCGCACCCGGAATTCGTCGAGCAGGCGCAGGGCCTGCCGGGCGAAGTAGCCGAGTTCCGGATGGTGCCTCTTGGCCTCCAGTTCCGTCACCACGACGATCGGAAGCACGACCTCGTGCTCGTCGAAGCGGCTCAGGGCGTTCGGGTCGGCCAGCAGGACGCTGGTGTCGAGAACATAGGTGCGCCGGTCGGGCTTGTGGCGCTTTGTGCTGGTCACCACGGAAGGACGTACCCCCTCGGATGAGGTCGGGGAGCGACGGAGAGGAGCTGGACCGGTCCTGGCCGCATTGCGCGGGCCGGAGACCGGCCCTCCGTCTCGTCCGTACTGACCGCACGGTCGGGCTGGTGCAAAGGGCCTCCCGGGCGGACGGCCCCGTGCCGTCCGCTGAGATACGACACCCGTGGTTCGGGCGTCGACCTGCATGGCTTATGCCCTCGAACATGCGCGGCCATGCAAGAGCATGTGACCACGCGTTCGTTAACTCCGGATGACGCGCACCCCTCGCACCCCTCCGGGTCAGCCTCCGTAGCGGCGGTGTCGCGCCGCGTAGTCGCGCAGGGCGCGCAGGAAGTCGACCTTGCGGAACGCCGGCCAGAAGACTTCGCAGAAGTAGTACTCCGAATGGGCGGTCTGCCACAGCATGAATCCGGACAGCCGCTGCTCGCCGCTGGTACGGATCACCAGGTCGGGGTCGGGCTGGTCACTCGTATAGAGATGCTTGCCGATGAGGTCGATGTCCACCGACTCGGCGATGTCCTCGATCGAGGAGCCCTTGTCGGCGGCGTCGAGGAGCATGGAGCGCACGGCGTCGGCGATCTCCTGGCGGCCGCCGTAGCCGATGGCGACGTTGACCAGTATCCCGTCGACGTGCGCCGTGGTCTCCTCGGCCTCCTTCAGCGCGGTCTGCATCTGGGAGGGCAGGATGTCCGGCGTGCCCACGTGGTGCACCCGCCAGCGGCCGTCGGCGGCGAGGGTGCGTACGACGCCCTCGATGATGCCGAGCAGGGGGACGAGCTCGTCCTCGGGGCGGTCGAAGTTGTCCGTCGACAGCAGCCAGAGGGTGACGACCTCGACGTCGGTCTCCGAGCACCAGCCGAGGAACTCCTCGATCTTGTCGGCACCGGCACGGTGCCCCTGGGCGGCCGTGCTGCCCGCCGCCTTCGCCCAGCGCCGGTTGCCGTCCATGATGACGCCGATGTGCTTGGGCACCTGGTCGTGGTCGAGGTGGCCCTCCACCCTGCGCGTGTAGAACCTGAGCAGCAGCCGGCGCAGGTTGTCCCGCAGGTTCACGTGTTGTCAGCCCCTCCGTGCGGATCGGACGGGCGCGGCAGAGCGGCCTCGCTCAGCGCAACCCCTGTCCATATGACGGTCCCCGGGGGCGAAGCCTACCCCCGTGAAACCAACGGCCCGGCAAGGGCCTGTCCGGTCGATCATGGTGGAGGAAAGCGGCGGCGCCGCGTCGATACCGGTGAACGGGGTGGGGGCGCTGCGTCACCAAGGCCGGTCGCCGGGGTCAGGGGGGCGCACGGGGGCGCAGGCCGAGGCGGTGGTGGGGTGGGGCGTGGGGGCACAAAAAACGGGCCGGTCCGTGGGGGGGGGACGGACCGGCCCGAGGGGGGGG
>LRTP01001049.1 GCA_001550305.1 Streptomyces diastatochromogenes
GGCCAGGCCTCGGCCGCGCCCGCCTCGACGCCCGCCCCACCACCCCCCGCCTACGAGCCGCCTCCGGTGGCCCCCGAGGACGACATCCCCGAGGACGACGACCCCGACCTCGACGAGTCCGCCCTCTCGGGCCACGACCTGATCGTCCGCGAACTGGGCGCGACGGTGGTGGAGGAGTTCTCCAACGAGTGAACGCCCGGGCCCCTCTCGGAGGATCGCACCAACTCTCCCCACCCCCCGCTTCGGAAGCCCCCACAAAGGCACCCGGCCCCGACGGATAGGCTGACCCCGTGAAGGTCCTTGTCATCGGTAGCGGCGCCCGCGAACACGCCCTGTGCCGTTCCCTGTCCCTCGACCCCGACGTCACCGCCCTGCACTGCGCCCCCGGGAACGCAGGCATCGCGGAGACGGCCGAGCTGCACCCGGTCGACGCCCTCGACGGCGCCGCCGTGGCCGCGCTGGCCACAGAGCTCGGCGCCGAGCTGGTGATCGTGGGTCCGGAGGCGCCGCTCGTCGCCGGGGTCGCCGACGCCGTGCGCGCGGCGGGCATCCCCTGTTTCGGCCCCTCCGAGGAGGCCGCGCAGCTGGAGGGCTCCAAGGCCTTCGCCAAGGATGTGATGGCAGGGGCGGGCGTCCCCACGGCACGTTCGTATGTCTGCACGACGCCCGAGGAGGTCGACGAGGCGCTCGACGCCTTCGGCGCCCCGTACGTCGTGAAGGACGACGGACTCGCCGCCGGCAAGGGTGTCGTCGTGACCGACGACCTCGCGAAGGCCCGCACGCACGCCATCGCCTGCGACCGCGTCGTCATCGAGGAGTTCCTCGACGGCCCCGAGGTCTCCCTCTTCGCGATCACCGACGGCGAGACGGTCGTCCCGCTCCAGCCCGCCCAGGACTTCAAGCGCGCGCTGGACGGCGACGAGGGCCCGAACACCGGCGGCATGGGCGCGTACTCGCCCCTCCCGTGGGCGGACCCGAAGCTGGTCGAGGAGGTCATGGAGACCGTCCTCCAGCCGACCGTCGACGAGCTGCGCCGCCGCGGTACGCCGTTCTCCGGCCTTCTCTACGCGGGTCTGGCGATCACGAGCCGCGGTGTACGGGTGATCGAGTTCAACGCCCGTTTCGGCGACCCGGAGACCCAGGTGGTCCTGGCCCGGCTGAAGACCCCGCTCGCGGGCGTCCTGCTCGCCGCCGCCGAAGGCACCCTCGCCCATCTGGCGCCGCTGCGCTGGAGCGACGACGCGGCGGTCACCGTGGTCGTGGCCTCCCACAACTACCCCGACACCCCGCGCACCGGCGACCCGATCACCGGGCTCGACGAGGTGGCGGCGCTGGACGCCCCGCACGCGTACGTCCTGCACGCCGGGACGAAGCACGACGGCGACGCGGTCGTCAGCGCGGGTGGCCGAGTCCTCTCCGTCACGGCGACCGGCACCGACCTCACCGAGGCCCGCGCCCGCGCCTACGCGGCGGTCGCCCGCATCGGCCTCGACGGTTCGCAGCACCGTACGGACATCGCGGCGAAGGCGGCGGCGGACGCCACGACCGACGTCACGACTGAGGCGTAGAGCCCCTGACGGAGGCGTAGCCCACCCCCGCACGCACCACTGGGCCCCGGATTCTGTACGGAATCCGGGGCCTGATCCTTGCCCACGGTCATCCACCTTTCCCCAAAGCCATTCCATCGAGTGAGCGATGCCCCATCCGGCTGACGGGGGCCGAGGCCCCAACTAGGGTGCGGCGAAAGCGTTCCGGCACTTGGCCCACCGGCATTGCGATGTCGGTGGTGGGTGCCACAGTGGGGGAGTGAGCAACACCAGGGCATCCTTCGGCGCGGGCTGCGAGACAGCTCGGGCCGGGCCGACAGCAGGGGGTGACATCCGGTCGTGACCGGTATGGGTGTGGAGGTGGGCGCGCAGGCCGCGCGCTCCCGGGCGCTCGCCGTGCTGCGTATCCGCAGCAGGGCGCTGGCCGTCGCCCTGCTGCCCGCGGCCGTCGCCGTCGTGCTGCTCGTCGGCGGCTCGACCGGGCACATCACCGGCGGAAGCTGGCCCGTCACCAGCTGGATCGTGACGGTCATCGCCGCCCTCGTGCTGCTCGCCGCCGCGGGCATCGCGCTCGTCGTCGCCC
>LRTP01001050.1 GCA_001550305.1 Streptomyces diastatochromogenes
CCGCCGAGGGCATCGCGCTCGTCGTCGCCCGCGCGCGGCCCGCCGTGAGCCCCACGGTCCCGATCGCGGAGGCGTCCGCTCCCGACCTCTACCGCCTGGTCCGGGATCTGGCCGACCGCCTCGACGTCCCGCCGCCCTCGGCGATAGCGCTGACCCCGGACTGCGACAGCTGGCTGGAGGACCGCACCCACCCGGCGCACGGTCCGCCGCCGCCCGAGCACCGTGACGAAATAGCGGGCGCACGAGGGGTGGGAGGCGGGCGTCCCCGCCGAGCCCCCGCGGCTCCCGTCCTCGTCATCGGCTCGCCCTTCCTGTGGTGGATGCGGGTCGGGGAGCTGCGCGCGGTCCTCGCCCCGGTCGTCGCCGGTACGGGCCCTTCGGCGCACCCCGACATAGCCGCGGCCCGCCGTTTCGTACGGGGTCTGGACGCGGCCGTGGCCGTGACCTCCGAGCCCGCCCGCGGCCCTCTGGCCCGCACGGTCCTCGCCGGTGTCGGCTGGGTGACCCGCCTGCTGCTGCGCAGCTGCCGGGGCCATGCGGCCGAGATGGAGCGGGGAGTGGCGGCTGCCGCGGCCGAGCGTGCACAGGCTGTGGACTACGGTCTGCGGATCGTCGCCCAGGAACAGGTCGGCCTGGCGTACGCGGGCTGGGACCGGCTGCTGACCCGGGTCGCGCTGCCCGCCTGGCGGATGGGCCGCTGGCCGGCCCGGCTGGACGCGGGTGTCGTCGCGGCCCTCA
>LRTP01001051.1 GCA_001550305.1 Streptomyces diastatochromogenes
GGGTGTGGGGGTTGGGGTCTCGGTTGGTGGTGTTGTGGTTTCGGGGGGTGTCTGGGTGCGGCGGGGGTCGCCCTGGGCCATTGCCTGGGCGGTGTTGGAGACGGCCTTGATGCCCAGGTACGCCGTGGTCATGGTGCTGACCGCGGTGAAGGCCGCCGTCAGCACGCCGATGATCACCGACTTGTCGCCGCCCAGGCGCCATACGCCGGCGATCGCGACGGCGACGATCGCGAAGTTGCTCAGGACGACCGCCGTCAGCCCGTACAGGGCCCGGTACCGCTCCAGGTCGAGCTCCCGGATCGGCTTCGCCCTGTCCTTGCCCACCATCACTGGTCCCCCTTGCTCACCACACGACGTCCGGTCAGCCAGAACGTAGTGTCCTGCCCGGGGCATGCCAAGTTCGGCTCGCCGGGGTGTCGGGGCATCGGAGGGCGTCGGGGTACGACGAAGGCCCCGTCCGTAATGGACGGGGCCTTCGGTGTGGTGGCTGGGGCCGGGGTCGAACCGGCGACCTATCGCTTTTCAGGCGATCGCTCGTACCAACTGAGCTACCCAGCCACGAGGTTTCATGTGAAACCTCAGCGGTCCTGACGGGATTTGAACCCGCGGCCTCCACCTTGACAGGGTGGCGAGCACTCCAAACTGCTCCACAGGACCAAGCTGTTGCGTGCGACGCGTAAAACAGTGTCGCACACGGTGTTGCGTGCCCCCAACGGGATTCGAACCCGTGCTACCGCCTTGAAAGGGCGGCGTCCTAGGCCGCTAGACGATGAGGGCTATCGGCCCGCCTGGGCGCTTCTCAGCGCGTCGGGGACGTGAGAAGCATATGGGATGGCGGGAGGTATCGCCAAAACGGTTTACGGGGTGCTCGTGGAGGTGGTCGGAGAGGGGGAGGAGGACTGGGGCGCGCCCGGTTGGTTCTCCTTCGGGAGGTGTCGGCTGACCTCGGCCGTCGTCAGGCCCAGGCCCCCCAGTTTGATCTCGTCCCAGGCCTGGAGACGGCGGGTGTCACGGTCGACGTAGAGGATCGAGGCCTCGATGGGGTCCGGGTACTTGCCCTCGATCGCGCGCAGGCCGCTGCCGCCCGTCGAGCCCTCTACGCGCAGGCGGGTTCCGTACTTCATGACCTCCATCTGTTCGTGGTGGAGGTGACCGGCCAGGACGAGGGGCACCTCGCCGTCCGTCCCGCGGGCCGCCGACGGCTCGTGGGCGATGGCGATGTCGACGGGGGTGCCTGCCGTGCGCTGGTCGCGGAGGGCGGAGGCCAGGCGGGCGCCGGCCAGACTCTCCGCCGCGTCGCCGCCCGGGGCGACCGAGCGGTCGGGGGTGAACTGGGGGTCGCCGATGCCGGCGAAGCGCAGGCCCGCGATCGTGATCGCGCGGCCGTCGTCCAGGACGTGCACGTTCTTCAGGCGTTCCAGGTAGCGCTGGGTGACGAGGCTGTCGTGGTTGCCGCGCACCCAGATGTAGGGCGCGCCCAGGTCGGGGATGGGGTCCAGGAAGCCGTTCTCGGCCGACGTCCCGTGGTCCATGGTGTCGCCGGAGTCGACGATCACATTGATCGAGTACTGCTTCACCAGCGACGCGATGATCTTCCAGCTCGCGGGGTTGAGGTGGATGTCGGAGACGTGCAGGACCCGGATCGTGGACGGGTCCGGCTCGTACGTCGGGAGCGTGGACGTGACGTCGTAGAGCTTCGTCACGTTCGTCACCAGGCGTGCCAACTCCTCCTGGTAGACGTTGAATTCGCTGACGATGTTGCGGGCGTTGCCGACGAGGGAGGGTGCGGAGGAGAGCAGTCCGGAGAACCTCGGTTCCAGCACCGAGTTCGGGTTCCAGGTGGCGAAGGCCGTCGCACCCGAGGCGGTGAGCAGGGTCAGGGCGAGGCCGCCGGCGGCCAGGGCGCGGCGCGGGCGGCGGTAGACCGCGAGGCCGAGGGCCGTGGCGCCCGCCACGACCGCGACGCAGGACCGTACGGCCAGGTCGAGCGTGCCGTGCTCGACGTCGTGCGCGACCTCGTCCTGCAGGCCCGAGAGCCGCTCGGGGTGGTCGACCAGGGCCTGCGCGCGGACCGGGTCGAGCTGGTCGACGTTCACGTCGAGGCGGACCGGGGCGATGTGGCTGTTCAGCTCCAGGGCGCCGAGCGGGGAGACGTTGATCTTGGTGCCGCCGGTGACCGAGGGGCGCAGGGTCATCGTGGTGTTCATGGGGCCGACCGGGACGCGCACATTGCCCACGATCAGCAGGCCCAGCCAGGCGCCGAGGAGGACGACCGCCATCAGGCCGAGCGCCCGGGTGTACGGGTTCGGCTGCTGGACGAGTTCCTCGGTGACGGGGCGGAAGCGGGGAGAGCGGCGGGAGCCGAGGCCGAGGCGGAGGCGGAGGCGGCGGAGGTGCGGGGTGTGGCGGGGGCGGCGTGTGCGGGTCAGGGCGGTGATGACGGCCGATATGGACGTGGTGACGGCGGATGTGGCGGTGGTGACGGCAGCGGGGACGCGGGCCATTGGTCCCGTATGCCCAAGTGCGGGGGTGGGTATGCGGGGTGTACGGGGCTGTCGTCGACTCTCCTGCGAGGCGGTCGTACCGGACAATGGCCGTGTGCTGGAGATGACGCGCGAGGAGTTCGAGGAACTGGTCGCCGAGGCGCTGGACCGGATTCCGCCGGAGCTGACGCGGTTGATGGACAACGTGGCGGTGTTCGTCGAGGACGAGCCCGACCCCGCCGATCCCGAGCTGCTCGGGCTCTACGAGGGAACTCCGCTGACCGATCGGGGGGAGTGGTACGCGGGGGTGCTGCCGGATCGGATCACGATCTACCGGGGGCCGACCCTGCGGATGTGCGAGACGAGGGAGGACGCGGTCGCGGAGACCGAGGTCACCGTGGTGCACGAGATCGCGCATCACTTCGGGATCGACGACGAACGGTTGCACGCGCTCGGCTACGGGTGAGTGAGCGGGGAGTGGGTGGCGGGGGCCGACGCCCCCTGGGGCTCGGGACGTGTGTCATGTTCCCGCGTGTCCTCTTGTGGGCGCCGGGAGTTGGGCAGGGGGACTCCCCGATCCATCCCCAGGGTCTCGGCCTCGCCGAGCAGGGGAGACCCCCTCCGGAGGTGGCTGCCCGTGCGCGCCTTGTACGTACCCGTCCGTCTGGCCGCCACGGTCATCGTCGTCGCGTCCGCCGCCGGCTGTATGAGCGTGGGTGACGACGCGGGCCGGCCCGGGCCCGCGCACTCGGCGGGGCGGCACGGCG
>LRTP01001052.1 GCA_001550305.1 Streptomyces diastatochromogenes
GGCACCGGTACGGCAGGGGCCGCCGCGTGGGCCGCGTACGCGAGGGAGGGGCGGGCGACCTCCCGGCGGCGCCCCAGCTCGTGCAGCAACTCCCGCTCCCGTACGACGAAGTCGGCGTTGGCGCGACCACTGCGCCCCCGGTGCCGCAGAAACGCCAGCGAGGTCGCGTACGCCTCGTACTGCGCGACCGAGCGCGCCGCCGCCCTGCCGAAGTGGTGGGCCGCGTAGTCGCGGGCCAGCCGCCGCGCCCGCATCGAACCGAGCGCGTACGGCTCGGGCGGGGTGAGCCACCCGGCCGCCGCGTACGCCGGAAGTTCGGTCCGTACGGTCTTCAGCTCCCGCTGCCGCGTCCAGATGACGAGGAAGGTGAGCAGACCGAACGCGGGCACCATGAACGCCCCGTACACCGCGTAGAAGCCGTACTCCCCGAAGTTCGACGAGCCGTTCCACATGGAGTGCATGCCCATCGCGAGCAGCAGTCCGGTCAAGGGGAGCAGGACGCGGCGCACATGCTGGCGCTCGGCGGACAGCGCCGCGGTGCCGAAGCCGATGCCGGTGAGCACGGTGAACAGGGGGTGCGCGAAGGGCGACATCACGACGCGGACGAAGAAGGTCGCGGCGGTGACGGAGGCCAGACCGTGGTCGCCGTTGAGCTGGTCCGTGCCGAAGGCGGTGCCGAGATAGAGGATGTTCTCGGTGAAGGCGAAGCCGGTCGCGGTGACTCCGGCTATGACGACCCCGTCGACGATTCCCGTGAAGTCCCGGCGGCGGAAGAGGAAGACCAGGAGCACGGCGGCGGCCTTCGCGGACTCCTCCACGATCGGGGCTATGACGGTCGCGCCGAGGGTGTCGGCGCTGGACGGGTCGGCGGTGGCGGTCGCTATCCATCTGGTCGCGAAACTGTTGGCGACGATCGCTATCAGCGCCGCCGCGCAGGCGCCCCACGCGAAGGCGAAGAGCAGGTTGCGCCAGGGGCCGGGCTCCACCCGGTCAAGCCAGCGGAACGCGGCGACGAGGAGCGGCACGGGCAGCACGGCGAGGCCGAGCCCGACCAGGAAGCCCTCGGTGCCGGTCTGTTGGCGGACCAGGGCCAGGATGACGAGGCCGGAGAGCGCGAGCAGGGTGATCAGCGCGCCGTAGCGCACCCACTTCCGCTGCCACCAGTGCGCGTGCCGCAGTGCACCGTCGGCCGGCCCACCGGTGGGACCGCCGGGATACGTCGGGTACGGGGGGAAGGTGGCCACGGCATTGACCCTAACGAGGGAGGGGCGCTGCCCGCGACGGCGCCTGGTGGTGTGCGTCCGCGGGCCTTCAGTCGCCGGATGTGTCCTGGTCTCGGTGCTGTACGCGCCGGAACAGGAGGTCGTTCACCACATGACCCTTCTCCAGTCCCTGACCCTCGAAACGGGTCAGGGGCCGGAAGTCCGGACGAGGCGCGTAACCGCCGTCCGGCCGGGTGTTCTCGAAGTCCGGGTGCGCGCTCAGTACTTCCAGCATCTGCTCGGCGTACGGCTCCCAGTCGGTCGCGCAGTGCACGAGGGCGCCGGGCCTGAGGCGGGTCGCCGCGAGGCTGAGGAACTCCGGCTGGATCAGCCGCCGCTTGTGGTGCCGCTTCTTGGGCCAGGGATCGGGAAAGTACACGCGCAGCCCGCTCAGGGAGTCCGGCGTGAGCATCTCCCTGAGCAGAATGATCGCGTCACCGTTGGCGACGCGGACATTGGTGAGCCCGTTCTGGTCCGCGAGGTTGAGCAGGTTGCCCTGCCCCGGCGTGTGCACGTCGACGGCGAGGATCCCCGTCTCCGGGTCCTCCGCCGCCATCCGCGCGGTGGCCTCGCCCATCCCGAACCCGATCTCCAGCACGACGGGCCGCTCGCCCCCGAACAACTCCGCGAGATCGATCACCCGCTGCCCGTCGATGTCGAGCCCCCACTTGGGCCACAGCCGCTGCAACGCGTCCGCCTGCCCCGTGGTGACCCGGCTGCGCCGCGGCTGGAAACTCCGGATCCGCCGCTCGAAGTGCGATCCGGCGGGGTCGGCCTTCGGACCGTCGGGGAACCGGGGCTCCCCCTTGGCCCGGACATGACGATGGGGCTCACCTCCGGCGACGGAGCTGGACCGGGGCTCTTCGGGGGAGTCAATGGAGTCAGACACAGTGAGGACGATTTTACGGCGCCCCCGGGAGCACTCTCCCGCCGCCGCGGGCCGGTGGGGGCTGGTCGCGCGGTTCCCCGCGCCCCCAAGAGCGCCGGCGCGCATCTTTCAGCCCGTCCGGCGTCTGAGGACGAGGCCGTCAGGCCGATGGGGCACCGGGGCGCAGCCCCGTGCCCCAGGGGCGCGGGAAACCGCGCGACCAGCCCCCACCGGCCAGCAGTCGACAAACCCACCCGGGGGTCTGGGGGCGGAGCCCCTGGGATGGGACGGGTAGGGGCGGCGGGGCGGGAAACGCAGGTCGGTCACCCGGTCACGTGCCCGCCAGCACCCCCAGCGCCCTGCGCGCGACCTCGCGGCCGATCGGGAGCGACGCCGTGGCGGCGGGAGACGGCGCGTTCAGGACGTGCACGGTGCGCGGGCCCTCCTCGATGAGGAAGTCGTCCACCAGGGTGCCGTCCCGCAGGACGGCCTGGGCCCGGACACCTGCCGAGGCCGGGAGCAGGTCGTCCGGCGTCACCGCGGGCAGCAGCCGCCGCACCGCCCCGGTGAACGCCGCCTTGGACAGCGACCGCCGCAGCTCCCCCGCCCCGTACCGCCAGTGCCGCCGCGCCATCCGCCAGGAACCGGGCCACGCCACGGCCACGCCCACCTCGCGGGGCCGGACGACCCCCCATCCGTACCCCTCCCGGGCGAGCGCGGGCACCGCGTTGGGCCCGATGTGGACGTCTCCGTCGATCCCCCGGGTGAGGTGCACGCCGAGGAAGGGGAAGGCGGGGTCGGGGACCGGGTAGACCAGGCCGTGGACCAGCTCGGGACGCGCCAGGGAGTAGTACTCCCCGCGGAAGGGGATGATCCGCATGCCCGGCTCGTCCCCGGCCAGGCGCGCGATCTCGTCGCAGTGCAGCCCGGCGCAGTTGACCAGCACCCGTCCCCGCACGACCGCCCCGTCCTCCGTGCGGACGGCGACGCCGAGCGCGGGCCGGCGGTCGATGCGGACGACCTGCGCCCCGTACCGGATCTCCGCCCCGGAGGACTCGGCGAGCTGCCGGGCCACGGCGACGAAGTCGCACACCCCCGTCGTGCCGACGTGGATCGCGGCGAGCCCGCGCACCTGCGGCTCGTACTCCGCTATCTGGGTGGGGCCCAGCTCCCGCACCGGAATCCCGTTCTCCCGGCCGCGCTGCACGAGCCCGTGCAGACGGGGCAGCTCGGCCTTGTCCGTGGCGACGATCAGCTTTCCGGTGACGGCGTGCGCGATGTCGTACTCCGCGCAGAACTTCACCATCTCGGCGGCGCCCCGCACGGCGTACCGCGCCTTCAGCGAGCCGGGCCGGTAGTAGATCCCGCTGTGGATCACCCCGCTGTTGCGTCCCGTCTGATGTCGGGCGGGGCCCGGCTCCTTCTCCAGCACCGTCACCCGCGTGCCCGGCGCGGCGCGCGTGATCGCATACGCCGTCGCCAGGCCGACGATCCCGCCGCCGATCACCAGCACATCGCAGTCGTAAGCGACCCGCACCTGTTCCACCTCCCGGCTTCAAGAGTGCACTGCGCCACTGACAACGCCTTCAAACCCAAGAAGTGGGCCGCGCCCCCGAAGGGGCGCGGGGCCGCGTCACTGTGCGGCTCCGCCGCGTGGGCGCGACCGGCCCCGGACAACCCGCAGCCGCAAGACCACGGCAGCCCGGCGGACGCGAAGGCACCCACACCTAGGCCGGGGCCATCAGCAGCGGCCGTGCCCGCTCCCTCAGCTCCACCACACGCGGTTCGTCGCCGTAGGGCTCCAGACGGTGCAGAAGGTCCTTCACGTACTCCGTCGTGCGCGCGGAGGAGATCCGCCCGGCGACCTCCACCGCCCGTACGCCCTGCTCGCATGCCGCGTCGAGATTGCCCGACTCGAGCTCGGCGACCGCCGACACCACCAGTCGCAGACCGTGGGAGCGTACGAACTCCTCCGTCGGCTTCGACAGTGCCTGCTCGGTGAAGCGGCGCACCTGACGCGGCGCCTTCAGGTCGCGGTAGCACTCGGCCGCGTCGGCCGCGAAACGGTCGTACGAGTAGAAGCCGAGCCAGCTCGGGTCGTGGTCGCCGTCCCGGGCCCGCTCCAGCCAGCCCTCGGCGGCCTTCAGGGCCCCGCCGGCCGCCTGGGCGTCACCCGCGCGCGCGTGGGCGCGTGCCTCGACGAGACGGAAGAAGCTCATGGTGCGGGCGGTGGCGAGCCCCCGGTTGCGCTCCAGGGCTGCCTGGGCGAGGTCGACGCCCTCGTCGCCGAAGCCGCGGTAGGTCGCCTGGAGGGACATGGAGGCCAGTACATAGCCGCCCAGAGGGACGTCGGCGGCGGCTCGGGCCAGGCGCAAGGCCTGGATGTAGTAGCGCTGGGCGGCCTCCTGCTGGCCCGTGTCGAAGGCCATCCAGCCCGCCAGGCGGGTCAGCTCGGCACTCGCCCCGAACAGGGCTCTGCCCACTTCGTCGGAGTAGGCGCCGAGCAACAGCGGTGCCGCCTCGACCCGCAGACATTCCGGCACCATCGACGAACGCCAGTCGCCACCTCCGTACTTGGAGTCCCAGCGCCTGGCGTCCTCTGCTGCCTCGCGGAGCTTCTGCACATCGCTGTGGCCGACTTTCAGTGGTGCCCCGGAGCCCTCGGAAGGGTTCACGTCCCGCGCCACCGAACTGTCGGCCGGGGTTATCAGCCACCGTGAGGCGGGAGTCGCGTAAGCGCTCACTGCGAAGGATCCCGCCAGGGACTGCCAGATGCCGCCGCCGCCGGCCCGGCGGCCGGCGAGGTCGAGGCGGTACAGCTCGGTGGCGGACCGCACCGCCTGCCCGACGTCACGGGGGAAGGCGAGGCCCACTTCGGGCGCGGGATCCGCGTCCGCCAGGCCGATCTCGTGGAGCGGCACCGGGCGGCCGAGCTTCTGACCGATGGCGGCCGCGATGAGATGCGGCGCCGCACCCTGCGGCACCATTCCCTTCGACACCCAGCGCGCCACCGACGTCTTGTCGTAGCGAAGAGTCAACCCGCGTTGAGCGCCAAGATCGTTGACGCGCCGCGCGAGTCCTGCATTGCTGATTCCCGCGAGGGCGAGAACGGCGCCGAGTTTTTCGTTCGGCCCGCGTTGCTCCCTGGACATGCGCCACCCCTCGACACAGACGGCTGCCGCGCTGGCATAACCATGCGGCATTCGTAAACCCAGCGTAGTTCGCCGCATCCCAAGCGTTAAGGGGCGTTGTTCCGGATGGCGGGATTGTGGTCCGTACGGAAGTACGGACGGTTGCATCGTGCTCCCGCTGTGTGGCTGTGCGCCCGTCCGTGCGCTCTTCTCCGGCCACCGGGGGAGCGCTTCCATGGATCGTGCGTGGGTCGGCCCGCTGTACTGGATCCAGTGGGCTGGGGGACACCGCCGCCTACATCCCCGCGGGCGGCGGACCGGTCCGGGAGGCGAACTCCGCCTCCCGGACTGTGCGTTGCCGGAGCGGTGCGCCGGGCCTGTACGGAGCGTGTGCACGCCTGTCCGCCCGCAGCCGATTTGGCCGAAAATCGACGGTGGCCTTTGCGGGCAAATAGCGCTCCCACCACGTCACTTGAGGGCGCATGAGGTGCTTTCGGGGAGCGTACCGGGGGCGCATTCGCGTCGCCGATCCACCCCCGCCCACTCGTCGTTCCCAGTGAATCCCTCGTGATCGCCTTGCCTCGGGCGGGTGTTCGCATCTGCTTCGGATCGGCTTTGCAGCGGCCTCCCAACGGCGCGAACGTATTCGCGGGGGCGCATTCCAGGGGGCGCAAGCCGCTCCAGGGGCCCTCCCGTACGCGGTCTTCGTGGCAGCATGGAGCCGAGTTCGTACGGTGCACTGGTTGTCCACAGCCTGTGGAGGCGTCGATGCGGTGGTTGGTGGGGTGGAGCAGTACCGCCACCAGAGCGCCCGAGATCGGCCTGGCGGGCGCCACCGGAAGCGACGGCGAGACCGTGCACCCGGTGGGCTCCCAACTCCTGTGGGGCGACCCCGATCCGCTCTGGGCGGTCGGCGACTGGCGCCCCGACGAGGTCCGCGTCATCAAGGCCGACGCGCAGAACCGGATCGCCGTCCTCGGCACCTGCGGGGCGAGCGACGAGGAACTCAAGGTCGGCCTCTTCGCCGCGCGCGGCGGCGCGCTGCGCCACCTCACCGCCTGGTCCGGCAGCTACACCGCCGTCGTCCAGGTCGGCCGCCGCACCACCGTCGCGGGCGACCTCGCGGGCGCGCGGCCGGTCTTCCACACCCCCTGGGCCGGCGGTACGGCCTACGCGACCGCTGCCCTGCCGCTGGCCGACCTCATCGAGGCCAACCTCGACTTCGGGCACCTGGCGGCCCTCCTCGCCGCCCCGGACGTACCGGCCGCGGTCCACGACTCGACCCCGTACGAAGGCGTACGACGCATTCCGCCGGGGCACGCGCTGATCATGCGCGCGGGTGCCCGCGAGGTCGCCGGCTACGAGCCCGTCGCCTCCCTCGCCGTCGCCGCGCCCACCGCGGACCCCGACAGC
>LRTP01001053.1 GCA_001550305.1 Streptomyces diastatochromogenes
CCGGCACGGTCCTCGGGCACGGCACGGGCGCCGGTGAGCGGCTCCTCGCCGTCACCTTCAACGACCTCGCCGTGCGCGGACGGGAGGCCGAGGTGGAGCGGGCCGGGACGCTCGCCGCGAACCCCCGGCTGCACCACGTGGTCGTCGCCGGGGGCGAGGAGACGCTTCCGTACGCCGACCTGGAGGGGCCGCTGACGGATGAGCCGGGGCCGTCGCTGGTGACGGCGGCGCGGCACCGTGCGCGGCTTTCCTCCGGCAGCGCGGACCACTTCACGGGGTACGGGGCCCGGCAGGTCCTGGACGCGCACCCCGCGCGCCTGGCCGACCTGCTGATGGACCGCAAGAGACGCCATCTGGTCCGGCCCGTCGCCGCGTTGGCGAAGGCGGACGGATCCGTCATGGTTCCCGCGCGCGTGTACGGCGCCGCGCGCAAGCTCGCCCGTACGCCGTACCGGACCGGCGTCGACGTTCTCGCCGACCGGCTGCTGCACCGGCGCTTCGACGAACCGGGCGGCGCGGTGGGTGCGTCACTCGCTGCGCTCACCTGGGCCAGGCCTGGTCCCGCGGCGCGTTGGCTGACCGGTGAGGCGCTGGCTGAAGTATCGGTTCGCCTACAAGGAGCCGCAGGTCGGACGGGGGCGGTCGGTCCCGGGCAGCGGCCCGGTGACTTCCGTGCCCGGGCGGCGCTCGCGCGCCACGCCGCCGATCTCCGCGTCCTGGAACAGGCCGCCGAGATCCGCTTCCAGCGGCTGCACGCGCCGTTCCTGGACAACCAGGTCGTCCGCGCGTGCCGGGAGTTGCCTGAGGCGCTGCGGGTCCAGCCCGGGGCGCGTGCCGCGATCCTCCGGACCGTCCTGGAGGGCGCAGGGGTGGCCGACCTGCCGCCCGGCTGGGGCGCGCCCTCGCACGCGTCCTCGGCGGCGGCCGCGCGGACGGGGTTGCGGGTGGCCGCGGATTCCCTGATCGCTTTGTTCGACACTCCTCTGCTGGCGCAGGCGGGGCTCGTCGAGGCACGGGTCGTCCGCAAGGCGCTGCGGGCGGCCGCGGCGGGGGAGCCGCTGCCGCTGGACGGGCTGGCGGATCTGGTCTCCCTGGAACTGTGGCTGCGCCGCCTGCTGGCCCGCCGCGGCACGTGCTGGACGGGCACGCCCGCCCGCCAACGGGCCGTACCCGCGGGGATCGT
>LRTP01001054.1 GCA_001550305.1 Streptomyces diastatochromogenes
CCCCGGCCGCGCCCGCTCCGGCGCCACCGGCGATGAGCGCGACGGCCTTCGCGTACCCGGCGGCACCGAACCAACCGATGACCGCGACCGGCACGACCGCGGGGATCCCGCCGGCGACTTCCTTGATCTGGCCCGCGGCCAGCCGACACTTGGCGCACTCCTCCAGGTGCTTGCGCAGTCCGCGCTCGGCCCGGGTGCGCAGGCCGCCGCGGGCGTAGGCGCCGAGCCGGTCGGCGTAGCGCGCGCACTCCTCGTCCATGGTGAGCGTGGCGCTGACGTGTGCCTGGAGATAGGCCTGCTTGAGGCCCTCGCGGGCGCGGCTGGCCAGGACGCGGGTGCCGTTGGCATCGAGCCCGAAGAGCGTGGCGACCTCGCTCGGGGACTCGTCCTCGACCTCCGTGTGCCACAGCACGGCCTGCCAGCGCTCCGGCAGCGACCGGAACGCCTGCATCGCCATCGACTGCTCGGCCTCGTGCATCGCCCGTACGTCGGCGCCCAGGTCCAACGTTTCCTCGTCGGACACCTCGGAGGTGCGGGAGGACTGCGCGGCGAACAGCGCGAAGTCGTCGACCAGTTGTTCCCGTTTCGCGGACTTCGTCCAGCTCGCTGCGACGCGGCGGACCGTGGTGAGCAGATACGCGCGTACGGCGTGCTGGGGGCCGTGGCCGCGGCGGACCGCCTGGAGCATGCGGGCGAACACCTCGGCGGTGAGGTCGTCCGCGGTGTGCGCGTCCCGGCAGCAGGTGCGGGCGTAGCGACGGACGGCTTCGGCGTGACGGCGGTACAACTCCTCGTACGCCGTGTCGTCGCCCGCCCGCATCCGCCCGATCAGATCGGCGTCGGAGGGCGGCGGCTCGATCGGGGGTGGCAGGACGCCGTCACGCCGGTCGAACCGGTCGCGCTGCGCCGGAACACTGGCGTCCCTCGGGGCACCCGAAGTGCCTGGAGCATCCGATGGACCCGAGGGTTCCGGGGTGATGCCCGACGGACCGCCCTGGCTGGGTACCTGCCGCGAGGGCGACCCGCCGGCCTCCGCGCCACCGTCACCGAGTGACTCGTCCCGCCCGTCAACGCTCATCGCGGAAAGCCCCCGCCTGCACACTCGGACCCGAATACCGGGACAGAGTGCCACACGCTTCAGGGACGGGACCCCACCGCACGGACCAACCACTCGTCCGTGGGGACTTGCCACACGACAGCACTAGTGGTCACCCGTTTGGGGAATAGTCAATAAACGCTCCCCACAAGGCAGTTGCGCCACGGCCGGAATGCCCGGACCCCGAACTCCGACACCTCGGACATCCGTCACCCCGGCCGCCGTCACGCCGGCCGCGAGCGCAGCCCCTCCAGCAGGATGTCCAGCAGCCGGGCCGAGGCCGCGGCCTGCTGGTCGGCATCCGGCAGCGAAGGCGCCGCCGTGGCTATGACCAGCAGTACGTCCGCCACGGTCACGTCCGTCCGCAGCTCGCCCGCCGCGCGCGCCCGATCCACCAGCCGGCCCACCACGTCGAGCAGCGCGGCCGCACCGGCGTCGTCGGCCACCGAGGCCATGGCCTCCTCCTCGGGCGCCGACCGCTGCTCGACGAGCCGGAGCTCGGGGGCGAGCTGGGACCGCTGCTGCGGCACCCGCGCCTCGTCCGCCGAGGGCCCATCCTCCGCGACGCCGACCCGCAGCACCTGCGGCGGCAGCAGCCGCCCGGCACCCGAGGCCACCGACGTACGCAGGAAGCGCGAGAGCGCCGACCATGGCTCGTCCTCCTGACCGAGCGCCGCGCGCGCCTGGTCGGTCAGCCGGGAGGTCTCCTCCTCGGCTATCCGACGGACCAGGACGTCCTTGCTCGGGAAGCGCCGGTACACCGTGCCGACGCCGACCCGGGCGCGCCGCGCCACGTCCTCCATCGGCGCGCCGTACCCCAGCTCGCCGAAGACCTCGCGCGCCGCGCGCAGTACGTGCTCCAGATTGCGCTGTGCGTCCACCCGTAGCGGCGTCGTCCGCGATCCGTCCACCGGACCGCGGCCGTTGCCGCCCGTTGCCGCGCCGACCGTGCCACCGGACGCGATGGCAGACGCGGAAGACCAATGAGCATCCTGAATGTGCATAAGCGTTCCCCCGGTAATGACGTCTCCCCCCGGAGACTCTCCCCGCCATTGGAAGCCGGAGCGAGCGGAACAAGCTTGATTCACGAACCCGTCGTGCGGACTCGTCGAGCGCATCCCCCTACACCCCGTCGACACACGAACATAGTTGAGTGGGGGTCAATTCAGAAGGGGCAGGTTCCGCACGGAGCGCCCCCCGATCGGAGTACGGGTCGGTTACCTCCCGATTACGCCCCCTCCGAACCCCCCGATCAACCCCTCTGACCTGCGCACTCTTCCCGCACTCCGGCAAACGGGGCAACCCCTCGGGCCCCCGGCCGTCGGTCACACAAATTGTCGAGCCTGTGGACAAACTCAAGAGCGGGGTGCGTCATGGGATGGTGAAGGAACCTGTGCGCATTCTCATCGTCGGCGGCGGCTACGTCGGGATGTACACCGCCCTGCGCCTCCAGCGAAAGTTGAAGCCGGAACTGAATCGGGGCGAGGTCGAGATCACCGTCGTCTCCCCCGACCCCTATATGACGTATCAGCCGTTCCTTCCCGAAGCCGCCGCGGGCCTGATCTCGCCGCGTCACGTGGTGGTCCCGCTGCGCAGGGTCCTCGACCGGTGCCGGATCGTGGTCGGCGAGGCCCACAGCATCGACCACGCCAAGCGCACCGCGACGCTCAGCACGCTCGCCACCGCCGAGGAGGGCGCGGGCACCGAGCAGATCACGTACGACGAACTCGTCCTCGCCCCCGGCTCGGTCTCACGCGCCCTCCCGATCCCCGGACTCGCCGACTACGCCATCGGCTTCAAGACCATCGAGGAGGCCATCGGGCTGCGCAACCACGTCATCGAGCAGATGGACATCGCCTCCTCCACCCGCGACCCCGCGATCCGCGACGCCGCCCTGACCTTCGTCTTCGTGGGAGGCGGTTACGCGGGTGTGGAGGCGCTCGGCGAACTCGAGGACATGGCCCGCTACGCCGCCCGCTACTACCACAACGTCAACGCCGACGACATGAAGTGGATCCTCGTCGAGGCCTCGAACCGGATCCTCCCCGAGGTCGGCGAGGAGATGGGCAAGTACACGGTCACCCAGTTGCGCCGCCGCAACATCGACGTACGCCTCGAGACCCGTCTCGACTCCTGCGCGGACCGGATCGCCGTCCTCAGCGACGGCGCCCGCTTCCCCACGCGCACGGTCGTGTGGACCGCCGGCGTGAAACCGCACCCGATCCTGGCCGCCACCGACCTCCCCCTCAACGGGCGCGGCCGGCTCAAGTGCACCGCGGAACTGACCGTCGACGGCGCCCCGCACGCGTGGGCGGCGGGAGACGCGGCCGCCGTCCCCGACGTCACCGTCGGGGAGCCCGGCAAGGAGACCGCGCCCAACGCCCAGCACGCGGTACGCCAGGCCAAGGTCCTCGGCGACAACATCGCCCACTCCCTGCGCGAGGAGCCCCTGGAGACGTACTCCCACAAGTACGTCGGCTCGGTGGCGTCCCTCGGGCTGCACAAGGGTGTCGCGCACGTCTACGGGCGCAAGCTGAAGGGCTATCCTGCCTGGTTCATGCACCGCGTCTACCATCTGAGCAGGGTGCCGACCTTCAACCGCAAGGCCCGCGTACTCGCCGAATGGACCTTGGCGGGGCTCTTCAAAAGGGAGATCGTGTCCCTCGGATCGCTCGAACATCCTCGAGCGGAGTTCGAACTCGCGGCCGGTGGAAAGCATCCCATCGACCCGAAGCTCGACCCGAAGGGGTCGTCCTGACCGGACGCAGGAACTCCACCGATCAGGCAGGCGTCTGACGGATGTGGGTCCGGTCGGCCAGACTGGTCCCGACCTTGGGCGGGCCGACGGTTCGCTCATTCGCACCCACAGGCTTCTTCCCCAGCGCCGCATTTCCCGGGTTCCGATCAGGGAGGCAGCGCTCCAGTGGCTCCGGCCGCGGGCCGGACCCCCGGCCGGATTCCGGAGCCGACCGGAGACGACAATCACGAGGCAAGGATTCGGTGAACTTCACCCGCTGGAGCGCCCGGCTCCCCGGAACGCAGCGCCGCGCCGCGGCGCGGACCGAACACACGGCCTCCCCGGACCGTCGAGGCGAGGGCTCCGTGCCCGCGGCCCGCGCCGAGCAGCTGACCGACGACGCACCGCCCGTCCCCGCCGTCGACGACCTGCCCGTGCGCGAGGTCCTCGACCGCGTCCCGGCCCTCGTCGCCCTCGTGCACGGCCACGACCACCGCGTGGCCTACGTCAACGACGCCTACGTGGCGGCCTTCGGCGCCCGACCCGTCGGCGAACCCGCACGTGAGGCGCTGCCCGAGCTCGCGGAGATCGGCCTGCTCCCGCTCCTCGACCAGGTACTGCGCAGCGCCAAGCCGCGCACGGTCAAGTCCCGCAAAGCCCCCGGCGGTCGCTCGTACACCTTCACCTGCACGCCCGTCGACGCCACCCCGGACGGCCAGGACGGCGGCGTACTCGTCTTCGCCACCGACGTCACCGACCACGCCGAGGCTGCCGAGCGACTGCGCGCCAGCGAGCGCCGCCAGCGCGAGACCGCCGTCACCCTCCAGCGCTCCCTGCTCCCCCAGGAGCTGGAAGAACCCGACGACCTGCGCGTCGCCGCCACCTACCAGCCCGGCGGCACCGAGGCCGCGGTCGGCGGCGACTGGTACGACGTGATCACCCTCGGCGGCGGCCGCACCGCGCTCGTCATCGGCGACGTGATGGGCCGCGGAGTGCGGGCCGCGGCCGTCATGGGACAACTGCGCACCGCCGTACGCGCGTACGCCCGCCTCGACCTGCCCCCGCACGAGGTCCTGCAACTCCTCGACGGACTCGCCACGGAGATCGACGCCAACCAGATCGCCACCTGCGCGTACGCCGTCCACGACCCCAACGAGGGGCGGCTCGTGTACGCCTCCGCGGGCCACCTCCCGATCCTCGTCCGCGACGAGCACGGCACCGTGATCCGCGCCGACGAACCCACCGGACCACCGCTCGGCACCGGCGGTTGGATGCACGCCTCGGGCTCGGTCCCGCTGGGCCCCGGCTCCACGGCCGTCCTCTACACCGACGGCCTGGTCGAGCGCCGCAACGAGGACCTCGACGAGGGGATCGCGTCCCTGGAGCGCGCCCTCGCGGGGGCGACGGGCACGCCCCAGGTCGTCTGCGACCGCCTCGTCCGCTCCGCGGGCGTCACCGCCGACCACGACGACGACGTGGCCGTCCTCGTCCTCCAGCACCCCGCCCGTACGGGCCCCGACGGCGAGCTCTTCCGCAACGCCGCCCTGGAGCTGCTGGGCGGGGTGGAAGCGGCTCCACGCGCGCGTGCCTTCGCCTCCGGCGTGCTGACGAGTTGGCGTTTCCCGTCCGACCTCCACGACCTCGGCGTCCTCGCCACCAGCGAACTGGTCGCCAACTCCCTCCAGCACGGCACCCCGCCGATGCGCCTCCGGCTGCGCCGTACCGACCGCCGCCTCATCATCGAGGTGACCGACGGCGACGACCATCTGCCGCGTCGGCGTCGCGCCGAGCCCGCCGACGAGGCCGGCCGCGGTATCGCGATCGTCGCGACGATCGCTTCCGGCTGGGGGTCACGTCGTACGCCCGGGGGAGGCAAGGCGGTCTGGTGCGAGTTCGCCCTCCCCCGCACCGCCGGCTGACCCCCTGCCCCGGGCGTGTTCCCTGAGAAACAGGAGACGGCTGCCGCCACGGTGAAACGTGGTGACAGCCGTCGTACGAACGTCGTACGAGCCTCCGTCAGGCGCTCGCCCGTACCGGCTCCGCGGGTGCCGCCCCGCCCTGAGCCACCACCCGGCTCTTCGCCAGCCACGGCTGGTTCTGTACGGGGCTGAGCTGCCGCCCGAGCCGCAGCGCCAGGAACGTGATGCCGAGCGAGAAGAGCAGAAACGTCACGACGTACGGACCGTGCAGCGAGGCCCCCATCGGACCGCCCACCGCCGGACCGACGGCCAGCGCGAGCTGCTTCACCAGGGCGAAGGCGGAGTTGTACTGGCCGGCCAGTCCCGTCGGCGCGAGATCCGCGACCAGCGGCGCGACCGTCGGCGACAGCATCGCCTCACCGAGTCCGAACAGCGCGTACGTCGAGACGAACGCGGCCGTCGCCATCGTCTGGCTGCCGTGTCCCAGCCCCGCGTATCCGGCGGCCAGCCACGCCACGGCCCAGATGAGGCCCACCGCCGCGATCACCCGCGACCGCTTCCGGCGCTCGACGAACTTCAGCACCGCGAACTGCGCCACCACGATCATCGCCGTGTTCGCCGCCATCGCCGTACCGAGCGCCGAGGTCGAGATCCCGGCCGCCTCGACGCCGTACGCCGACAGCCCCGACTCGAACTGCCCGTAGCAGGCGAAGAACAGCACGAAGCCCAGCAAGGACAGCTGCACCATGGCCCGGTTGCCCAGCAGCTGCTTCCAGCTGCCGCCCTCGGCCTGCGGCGCGTCCCCCTCGATCCGCGGCGCGTGCGGTACCCGCACGGTCGCCATGATCACGACCAGCACCAGGAACATCGCCGCCTCGATCGCGAACAGCAGCGTGAACGAACTCGCGCGGGTCGTGTCGACGATGTGCCCGCCGATCAGGCCACCCACGCCGAGCCCGAGGTTCTGCAGGAAGAACTGTGTCGCGAAGGCACGCGAGCGTGTGTCCGCCGTCGAGCAGTCCACGATCATCGTCGCCAGCGCCGGCTGCATGACCGCTTGTCCCGCACCGAGCGCCGCCGCCGACAGCAGTACGGCCGTGGCGTTGCTCGCGAGCCCCAGGCTCAGCGCCCCGAAGGCGGCGGTGACCAGGGCGGTGAGCAGGACCGGCAGCGGGCCGCGCAGGACGATGGCCCGTCCGGCGAACGGCAGCACCACGAGAGCGGCCACGGCGAAGACGGCGAGCACGAGGCCCGCCGTCATGGAGCCGAGTCCCCGTACCTGCGCCACATAGACGTAGAGGAAGGGGACGGTAAAGCCGAGCCCGAACGCTCCGAGTGCGTTGCCCACGTGGATCCGGCGCATCGCTGCGCCCATCGCCCTGGTCACTTTCACCTGCCTTGGTCGTGAAGCTTCGGCGTGCATGGATGCAGGCCTGAAGACTTCGAAGCTAAAGTTAGATGTTGAACTGTACAGCTTCAAGGACTTCAATGCCAAGCGAGCCCGTGCGATACTTCGGACATGGGCGACACCCCCGGCCTCACCGCGCCGACAACCGAGCCGACACTCGACGAACAGATCGCCGCCTACCAGCGCGAGTTCCGGGACCTCGACCCCCAGGTCGAGAAGATCGTGGCGGCCCTCGGCCGCCTCAACCGCCGTATGAACGTCGCCTACGGCCGTCAGACCGCCACCCTCGGCATCAGCAACGCCGAGTGGGAGGTCCTCAAGGCCCTCGTCCTGTCCGGCGAGCCGTACCGGATGGGCCCCAGCGACCTCGCCAAGCGGCTGGGCCTGACCCCGGCCGCGATGACCCACCGGATCGACCGGATGGTCGCGGAGGGTCTGGTCACCCGGGAGCGCGACGAGTCGAACCGTGTCCGCGTGATCGTGGAGCTCACGGACGAGGGGCGCGAGAAGTGGCTGGAGGCCATGCGCCTCGCCACGGTCTTCGAGGAGGACCTCCTCCAGGACCTGTCCGCCGACGAGCGCGGTGTCCTCGGCGAGGTCCTGACGCGCCTTCTACGACGCGTGGAGCACGCCCAGCCGGACGCGGGCGGCCGGCTCAGCGACCTCGATTAAAAGATCTTGACAGGGATGGTTGACACCACCCTGCTGGATCCGTAAAGTTCTCCGAGTTGCCACGGGGCCGTAACGGTTCTGCGGCAGCACCTCCGCCGCAGAAGCGGCACCCCAACCACCAGCACGATCTCCCAAACGGGTGAATTCGGCGTGCCCGAATTCAATTCGCTCGGGGCGCGGCGGTCCGATTAGGAACTGCCGAGAGGATCCGCTAAAGTTTGGGACGTCGGAACGGCCCAAGGGCCGGGAAGACAAGCCCCGCTGACTGGGAATCAGGCCCGAAAGGATCTGATAGAGTCGGAACCGCCGGAAAGGGAAACGCGAAAGCGGAAACCTGGAAAGCACCGAGGAAATCGGATCGGGAAACGGTCTGATAGAGTCGGAAACGCAAGAACAAAGCAGGACAGCAGGACCGAAGGGAAGCGCCCGGAGGAAAGCCCGAGAGGGTGAGTACAAAGGAAGCGTCCGTTCCTTGAGAACTCAACAGCGTGCCAAAAATCAACGCCAGATATGTTGATACCCCGTCTCCGGCCGATCGGTCGGGGCGAGGTTCCTTTGAAAAAGTCCTGCCGGGCATGGTCTCGGTGGGCGCACAGCGAGGACGCTGTGAACCGTGGGGATTATTCCTCCCTTCGGTTCCGCTCTCGTGGTGTCGTCCCGATTACGGGAAAACATTCACGGAGAGTTTGATCCTGGCTCAGGACGAACGCTGGCGGCGTGCTTAACACATGCAAGTCGAACGATGAAGCCCTTCGGGGTGGATTAGTGGCGAACGGGTGAGTAACACGTGGGCAATCTGCCCTTCACTCTGGGACAAGCCCTGGAAACGGGGTCTAATACCGGATAACACCTGCCCGGGCATCCGGGTGGGTTAAAAGCTCCGGCGGTGAAGGATGAGCCCGCGGCCTATCAGCTTGTTGGTGAGGTAGTGGCTCACCAAGGCGACGACGGGTAGCCGGCCTGAGAGGGCGACCGGCCACACTGGGACTGAGACACGGCCCAGACTCCTACGGGAGGCAGCAGTGGGGAATATTGCACAATGGGCGAAAGCCTGATGCAGCGACGCCGCGTGAGGGATGACGGCCTTCGGGTTGTAAACCTCTTTCAGCAGGGAAGAAGCGAAAGTGACGGTACCTGCAGAAGAAGCGCCGGCTAACTACGTGCCAGCAGCCGCGGTAATACGTAGGGCGCAAGCGTTGTCCGGAATTATTGGGCGTAAAGAGCTCGTAGGCGGCTTGTCACGTCGGGTGTGAAAGCCCGGGGCTTAACCCCGGGTCTGCATTCGATACGGGCTAGCTAGAGTGTGGTAGGGGAGATCGGAATTCCTGGTGTAGCGGTGAAATGCGCAGATATCAGGAGGAACACCGGTGGCGAAGGCGGATCTCTGGGCCATTACTGACGCTGAGGAGCGAAAGCGTGGGGAGCGAACAGGATTAGATACCCTGGTAGTCCACGCCGTAAACGGTGGGAACTAGGTGTTGGCGACATTCCACGTCGTCGGTGCCGCAGCTAACGCATTAAGTTCCCCGCCTGGGGAGTACGGCCGCAAGGCTAAAACTCAAAGGAATTGACGGGGGCCCGCACAAGCAGCGGAGCATGTGGCTTAATTCGACGCAACGCGAAGAACCTTACCAAGGCTTGACATACACCGGAAAGCATTAGAGATAGTGCCCCCCTTGTGGTCGGTGTACAGGTGGTGCATGGCTGTCGTCAGCTCGTGTCGTGAGATGTTGGGTTAAGTCCCGCAACGAGCGCAACCCTTGTTCTGTGTTGCCAGCATGCCCTTCGGGGTGATGGGGACTCACAGGAGACTGCCGGGGTCAACTCGGAGGAAGGTGGGGACGACGTCAAGTCATCATGCCCCTTATGTCTTGGGCTGCACACGTGCTACAATGGCAGGTACAATGAGCTGCGAAGCCGTGAGGCGGAGCGAATCTCAAAAAGCCTGTCTCAGTTCGGATTGGGGTCTGCAACTCGACCCCATGAAGTCGGAGTTGCTAGTAATCGCAGATCAGCATTGCTGCGGTGAATACGTTCCCGGGCCTTGTACACACCGCCCGTCACGTCACGAAAGTCGGTAACACCCGAAGCCGGTGGCCCAACCCCTTGTGGGAGGGAGCTGTCGAAGGTGGGACTGGCGATTGGGACGAAGTCGTAACAAGGTAGCCGTACCGGAAGGTGCGGCTGGATCACCTCCTTTCTAAGGAGCATCTAGGCTGCCGGGCTTGCCCGGTGGTCCAGGGCCATTACGTCGGCACACGTTCGACGGTGGTTGCTCATGGGTGGAACGTTGATTATTCGGCGCACTTGACTGTCTTCTCCTTCCAGTACTGCTCTTCGGGGCGTGGAACGAATGAGGGAAGCGGCAGGGGTGCCGGGCACGCTGTTGGGTGTCTGAGGGCACGGCCGATCGTTGGCTGCCTTCAGTGCCGGCCCCAGTGCACTCGAACCGGAAGGTTCGGGGTGATGGGTGGTTGGTCGTTGTTTGAGAACTGCACAGTGGACGCGAGCATCTGTGGCCAAGTTTTTAAGGGCGCACGGTGGATGCCTTGGCACCAGGAACCGATGAAGGACGTGGGAGGCCACGATAGTCCCCGGGGAGTCGTCAACCAGGCTTTGATCCGGGGGTTTCCGAATGGGGAAACCCGGCAGTCGTCATGGGCTGTCACCCATACCTGAACACATAGGGTATGTGGAGGGAACGCGGGGAAGTGAAACATCTCAGTACCCGCAGGAAGAGAAAACAACCGTGATTCCGGGAGTAGTGGCGAGCGAAACTGGATGAGGCCAAACCATATGCGTGTGAGACCCGGCAGGGGTTGCGTATGTGGGGTTGTGGGATTTCTCTTTCACGGTCTGCCGGCCGTGAGACGAGTCAGAAACCGTTGATGTAGGCGAAGGACATGCGAAAGGTCCGGCGTAGAGGGTAAGACCCCCGTAGTCGAAACGTCAACGGCTCGTTTGAGAAACACCCAAGTAGCACGGGGCCCGAGAAATCCCGTGTGAATCTGGCGGGACCACCCGCTAAGCCTAAATATTCCCTGGTGACCGATAGCGGATAGTACCGTGAGGGAATGGTGAAAAGTACCGCGGGAGCGGAGTGAAATAGTACCTGAAACCGTGTGCCTACAAGCCGTGGGAGCGTCGGGCAAGCACTTGTGCTTGCCTCGTGACTGCGTGCCTTTTGAAGAATGAGCCTGCGAGTTTGCGGTGTGTTGCGAGGTTAACCCGTGTGGGGAAGCCGTAGCGAAAGCGAGTCCGAATAGGGCGATTTAGTAGCGCGCTCAAGACCCGAAGCGGAGTGATCTAGCCATGGGCAGGTTGAAGCGGCTGTAAGAGGTCGTGGAGGACCGAACCCACCAGGGTTGAAAACCTGGGGGATGACCTGTGGTTAGGGGTGAAAGGCCAATCAAACTCCGTGATAGCTGGTTCTCCCCGAAATGCATTTAGGTGCAGCGTCGTGTGTTTCTTGCCGGAGGTAGAGCACTGGATAGGCGATGGGCCCTACCGGGTTACTGACCTTAGCCAAACTCCGAATGCCGGTAAGTGAGAGCGCGGCAGTGAGACTGTGGGGGATAAGCTCCATGGTCGAGAGGGAAACAGCCCAGAGCATCGACTAAGGCCCCTAAGCGTACGCTAAGTGGGAAAGGATGTGGAGTCGCAGAGACAACCAGGAGGTTGGCTTAGAAGCAGCCACCCTTGAAAGAGTGCGTAATAGCTCACTGGTCTAGTGATTCCGCGCCGACAATGTAGCGGGGCTCAAGCGTACCGCCGAAGTCGTGTCATTGCAGCAATACGCCCAACGGCGGCTGTGATGGGTAGGGGAGCGTCGTGTGCCGGGTGAAGCCGCGCCGGAAGGCAGTGGTGGACGGTTCACGAGTGAGAATGCAGGCATGAGTAGCGATACACACGTGAGAAACGTGTGCGCCGATTGACTAAGGGTTCCTGGGTCAAGCTGATCTGCCCAGGGTAAGTCGGGACCTAAGGCGAGGCCGACAGGCGTAGTCGATGGATAACCGGTTGATATTCCGGTACCCGCTGTGAAGCGTCAAACATTGAACCAGGCGATGCTAAGTCCGTGAAGCCGCCCCGGAGCCTTCGGGCAAAGGGGAGTGGTGGAGCCGACGGACCAGACCTGCAGTAGGTGAGTGATGGGGTGACGCAGGAAGGTAGTCCATCCCGGGCGGTGGTTGTCCCGGGGTAAGGGTGTAGGCCGTGTGATAGGTAAATCCGTCGCACATCAAGGCTGAGACCTGATGCCGAGCCGATTGTGGTGAAGTGGATGATCCTATGCTGTCGAGAAAAGCCTCTAGCGAGTTTCATGGCGGCCCGTACCCTAAACCGACTCAGGTGGTCAGGTAGAGAATACCGAGGCGTTCGGGTGAACTATGGTTAAGGAACTCGGCAAAATGCCCCCGTAACTTCGGGAGAAGGGGGGCCATCACCGGTGAGAGGATTTACTCCTTGAGCTGGGGGTGGCCGCAGAGACCAGCGAGAAGCGACTGTTTACTAAAAACACAGGTCCGTGCGAAGCCGTAAGGCGATGTATACGGACTGACGCCTGCCCGGTGCTGGAACGTTAAGGGGACCGGTTAGTCACTCTTCGGGGTGGCGAAGCTGAGAACTTAAGCGCCAGTAAACGGCGGTGGTAACTATAACCATCCTAAGGTAGCGAAATTCCTTGTCGGGTAAGTTCCGACCTGCACGAATGGCGTAACGACTTCTCGACTGTCTCAACCATAGGCCCGGTGAAATTGCACTACGAGTAAAGATGCTCGTTTCGCGCAGCAGGACGGAAAGACCCCGGGACCTTTACTACAGTTTGATATTGGTGTTCGGTTCGGCTTGTGTAGGATAGGTGGGAGACTTTGAAGCGGCAGCGCCAGCTGTTGTGGAGTCGTCGTTGAAATACCACTCTGGTCGTGCTGGATGTCTAACCTGGGTCCGTGATCCGGATCAGGGACAGTGTCTGATGGGTAGTTTAACTGGGGCGGTTGCCTCCTAAAGAGTAACGGAGGCGCCCAAAGGTTCCCTCAGCCTGGTTGGTAATCAGGTGTTGAGTGTAAGTGCACAAGGGAGCTTGACTGTGAGACCGACGGGTCGAGCAGGGACGAAAGTCGGGACTAGTGATCCGGCGGTGGCTTGTGGAAGCGCCGTCGCTCAACGGATAAAAGGTACCCCGGGGATAACAGGCTGATCTTCCCCAAGAGTCCATATCGACGGGATGGTTTGGCACCTCGATGTCGGCTCGTCGCATCCTGGGGCTGGAGTCGGTCCCAAGGGTTGGGCTGTTCGCCCATTAAAGCGGTACGCGAGCTGGGTTTAGAACGTCGTGAGACAGTTCGGTCCCTATCCGCTGCGCGCGTAGGAATATTGAGAAGGGCTGTCCCTAGTACGAGAGGACCGGGACGGACGAACCTCTGGTGTGCCAGTTGTCCTGCCAAGGGCATGGCTGGTTGGCTACGTTCGGGAGGGATAACCGCTGAAAGCATCTAAGCGGGAAGCCTGCTTCGAGATGAGTATTCCCACCCCCTTTGAGGGGTTAAGGCTCCCAGTAGACGACTGGGTTGATAGGCCGGATCTGGAAGGCGGGTAACCGCTGGAGGTGACCGGTACTAATAGGCCGAGGGCTTGTCCTCAGTTGCTCGCGTCCACTGTGTTGGTTCTGAAACCACGAACAACCCCGTTGTCGGGCCACGGCAACGGTGCGGTAGTTACAGTTTCATAGTGTTTCGGTGGTCATAGCGTGAGGGAAACGCCCGGTTACATTCCGAACCCGGAAGCTAAGCCTCACAGCGCCGATGGTACTGCAGGGGGGACCCTGTGGGAGAGTAGGACGCCGCCGAACAATCTTTGGAGGACCTCTGGTCCCAGCGACTCGCTGGGACCAGAGGTCCTTTTTTGCTTTTCCGAAGCGCGCCGGGTACCCGGCTGCGCGAGAATGACTTGCGGTACCGATGACAGGAGTCACCCATGTCCACCAACTCTCCCGACGAGCGACCGGAGCGCGATCAGCGACGCCGGGACAGTGGTGACCGCGGCGGTTACCGCGGAGGTCCGCGCCGCGACAACGACCGTCGTGACGACCGACCCACCAGCGGTCCCCGCCGCGACGACGACCGCGGGGGGTTCCGTCGGGACGACAACCGGGGTGGCGGTGGCGGCGGCTTCCGGCGCGATGACAACCGTCGTGACGACAGCCGGCGTGATGACAGCCGTGGCGGTGGCGGTTTCCGTGGCCGTGACGACCGGCGTGACGGCGACCGGGGCGGTCGCCCGCCGTTCCGCCGTGACGATCGACCCACCAGCGGTCCGCGTCGCGACGACCGTGACCGTGGTGGGGTCCGTCGGGACGGAGACCGTCCCGCGTTCCGTCGGGACGACCGCCCCAGCAGTGGCCCGCGTCGTGACGACCGCCCCAGCAGTGGTCCCCGTCGTGATGACGACCGCGGTGGGTTCCGTCGGGACGACAACCGCGGTGGTGGCGGCGGCTACCGGCGCGACGACCGCGGTGACTTCCGCCGTGATGACCGTCGGGACGACCGGCGCGACGACCGTCGGGGCGACGACCGTGGTGGTTTCCGTCGGGACGACCGCCCCAGCAGTGGCCCGCGCCGTGACGACCGCCCCAGCAGTGGTCCCCGTCGCGACGACGACCGCGGTGGCTTCCGCCGTGATGATCGCGGTGACTTCCGGCGCGACGACCGTCGGGGCGACGACCGTGGCGGGTTCCGTCGCGAAGGGGACCGTCCCGCGTTCCGCCGGGACGACCGACCCACCAGTGGCCCGCGCCGTGACGACCGCCCCAGCAGCGGTCCCCGCCGTGACGACGACCGCGGTGGCTTCCGCCGCGACGACCGTCGTGACAGCGGCGATCGTGGTGGCTTCCGCCGGGACGACCGCGGTGACTTCCGGCGTGACAGCGGTGACCGTGGTGGCTTCCGCCGTGACGACAACCGCGGTGCCGGTGGTGGCGGCTTCCGGCGCGACGACCGCAGTGACTTCCGTCGTGATGACCGCCGTGATGACCGTCGGGACGACCGGCGTGAGGGCGACCGTCCGGCCTTCCGTCGCGACGACAGGCGGGACGATCGTCGCGATGACCGTCGCGACGACACCCGTGGCGGCGGCGGTTTCCGCGCCCGCGACGACCGGGGTCGCGACGACCGTGGACGGGGTGGCCCCCGTCGTGACGACCGGGGTGGCCGTCCCGGTGGCACCGGTGGCACCGGTGGCTTCCGGGGCCGTGACGACCGTCGGGGCGACGACCGGCGCGGTGGCGGCTTCCGTGGCCGCGACGAGCGCGACCGGGACCGGGACCGTGAGCCGATCAAGCGGCTGCCGATCCCCGATGACGTCACGGGCGAGGAGATCGACGCGGACGTACGGCAGGAGCTCCAGAGCCTGCCGAAGGGGCTCGCGGAGGACGTCTCCAGGAACCTGGTGATGGTCGCCCGCCTCATCGACGAGGACCCCGAGGGCGCGTACGCGTACTCGAAGATCGCCCTGCGGCTGGCGTCGCGCGTGGCCGCCGTACGTGAGGCGGCCGGGTTCGCCGCGTACGCCAACCAGAAGTACAGCGAGGCGCTCGCGGAGTTCCGGGCGGCACGCCGTATGACCGGGAACGTGGACCTGTGGCCCGTCATGGCGGACTGCGAGCGCGGCCTGGGCCGGCCCGAGAAGGCGCTGGACATGGCGGGTGCGCCCGAGGTGCACAAGCTGGACAAGGCCGGTCAGGTCGAGATGCGGCTCGTGGCGGCCGGCGCCCGGCGCGACATCGGGCAGCTCGACGCCGCCATCGTGACGCTCCAGAGCCCGGAGCTCGCCTCGAACTCCGTACAGCCCTGGACGGCGCGGCTGCGTTACGCCTACGCCGACGCGCTGCTGGCCGCCGGTCGTGAGGACGAGGCGCGCGAGTGGTTCGCGAAGGCTGTCGAGTCCGACAAGGACGGCAGCACGGACGCCTCCGACCGGCTCGCCGAGCTGGACGGCGTCGAGTTCGTCGACGCGCTCGTCGAGGACGAGGACGAGGACGAGGTCGCGCCCGAAGCCGAGGCCGAGGACGAGGCTGAGGACGAGAGCGAGACCGCGACGGACGCGGAGGCCGACACCGACCCCGACACCGAGGTCGAGTCCGAGGTCGACGATGAGGACGACATCGTCGAGGCCGAGCGGACCAAGCCGGTCGTCGAGGCCGACGACGATGACGAAGCTCCGCGGGGCTGACGTACAGCGGTTGTCGTAGGACACGGGCGGCGGGATTCCGGAAGGGATCCCGCCGCCCGTGGCGTTTCAGCCCCTGTTTTCGCCTGGGTGCCTCGCCTGGGCACCTCAGAGGGGCAGCGCCCGCAGTACCAGCCCCGAAGCCGGCTTCGGGCCGAACGACGTCGACTTGCGGGGCATCGTGACGCCCTGGCGGGCGAGGTCGCGTACGACCTCCTCGCGGACCGGATGCATCAGGACGGCCGTGCCGCCGTCGCGCTCCGCCTTGTCCACCGTGGCGGCCGTGTCGTGGATGTACGCGATGTGGGCGGGCGAGTCCTCGGGGATGCCCCAGACGTGGGCCAGGAGTGTGGCGTGCAGGACGGTCGCGTCCAGAGTGCGCCAGGCCTCGGGGCGGTCCGCCGGGACCGTACGGGCGAGGAGGTCCGGGGAGGGGCGGTCGACCAGGTGGAAGGAGCCGTCGCCCGCGAGGAGGAAGGCGTTGCCCTCGGCGGCGGCCGCGGCGAGGGCCTCCAGGGCCTCGGGGAGCGGAACGTCGAGGTGACGTACACGGAACGAGTCCGTGAGGGCGGTCAGCGCCTCCGCGACCGGCAGATTGTGCAGCAGGCGGTGGATCGCGCGGACCCGGAGCGGGTAGCGCGCGGTGTCCACCAGGAGCACGAGGCCGTAGTCCCAGGGGCTGGGTGAGGGGTGCTCGGCGCGTAGCCGCAGGTACGTCGCCCAGCGGTGGTGGCCGTCCGCGATCAGAGCCTGGTGCCGGCCGAGATCCGTCTGGATCTCGGCCAGGTCCGCCGGGTCGGTGATCGCCCACAGGCGGTGGCTGAAACCGTCCTCCGTAGTCGTCGAGAGCAGCGGGTCGCCTTCCGCGGTGCGCTCGATGACGGCGGCCGTGCCGACCCGGGAGCCGTTGCCGCGGTAGGTCAGCAGCAGCGGTTCGAGGTTGGCCGAGGTGGCACGCATCAGGGCCGCGCGGTCCGCGATGATGTGCGGCATGACGTCCTCGTGCGGGAGGACGACGCCGGCGGACGGCTCCGACAGGCGCAGGGCGCCGATGATGCCGCGTTGCAGCATGCCGTCGTCGTGCTGCTCGTAGACGTACAGGCCCGGCTCGGGGTCGGCGGCCAGGACGCCTTCGGACACCCAGTCGTGCAGGGTGTCCGCCGCCTGGCGGTTGCGGGCCGTCGGGGTCGTGTCCTGGGGGAGGATCAGCCTGACGATGTTGTGCGGGTCGGCGGACTCGAGGTGGAGCAGACCGTCCGGCCGGACGATGACGTCGTACGGCGGAGATGTCACGGCGGCGAGGCTGCCGACCCGGTCGGGGTCGTAGCGCAGGCCCCGGAACGGGGTCAGTTCGAGGCCGCTGCGCGCCGGGGTTTCCTCCGCGGGACCTGCATAGTTCATTGAGGCATCGTAAGTGTGCAGACGCTGTGCGGGATGATCGGGGGAAAGAGATCGAACGAGGAGCGATGCGTAATGAGCCAGACCGCCAGGACCCGGCCCGAGGCCAGTGATCAGGCGCTGAGCGAGGCCTACGACACGGCTCTGCTCGACCTCGACGGCGTGGTGTACGCGGGCGGCAACGCGATCGCGAACGCCGTGGCATCACTGGGCACGGCCCGTTCGGGAGGGATGCACCTCGCGTATGTCACGAACAATGCGCTGCGTACGCCCGATGCGGTGGCGGAGCATCTGAGTGAGCTCGGTATACCGACGGACGCCGATGACGTCATCACCTCGGCGCAGGCCGTGGCGCGGCTGATCAGCGAGCAGGTGCCCGCCGGTGCGCGCGTCCTGGTGATCGGCGGCGAGGGACTGCGGGTCGCGCTGCGCGAGCGCGGGCTCGAGCCGGTCGAGTCGGCGGACGACGACCCGGCGGCGGTCGTCCAGGGGTTCGGCGGTCCCGACCTGCCCTGGGGGCGCTTCGCAGAGGCGTCCTACGCCGTCGCGCGCGGGGTGCCGTGGTTCGCGTCCAACACCGATCTGACGATCCCGAGCGCGCGGGGGATCGCGCCCGGGAACGGGGCCGCGGTGGAGGTCGTCCGCATCGCCACGGGCGCCGAGCCGCAGGTGGCGGGCAAGCCGTTGCCCCCGATGCACCGCGAGACGATCCTGCGGACCGGGGCGGAGCGGCCGCTGGTGGTCGGCGACCGGCTGGACACGGACATCGAGGGCGCGTTCAACGGCGAGGTGGACTCGCTGCTCGTGCTCACCGGGGTGACGGACGGCGCGCAGCTCCTCGCCGCCCCGCAGCAGCACCGGCCGACGTATGTGGACGCCGATCTGCGCGGGCTGCTCACCGGGCAGCCGGAGGTCGTGGAGGAGGGCGACGGGTTCAGCTGCGGCGGCTGGACGGCGCGGGCCGGGAGCGAGCGTTTGGAACTCGCGGGCGACGGTGAGGCACTCGACGGGCTGCGGGCGCTGTGCGCGGCGGCGTGGACGGCCGCGGGGGACGGGACGTGCGAGCTGGACGGGGGGAAGGCGCTGGCGCGTCTGGGGCTCTGAAGGCCCTGGGGGCTCGTCGGTGGTGGGGCGTAGTCACCCGGGATCGAAGCGTGAGCGAGGGTAGGCTAACCTAACCACGTGTTGGTCGACAGTCCCCCCGAACAGCGCGCGGAGACCGCCCCCGCGCCCCCGAGCCGTCAAGCGATACGCGCCGTCGGGCTCCTCGCGTCCCTGGGCCTCCTGGTGCTCGTCGCGTTGGCGAGTATCGCGATCGGTGCGAAAGCACTGCCGCTGGACCAGGTCTGGCACGGCCTGTTCCACGGCACGGGGACGTACTCCGACGTCGTGGTGGACGACCGGATCTCGCGTACCGTCCTCGGGCTTCTGGTCGGCGCGGCGCTCGGACTGTCGGGTGCCGTCCTCCAGGCGCTCACCCGCAATCCGCTGGCCGACCCCGGACTGCTCGGCATCAACGCGGGCGCGTCCGCCGCGGTCGTCACCGCCATCACCTACTTCGGTGTCACGAGCCTGAGCGGCTATGTGTGGTTCGCGTTCTTCGGCGCGGCCGCGGTCGGGGCGCTGGTCTGGTTCCTGGGCGGCAGCCGCGGCGCAACCCCGGTTCGGCTCGCGCTCGCAGGCACGGCGATCAGCGCCGCGCTCTACGGCTATCTGCAGGCCGTGATGATCATGGACGACGCGGCGCTCGGCAAGATGCGCTTCTGGACGGTGGGTTCGCTGGCCTCGGCCACCGACTCGACCATCAGGCAGGTGCTGCCCTTCCTGGTGGTCGGCACGGTCGTCGCGCTGGCGCTCGCCCGGCCCCTGAACGCCATGGCCATGGGCGACGACACCGCCCGCGCGCTCGGCGCCGACCTGAACCGCACCCGGGCACTGTCCATGGCCGCCGCCACCGTGCTGTGCGGCGCCGCGACCGCCGCCTGCGGGCCGATCGTCTTCGTCGGGCTCATGGTCCCGCACGTGGTCCGCTCCTTCACCGGGCCCGACCTGCGCTGGATCCTGCCGTACGCGACCGTGCTGTCGCCCGTGCTGCTCCTCGGCGCCGACGTCGTCGGGCGGATGGTTGCGCGACCCGCGGAGTTGCAGGTCGGCATCGTCACCGCCGTCCTCGGCGGGCCGGTCTTCATCCATCTCGTACGACGGCGGAGGACGGCCCAGCTGTGACGACCACACGTACCCGAGCCGTGCGGACGCGCGGCGGTCTCTCCGTCCGGCTCGACGTCCGGGCGTTCACCGTCGTCGTACTCCTGCTGGTGGCCGCGCTCGCCGCGAGCGTGGTGCTGATCGGCACCGGCGACTTCCCGATCCCGGCCGCCGACGTCCTCAAGACGCTCGTCGGCAACGGGAACGCGGGCCAGGAGTTCATCGTCAACGACCTGCGGCTGCCGCGGGTGCTCGTCGGCCTGCTGGTCGGGGCCTCGCTCGGGCTCGGCGGGGCGCTGTTCCAGTCCATCTCCCGCAACCCGCTGGGCAGCCCGGACGTCCTCGGCCTCGGCCAGGGGTCGACGGCCGGGGCGCTCATCATGATCGTGCTGTTCTCGGGCAGCGCGAACCAGGTCGCGCTGGGAGCGCTCGTCGGCGGCCTGGTGACCGGGCTCGCGATCTATCTGCTCGCCTGGAAGCGGGGCGTGCACGGATACCGACTGGTCCTGGTCGGTATCGGGGTCTCCGCGATCGTCACGGCGGTCAACGGCTATCTGCTGACCAAGGCGGACATCGTCGACGCGGCCCGTGCGGTCGTCTGGATGACCGGCTCCCTCAACGGGCGTGACTGGGCCCAGGTCTGGCCGCTGCTCGCCCTGTGCGCCGTCCTCGTCCCGCTCGTCCTCGGCAACGCGCGCGGGCTGCGCATGATGGAGATGGGCGACGACGTGTCGTACGCCCTCGGAGTGCGCGTCGAGCGCGTACGACTCCTGCTGATGCTGGCCGCCGTGCTGCTCACCGCCGGTGCCACCGCCGCCGCGGGCCCGGTCGGCTTCGTGGCGCTCACCTCACCGCAGCTCGCCCGGCGGCTGACCCGCTCGCCGGGCCCGAACCTGGTGCCGTCGATGTGCATGGGCGCGACCCTGCTGATCGTCGCGGACTGGGCCTCGCAGCGGGCCTTCGGCGCCGACCAGCTGCCCGTCGGCGTCGTGACGGGGGTCCTGGGCGGGATCTATCTGCTGTGGCTGCTGGTCACCGAGCGCAAGGCGGGCCGGATATGAGCGCCGCGGTGAACAGGGACACCCAGGCGAACGAGAACACCGAGGCGAACGAGAACACTCGAAGGAGCACTGTGAACCGCCTGTCCGCCGACAACGTCACCCTCGGCTACGACCAGCGCGTCATCGCGGAGAAGCTGTCGGTGGAGATCCCCGACAACTCCTTCACCGTGATCGTGGGCCCGAACGCCTGCGGCAAGTCCACGCTGCTGCGCGCCCTGTCGCGGATGCTCAAGCCCTCCGAAGGACGGGTGCTGCTCGACGGGCAGGTCATCCAGTCGATGCCCGCGAAGAAGGTGGCCAGGACGCTCGGGCTGCTGCCGCAGTCGTCGATCGCGCCGGACGGGATCACGGTCGGTGACCTGGTCGGCCGGGGCCGCTATCCGCACCAGGGCCTGCTGCGCCAGTGGTCGACGGAGGACGAGCGGGTCGTACAGGAGTCGATGGCCTCGACCGGCGTCGCCGAACTGGCCGATCGCTATGTCGACGAACTGTCCGGCGGCCAGCGGCAGCGCGTGTGGATCGCGATGGCACTCGCCCAGCAGACCCCGCTGCTGCTGCTCGACGAGCCGACGACCTACCTGGACATCCAGCATCAGATCGACGTGCTCGATCTGTGCGCCGAACTCCACGAGGAGCAGGGGCGCACCCTGGTCGCCGTCCTGCACGACCTCAATCACGCGGCCCGGTACGCCACCCACCTCGTCGCCCTGCGGGAGGGCCGGGTCGTCGCCGAGGGCGCGCCGAACGACATCGTCACGGCCGAACTGGTCGAGGAGGTCTTCGGGCTGCGCTGCCAGGTCATCGACGACCCGGAGACCGGGACGCCGCTGGTGGTGCCCGCGGCACGCAAGGCCCGCGTGACGGTGGCCGCCGGAGCCGGAGCCGCTAAAGAAGCTTCCTGAGGCGGAACAGGTCGAGCAGGGCCGCCTCCAGCCGCACCCGGCCGGAGCCCCAGGCCTTCGCGAAGTTCAGCTGCCCGTCGACCATGGCGACCAGATCGTCGCCGGACATGGCGAGTCTGATCTGGGCCTTCTCGACGGGTGGGCCCTGGAGGGTGTCGAGCACCTCGATCCGGCCGTCCTTGAGACGACCGACGAAGGTGATGTCGAGGTCGGTGATACGGCAGCTGAGCGAGCGGTCCAGGGCCGCCGCCTCGCGTACGTTCCCGTCCGCGCCCGCCATGTTGTCCGAGAGCTTGTCGAGTGCGCTGCGGCACTCCTCAATCGTGGCCATCGCGGTCGACGGTACCTCAGTGCTTCGGGGTAGCGTCGGGGCATGAACGAGTCAGTGTCGGAGGCCGGGACTCCGCAGGGAGCGATGCCGGAGCCGGAGGTTCCGGTCGAGGCCGAACCCGAACTCGAGTACGACCCCGCCGCCCCGGCCCCGCTGGACGTGGACCGCACCCCCACCGGGAACGCAGAGGTCGACGCCCAGCTCGACCGGCTGGGCGACGCCGACCACCTCGCCACGGACGGACATGTCGAGGTGTACGAGGATGTACACAGGGGGCTGCGCGACGCGCTCACCGCGCTCGACGCCCGCCCGGGACCTCCGGCGCCCCCTACGCCGTACGACCGCAGGAGCTGAACCCAACGTGGCAGGAGTGGCACGCCGCCGCCTCGACGCCGAGCTGGTCCGCCGCAAGCTCGCCCGCTCGCGAGAGCACGCCAGCCAGCTGATCGCCGCCGGCCGGGTGAGCGTCGGCAAGACCCTCGCGACCAAATCCGCCACCCAGGTGGAGACCGCGGCCGCGATCGTGGTCACCCAGGACGACAGCGACCCCGACTACGTCTCGCGCGGCGGGCACAAGCTCGCGGGCGCCCTGGCGGCCTTCGTACCCCAGGGACTGAAGGTCGAGGGGCGGCGGGCGCTGGACGCCGGAGCGTCCACCGGAGGCTTCACCGACGTACTGCTGCGCGCGGGTGCCTCCCATGTCGTCGCCGTCGACGTCGGCTACGGTCAACTCGCCTGGTCTCTGCAGAGCGATGAACGCGTCACCGTCAAGGACCGTACGAACGTACGCGAGTTGACGTTGGAGGCGATCGATGGAGAGCCCGTGGATCTTGTTGTCGGGGATCTGTCCTTCATCCCGCTCGGCCTGGTGCTGCCCGCCCTCGTGCGGTGCGTGGCGCCCGACGCCGATCTGGTGATGATGGTCAAGCCGCAGTTCGAGGTGGGGAAGGAACGGCTGGGGAGTGGTGGAGTCGTACGCAGTCCGGAACTGCGCGCCGAGGCGGTGCGCGGAGTGGCCCGGCGGGCCGCGGAGCTGGGGCTCGGGGTGAAGGGCGTGACCGCGAGTCCGCTGCCCGGGCCCTCGGGCAATGTCGAGTACTTTCTGTGGCTGCGTGCCGGGGCACCCGAACTCGACCCGGCCGACGTTGACCGTGCAGTGGCGGAGGGGCCGCGTTGACACAGACCCGAGCTCGTACTGTTTTCCTGCTGGCCCACACCGGGCGGCCCGCTGCGATCCGCAGCGCCGAACTCGTGGTCCAGGGGCTGCTGCGCTCCGGGATCGGGGTGCGCGTGCTGGAGGCGGAGGCGGCCGATCTGCCGCTGCCGCCCGAGGTGGAGCTGGTGAAGGAAGCCACTCCGCAGTGCCTCGACGGATGCGAACTGCTGATCGTGCTCGGCGGTGACGGCACACTGCTGCGCGGCGCCGAGTTCGCCCGCGCCTCCGGCGTGCCGATGCTCGGCGTCAACCTCGGCAGCGTCGGCTTCCTGGCGGAGGCCGAGCGCGACGACCTCGACAAGGTCGTCGACCGGGTGGTGACCAAGGCGTACGAGGTCGAGGAACGCATGACCGTCGACGTCGTCGTCCACCAGAACGGCGACATCGTGCACACCGACTGGGCGCTCAACGAGGCCGCCGTGCAGAAGGTCTCCGCCGAGAAGCTCCTCGAGGTCATCCTGGAGATCGACGGACGGCCGGTCACCGGCTTCGGCTGCGACGGCATCGTCTGCGCGACCCCGACCGGGTCCACGGCGTACGCCTTCTCCGCCGGCGGACCCGTCGTCTGGCCCGAGGTCGAGGCACTGCTCATGGTGCCGATCAGCGCGCACGCGCTGTTCGCCAAGCCGATGGTGACCTCACCGAACTCGGTGCTCGCGGTGGAGGTGCTGCCGCACATTCCGCCGGGGGTGCTGTGGTGCGACGGGCGGCGGACGGTGGAGCTGCCGCCGGGGGCACGGGTGGAGGTACGGCGGGGGGCCGTGCCGGTGCGGCTGGCTCGACTGCACCACGCCTCGTTCACCGACCGGCTGGTGGCCAAGTTCGCGCTGCCGGTGTCCGGGTGGCGCGGGGCGCCGCACTGACACTCGCGTCAGGTCCACTCCCGTGGGTGACAAGGCACCGTTTGTAGGTGCTTGTCACCTGCGGGTTCACGGCTGCGGGGCGGGGGCCGTCGCACATCCGTGGCTGGACCTCGTAAGGTCGTGTCCGTGTTGGAGGAGATGCGGATACGGTCGCTCGGAGTCATCGACGACGCGGTCGTCGAGCTGTCGCCAGGCTTCACCGCCGTGACCGGTGAGACCGGTGCGGGCAAGACGATGGTGGTCACCAGCCTCGGGCTGCTGCTCGGCGGGCGCGCGGACCCCGCCCTCGTACGGATCGGCGCCAAGCACGCCGTCGTGGAGGGGCGGATCACCGTACCCGCGGGCGGTACGGCGATCGTACGGGCCGAGGAGGCGGGCGCCGAGCTCGACGACGGCGCGCTGCTGATCAGCCGTACCGTTTCGGCCGAGGGGCGCTCACGGGCGCACCTGGGCGGCCGTTCCGTCCCGGTGGGCGTGCTGGCCGAGCTGGCCGACGAGCTGGTGGCCGTGCACGGGCAGACCGACCAGCAGGGGCTGCTCAAACTGTCCCGGCAGCGGCAGGCGCTCGACCGGTACGCCGGGGACGCGGTCGCCGTGCCGCTCGCCAAGTACGCGGGGGCCTACCGGCGACTGCGGGCCATCTCTGCCGAGCTGGACGAGATCACCACACGCGCCCGTGAGCGGGCCCAGGAAGCCGACCTGCTGCGCTTCGGACTCGAGGAGATCGCGGCGGTCGAGCCGCGCGCGGGCGAGGACGTGGAACTGTCGGCGGAGGCGGAGCGGCTCGGGCACGCGGAGGCGCTCGCGTCCGCCGCCACGGCCG
>LRTP01001055.1 GCA_001550305.1 Streptomyces diastatochromogenes
ACCTGCGCCGGCGCCTTCGCGGCGCAGCCCGCCACCGCGGCGGACGGACCCTCGCTGCCGGAGGTGAGCCAGTCCCAGCCCGCGAAGCCGACCGTCTCCGACAAGGAGCTGCGCGGCCGGGTCGCCGCGGCCGTCAAGGACCGGGCGACCCCGGACACGGCCCCCAAGAAGACACCCTTCATCATCGGCGGCACCGAGACGACGATCTCCTCCGCGCCGTGGATGGTCCAGCTCTCCTACTACGACAGCACGGCCGGCGTCGGTTACTTCTGCGGCGGCACCCTCGTCGCCCCGAACAAGGTCCTGACGGCGGCCCACTGCGTCGCGGGCCTGGACTGGGTGAAGAACGGCGCGGTGCTGGCCGGCGCCACCGGACTGCTGGACGACACCAGCGGCACGGTCGCGGGCGTCTACCGCCAGTGGAACCACCCGCGCTACAACTCCACGACCGTCCAGAACGACATCGCGGTCCTCACCCTCGACCGCCCGCTGGACCAGCAGTGGCAGCGGCTGGTGGCCGCCGGTGACAGCGCCTCCTACAAGGCCGGCAACTCCGCCACCGTCTACGGCTGGGGCCTGACCTCCGGCGCCGACGGCGCCGACCTGTCGGCGAACCTGCGCAAGGTGACCCTGCCGCTGGTCGCCGACTCCACCTGCAACTCCGCGATGCAGTCGGTCCTCGGCGAGGACGACTTCGTCGAGGGCGCGATGTTCTGCGCGGGCACCCCTGCGACCGGCACCGACGAGGGCACCAAGAGTCCCTGCAACGGTGACTCCGGCGGTCCCGTCATCGTCGGCGGCAAGGTCGTCGGCATCGTCTCGTGGGGCGTCGCGGGCTGCACCGCGAAGGGCGCCTACCCGGTGTTCACCAAGGTGTCCTCGTACACCTGGGCCGCCCAGCCGCGCATCGACGACGCGGACATGACGTTCGACGGCAAGGCCGACCTGCTGGAGCGCACGCCGTCCGGCGGCCTCTTCCAGCAGGACAGCAAGGGCACCTCGCTCGCCGCCCGCGCCTACCAGGGCAGCGGCTGGCAGAACGCCAGCTGGGTCCTCCAGGCAGACCTGGACCGGGACTTCTACCAGGACCTGATCATGCGCGACAAGGGCGACGGCAAGCTGTACCGCAGCTACCTGAACCACACCTCCGGCGAGTACGACTGGATGCAGATCAGCACGGTGTGGGGCGGCTACAAGTCGTACGCCATCCCCGGCGACATGACGGGTGACGCCCGCCCCGACCTGGTCGCGGTGGACGCCGACGGCTCGGTCTACCTCTACCCGGGCAAGGGCAACGGCCAGTTCTACGGCAAGGTCAAGGTCGTCGACAGGGCCTGGAAGAACGTGAAGATCTTCGGCCACGGCGACCTGTCCGGCGACGGCAGGGCCGACCTGCTGGTCCGCAACAGCTCCGGCGTCCTGTACCTCTACCGGGGCACGCAGGTCGAGAAGACCCCGTTCGCGGCGCGGATCCAGGCGCGTACGGGCTTCACCTTCACCTCGTACGTCTCCAACGGCGACGTCACGGGCGACGGCATCGCGGACGTCATCACCCGCGACTCCGCGGGCAAGCTCTGGCTCTACCCCGGCACCAACAAGGCCTCCAGCAGCCTCTTCGGCTCACGGATCGGCCTGGGCAGCGGCTTCAACCAGTACAACCTGCTGTTCTAGCTCAGCACCAGGATGCGCCTGCCCCCGTGATCCCGCGGGGGCAGGCGCGCCCCTTTTAGGGGCGCGGGGAACTGCGCGACCAGCCACATCCGGCCCGCAGCCACTTACAACCTCAAGCCGCAGCCACTTACAACCTCAAGCCGCAGCTACTCAGAACCACAAGCCCGCAGCTACTCACAACCACAAGAACGCCGGACGACCAACCGCGACGGAAACACCTTCAACCGCTCGCGCCGCGACCCCGCGACCCGCAACCCGTCATCCAGTACGAGATCCACCGCGGCCCGCGCCATCGCCGACCGGTCGGAGGCGATCGTCGTCATCGGCGGATCCGTCAGCGCGGCTTCCTTGACGTCGTCGAAGCCGGCCACGGCCAGCTGCCCCGGAACGTCGATGCGCAGCTCACGCGCGGCGCGCAGCACGCCGATGGCCTGGTCGTCGGTGGAGCAGAAGATGGCGGGCGGGCGGTCGGGACCGCCGAGCAGCTGGAGGCCGACCTTATAGGCGTCGTAGCGGTTGTACGGCGCTTCGAAGAGGCGCCCCTCGGTGGGGATCCCGGCCTCCTGCATCGCGCGCCGCCAGCCCTCGACGTGGTCGGAGACCGGGTCGCCGACGGTCGGGGTCTCCGCGATGCCGCCGAGACAGGCCACGTATTCGTAGCCGTGTTCGAGGAGGTGGCGGGTGGCGAGCTGGGCGCCGCCGACGTCGTCCGTGACGACGGCGACGTCGTCGATGGCCTCGGGGCGCTCGTGCAGCAGCACCACGCGGGCGTCCCACGCGTCGATCTCCGCGGCAGCGTTGTCATTGAGCGCGTGGCTGACGAGGATCAGCCCGGAGACCCGCATGCCGAGGAAGGCGCGCAGGTAGTGGACCTCGCGCTCGGCGATGTAGTCGGAGTTGCCGACGAGCACCATTTTCCCGCGCTCGGCGGCGGCCTGCTCGACCGCGTGCGCCATCTCCCCGAAGAAGGGCTGGCGCGCGTCCGGCACGATCAGGCCTATGAGCTCGGTCCGCCGCGACGCCATGGCCTGGGCGACCCGGTCGGGCCGGTACCCCAGTTCCTTGATCGCGGCGAGAACGCGCTCGCGCGTGGCCGGGGCAACCGGCCTCGGTCCGTTGTTGATGACATAGCTGACAACGGCGGTGGACGTACCCGCCAGTCGCGCTACATCGTCCCTCGTCACCTTGGCCACGCGCGGAGTCTACGCGGATGGACCCGCCGCTGGGCAGGGCGTACGGAGGCTTGCCGCGCCTCCGTTATCGCCTACTGCGCCTCCGCCGCCGCCTCGACCGTCTCGACGGCGTCCAGGTGCGCCGTCTCGTCCGCATCCTCCGGCTTTGGCTGGGCCGCCCTGGCCCTCGCCTCGTCCGCGGCGCGGTCCACCTTCTCAGGTGTAACGAATCGATAACCGACGTTCCGGACGGTACCGATCAGCGACTCGTGCTCGGGTCCGAGCTTCGCGCGCAGCCGTCGTACGTGGACGTCGACCGTCCGCGTGCCGCCGAAGTAGTCGTAGCCCCAGACCTCCTGGAGCAGCTGGGCGCGCGTGAAGACACGGCCCGGATGCTGCGCGAGGTACTTGAGGAGCTCGAACTCCTTGAAGGTCAGGTCGAGGACCCGGCCCTTGAGCTTGGCGCTGTACGTCGCCTCGTCGACCGAGAGGTCGCCGTTGCGGATCTCCATCGGGGAGTCGTCGTTGACGATCTGCTGGCGGCCCATGGCCAGCCGCAGCCGTGCCTCGACCTCCGCCGGTCCCGCGGTGTCCAGGAGCACGTCGTCGATGCCCCAGTCGGCGGTGACGGCCGCGAGGCCGCCCTCCGTCACGACGAGGATCAGCGGGCAGCCGGGCCCGGTCGAGCGCAGCAGCTGGCACAGACTGCGCACCTGCGGGAGGTCACGCCGGCCGTCGATCAGAATGACGTCGGCACCCGGGGTGTCGACGAGAGCGGGGCCTTCCGCCGGAGCCACTCGCACGTTGTGCAGGAGCAGGCCGAGAGCGGGAAGCACCTCCGTCGACGGCTGAAGAGCGTTGGTCAGGAGCAGCAGAGAACTCATCGCGCCCCACCTGCCTGGGTCGTCCTACGGTCATGCAAGGTTCGCTCGCCCATAACGTCTGGTTCCTCCTCGGTCCCTGCGAGGACGTTTGCGGCACTGCTTCCTACGGTGCGGCTCCCGCGCCCCTGGGAGTCGCCGGACGGCCCACGGGGGGTCGTCACACGTTCTATGCGTTCGTGGGCTCCGTACACCTGCGGTTTCCCGCTTCGTATACAACGCTTCAGAAAGCACAAAAGGACCCGGGGGCTACGCTGCCCGAGTCCTCTGCCCAGCAGAATAGCCCACATGAGCTCAGGTCCGGCAGGTCAAGCGACGGGATCTTCCGATCGTCCACCCCTTGAGACGCCCCCGCGCACCCCTTTGCGGAGGTTTCTGCACACGGTCGACGGGGTGACGATCGACGCGGCGTACGACCCTGGAACGCGGCCTTCTGGTGACTCGGCCACTGGCTTGAACGATGTGGTCATTGTCGTCGCGCACGGCTTCACGGGCGATCTGGACCGGCCGCACGTGCGGCACGCCGCGGCCGTCCTCGCCCGTCACGCGGCGGTGGTCACCTTCTCCTTCCGTGGTCACGGCGCCTCCGGCGGCAGTTCCACGGTCGGTGACCGCGAGGTCCACGATCTGGCCGCCGCGGTGGCCTGGGCCCGCGAACTCGGGCACACGCGTGTGGCCACCGTCGGCTTCTCGATGGGCGGTTCGGTGGTGCTGCGGCACGCGGCGCTGCACCGTGGCCCGGAGGGTGGCCCGGACCGGGGCGCGGAGATGGAGCACGAGGGGCGCACAGAGGCGCGTACGGACGCCGTGGTTTCGGTGAGCGCACCCGCCCGTTGGTACTACCGGGGTACGGCCCCTATGCGGCGCCTGCACTGGCTGGTAACCCGGCCCGTGGGCCGCGCGGTCGGCCGATACGGTCTGCGCACCCGGATCCACCACCGTGACTGGGACCCGGTGCCGACCTCCCCGGTCGAGTCGGTCCCGCTCATCGCGCCCACTCCGCTGCTGATCGTCCACGGCGACCAGGACGGCTACTTCCCGGTCGACCACCCGCGGATGCTCGCCGCCGCCTCCGGCGGCCACGCCGAGCTGTGGATCGAGCACGGGATGGGCCACGCCGAGCACGCGGCGGACGACGAGCTGCTCGGCCGTATCGGGGCATGGGCCGTCGCGGCGGCGGGCTAGCCTGACCGTGTCCACAGAGACCACTGATGACCAACGACTGATGACTGATCCGTGTTCACGGAAAACACGATTGAGGAACGAGATGGCAAAGGGCACGGTGCGTTACTGGGCCGCCGCCAAGGCCGCGGCGGGCGTCGCGGAGGAGCCGTACGACGCGGGCACGCTCGCCGAGGCGCTCGACGCGGCCCGCGTGCGACACCCCGGAGAACTCGTCCGCGTGCTGCGGCGATGCTCCTTCCTCATCGACGGTGACCCCGTGGGCACGCGCGAACATGAGACGGTACGGCTGGCCGAGGGCGGCACGGTCGAGGTGCTCCCGCCGTTCGCAGGAGGGTGAGCGAGACGATGAGCGACCAGCCGTACGAGGGCCGGTACGAGGGTCCCTACGAGGGGTACGACCCGTATACACAGCCTCAGCAGCAACAGCGGCAGGGGCACGGGCAGCCTCAGCAGCACCAGCCGCCTCAGCAGCCCGAGTGGCCGCAGCGCACCCAGCAGTGGGAGGGGCAGACCTGGGAGACCCAGGTGCAGCCCTCGATGCCGGCGGCGGACACGACGTATCTGCCGCCGCAGGGCTACCAGGCGTACCCCGAGCCGCAGACGTACGGCACGGTCGGGCAGCCGCTGCCGCAGGAGGCCCCGGCGCCGACACCGGAGTGGACGCCCGCGTACCAGCCCCCTGTCCAGCAGGCGCCCGGTACCGGCGGCGCGGTCACCCCTGACAGCGCCTCCGGCTACGGCCCCCCGACCGTCACCGGCAACGCCCGCGTCACCGACGCCCAGCGCGCCCGCGCCGAGGGCCGCTCCCCGATCATCGAACCCGGCCTCCAGCCCGCCGTGCTCACCGCGGTGCTCGGACTGCTGCTCTCCGGGACGGCGGCGATCGGGCAGTACGCCCTCGTCGTCCCCCTCGTCCTCCTCCAGGCCGTCACCGCGGCGGGCTGGTTCCGGCTGAACGGGATGTGGCCGGCCCGTCAGGGCATCGCGCTGGCGTTCCTCGGCGCGGTCACCGCGGACGTCGCGCTCCTCGCGGCGGGCCGGGAGAACGCGCCCGCCGCGATCCTCGGCACCCTCGGCGTGTGGGTCCTGCTCACCCTCGTCCTGCAGCTGCGCAGCCACGCCGACCCGGACACCCGGATGTACGGCCTGATGGCGACCGTCGCCTCGGCGGCTCTCGCGATCATCGCGACCGGGCACCTCGCGGCCGAGCCCGACGCCGTCACGGTGGGCGCCGCCGCGGTCGCCGTCGCGATCCTC
>LRTP01001056.1 GCA_001550305.1 Streptomyces diastatochromogenes
CCCGCCCCGGGCTCCCGCAGGACGCGCTGATCCCGCTCTTCGCGGGCCGCATACAGCCCCTGAAGGCCCCCGACGTGCTGCTGCGCGCGGTCGCCGTCCTCCTGGACGAGCGCCCCGAGCTGCGCGGCAACATCGTCGTCCCCGTGGTGGGCGGCCCCAGCGGTACCGGTCTCGCCAAACCCGAGGGGCTGCAGAAGCTCGCCGCCCGGCTCGGGATCGCCGATGTCGTGCTCTTCAGGCCGCCCGTCGACCAGGAGCAGCTCGCGGACTGGTTCCGGGCCGCGTCGGTGCTGGTCATGCCCTCCTACAGCGAGTCCTTCGGGCTGGTCGCCATCGAGGCGCAGGCGGCCGGCACGCCGGTCCTGGCGGCCGAGGTCGGCGGGCTGCCCGTCGCCGTGCGCCACCAGGAGACCGGATTCCTGATCCCGGGGCACGATCCCGTCGCCTACGCGCGCGTGCTGCGCGATTTCGCCGACGACCAGGCGCTGTCGGCGCGCATGGGCGCGGCCGCCGCCCGGCACGCGCAGCGCTTCGG
>LRTP01001057.1 GCA_001550305.1 Streptomyces diastatochromogenes
CCGCGCACCCGTCGTCTGGAGCGGGCGGTCCGACCCCGACGACACCGGCGCCCACCGCCTCCTGCAGGCCGTGCGCAGCACCAGCGTGCGCCACGTCGTCGCGGACCCGACGGGCGACGGCGGCGCCACCCAGGTCATCCCCCGCCTCGACGAACACCAGGGCTACGCGGGCGACTTGACCGTCCACACGGCCGAGACGCCCCTCGTCGGCAGCCAGCGCGGCCACGACCACGACTCCGCGGGGACCCGGCTGCTGCCGAACATGCGCAGCGTGGACAGCGCGTACGACGAACCGCGCTACACGGGCGGGCAGTTCGCGGCGGAGGGCCCCGACGACGGCTACGGCGGCGGCACACCGGCCAGGCGGCACGGCTCGGACCCGGTCCGGCACGCCTACTACCCCGGGCGCCGGATGAACCTCGGCGTGGTGCTGCTCCCGCTCCGCGTCTTCCTCGGCTTCATCTCCATCTACGCCGGCATGGGCAAGCTCTGCGACCCCGTCTACTTCGACGGCGGCAAGCGCGGCTCCATGGTCAAGTGGCTGAACACGCTGCACCCTTGGGACGTCGCCGAGCCGCTGCGTCAGTTCGCGCTCCAGCACCCCGTCGGCTCCGGGCTCGTCATCGCCTTCCTCCAGGTCATCGTGGGCGTCCTCACGGTGCTCGGGCTGTGGCAGCGGGTCGCCGCCGTGGTCGGCGCGATGCTGTCGGCCGCGCTCATCGTCACCGTCAGCTGGAAGACGGTCCCCGCGTACGACGCGCCGGACATCATCTACCTCGCCGCCTGGTCGCCGCTGATCATTGCGGGCGCGCCCGTCTACTCCGTCGACGGACGCCTCGCGAGCGAGGCCTGGCGCACGCTCGGGCCCCGCGCCGACATCTGGGACCTGCGGTACCGGGTGCTGCGCCGCGGCGCGCTCGTCTCGGCCATCGTCGTCGGCCTCACGCTCCTCATCGGCTCGCTCCTCGGCGGCGCCGTCCGTGACGCCGACCGGGTGGTCGTGCCGGGACCGGGCGAGGCTCCGCGCAACGAGCTGCCCGGTTCCCCGCTTCCCGAGGAGCCCGGCACGCCCCAGCACAGGACGACCACTCCCTCGGCCTCGGCCAAGGCGCCCACCCACGGCAGCTCCTCCGCGCCGTCGGGCGCGGCCACCACGCCGAGCGCCGCGGTCCGTGAGACGGGTGGCACGGTCACCAGCGGCCCCAGCCAGACCCAGGGCACCGGCCAGGCCCCGCCGCAGCAGTCCTCGCCGGTCCACCAGGCCCCGAGCACCAGCGCGGGCCCGACGTCCAGCGGTGGCGGCTCCAGCACCGGTGGCAGCGGCTCGGGCGGCGGCACCTCTTCCGGCGGTTCGAGCGGCGGCGGCGGCGGTGGTGGTGGCACCTCCGGCGGCTCGGACAAGCTGGTCGGCGGTCTCCTCGGGTAACGCGTAACGCCCCCTGGCGATACGAGGGCGGGCCCCGCACATCAGATGTGCGGGGCCCGCCCTCGTACTGCCGGAAGGGGCTCTCAGCCCCGTGGTGCCGGGAAGGGACTCTCAGCCCCTCGTGCTGCCGGAAAGGGACTCTCGCCCCGTACTGCCGGGACGGGACTCTAAGCCCCTCGTACTGCCGGGAAGGGGCTTCTCAGCGGCCCAGGGCCGCGAGTTCCTTCGCCGCCTCCGTGAGGTCCTTCGCGGTGTCGATGGCGCGCCAGTAGGCGCCCTGCGGGAGCGGGAAGCCGGCCAGGCGGCGTTCGCGGGCCAGGTGCGGGAACGTGGTGCGCTCGTGGTCGCCGCGCTCGGGGAGCAGGTCGGCGAACTCGGCGGAGAAGACGTAGACGCCCGCGTTGATCTCGTACGTGGTCGGCGGGGACTCGATGAAGTCCGTGACCCGTCCGAAGCCGTCGGTCTTGACGGCGCCCCACGGGATGCGCGGGCGGGCGAGGGCGAGGGTCGCGACGGCATCGCGCTCGGTGTGGAAGTCCGCCATGTCGCGCAGCGAGAAACGGGTCCAGATGTCGCCGTTCGTCGCGTACCAGGGCTTGTCCGGGTGGGGGAGGTGCGCGGCGGCGTACTTCAGGCCGCCGCCCCGGCCGAGCGGTTCCGTCTCGACGACCGTCGTGATGTTGACCGGGAGGTCGGCCGAGTCCAGCCACTTCTGGAGGACCTCGGCGAGGTGGCCGCAGGAGACGACGACGTCGGTGACGCCCTCCTCGGCGAGCCAGGTCAGCTGGTGACCGATGATCGGGGTCCCGGTGCCGGGGATCTCGACCATCGGCTTGGGCCGGTCGTCGGTGTAGGGACGCAGTCGGGAGCCCTGACCACCGGCCAGGACAACGGCTTGAACGGGGCGTGACGCGGCGTTCGGATGGGTCATGCCCGAACTGTACGTGGCGCCCCGCTCGCGGCTTCTGTCGGCAACGGTTCCCTTAAACAGCTGTTACCTGACAGAACGGGTGGGGCCGGTGTGGCTCAGAGATGCGTGGCCGCGACCCCCGATGCGAAGGACGTGTCGCAGACCGGGCGCGCGAACGCCTGGGCGCGCGTCGGGCCGTACGCGCGGACCGCGGCGCGGCCGAGGGCGCGGGCGATGGAGACGCAGTGCTTGGCGAGCGACGGGCGGCCGTTCACGGCCTCCTGGAGGTGGGTGAGGGCGACGCCCGGGTTCTTCTCCTGGAGCTCCAGCAGGAGCCGGTCGCGCAGCACGTCCTGCGGCGCACGGGAGACGGCACGCGAGGAGACGTCCGAGGAGGAGGCGGTGAGCACCGAGTCCGAGGAGTTCCCCGACCAGTTGACTCGGGTGACCGCCAGGGTCCCGGAGAGCACCAGGACGACAGGCAGAACGAGGGCGAGGGTGCGACCGATCCGGCGCGCGGGGCCACGGCCACGCCGGGTCCGTTGGTTAGTGGTGGAGTGCTTCACGCGAGTGAGGGTAGCGCGGGGTGATGATTTGGCGACATTTAGTAATCAGTTCGGGGGATAGGGGACCGGCTTTCGCTGGGTGGCGAGTTGACGTACAGGGATCGAAATGACCGGCTTGCCGGGGTATTTGTCGACAACGAAGAGAGCCCCACAGCAAGCTGTGGGGCTCTCTTCGTCAACTTGGGTGAATTCGACCGCGTCGCGGTTTCCTTCCCCCCGACTTGCTTTTCGCGGTGATCAGGGCGATCAGGGCGATCGGGTGGTCAGGGCGATCAGTCGGAGAGGCGCTCGCCCGTGGAGGTCGAGAACACGTGGGTCTCGCCCGGTCGCGGCACGACGTGCAGCGTGGCGCCCTTGTCCGGGACCGCGCGGCCGCTGACGCGGACGACCAGGTCCGTGAGCTTGTCGTCGACCTTGGCGCTGCCGTAGACGTAACCGTCGGCACCGAGCTCCTCGACGACGTTCACCGAGACGGCGAGGCCGGCCGGGGCGTCCGCGCTGTCCTTGGACAGCGCCTTGGCGGCTTCGCCGTTGTGCTCGACGATGTCGAAGTGCTCCGGGCGGACGCCGACCGTGACGGTGCGGTCGCCCTTGTCCGCGGCGGCCTTCAGGGCCTCGCGGTTCACCGGCACGACGGAGTTGCCGAACTTCACGCCGCCGTCCGTGATCGGGACCTCGACGAGGTTCATGGCCGGGGAGCCGATGAACCCGGCGACGAAGAGGTTCGCGGGACGGTCGTACATGTTGCGCGGCGAGTCGACCTGCTGGAGCAGACCGTCCTTGAGCACGGCCACACGGTCGCCCATCGTCATGGCCTCGACCTGGTCGTGGGTGACGTAGACGGTGGTGATGCCGAGGCGGCGCTGCAGCGAGGCGATCTGCGTACGGGTCGAGACGCGGAGCTTGGCGTCGAGGTTCGACAGCGGCTCGTCCATGAGGAAGACCTGGGGCTCACGCACGATGGCGCGGCCCATCGCGACACGCTGGCGCTGACCGCCGGAGAGGGCCTTCGGCTTGCGGGCGAGGTAGTCCGTGAGGTCCAGGATCTTCGCCGCGTCCTCGACCTTCTGGCGGATCTCGGCCTTCGGGACACCGGCGATCTTGAGCGCGAAGCCCATGTTGTCGGCGACCGTCATGTGCGGGTACAGCGCGTAGTTCTGGAACACCATCGCGATGTCCCGGTCCTTGGGCGGCAGGTGCGTGACGTCGCGGTCACCGATGCGGATGGCGCCGGCGTTCACGTCCTCGAGCCCCGCGAGCATGCGGAGCGAGGTGGACTTGCCGCAGCCGGAGGGACCGACGAGGACGAGGAACTCGCCGTCCTCGATGTCGATCTCCAGAGCATCGACGGCGGGCTTCTCGGAACCCGGGTAGATCCGGGTTGCCTTGTCGAACGAGACAGTGGCCATGGTGAGGGGCCCCCTTCACCGGCAGGAACGTGCCGGACGATCCGTTGTAAAGGTGGTGTCCACCGCGAAGCCTTCGCGGTGGTGTAGTCCACAAGAGTGAACTGGCTCAGGACGGTACCTGGCGTTCACCTGGTCTGTCAGTAGCCAGGGGGCTGTGAACTTCGCGGAAATTTTCGAGAGGGCCCGGCTGGGACCTGGGTACACTGCACGGGCACACGCGTGCAGGCCTCCTTAGCTCAGCTGGTCAGAGCGCCGCTCTTGTAAAGCGAAGGTCGTCGGTTCGAATCCGACAGGGGGCTCCAACAGCGCAAACAACACGGGCATCCCACGGTGATGCCCGTGGTTTTCCCTGCCATGCCCCGCTTTACGGCCTTACCCTGTTGGGCACCATCAGGGTGCCGCGCCAGCTGTGTGGAGGTAACGGGGTGAGAGGGCGCAGTCCGGATCGGGTCCGCAACGAGCTCATTGTCTCCATCGTGGACGCGTTGCAGGGGTCGGCCACGGTGAGCCAGGGGAGCAGCCGCGAGGTCTGGCGGGATCTGCTGGCCGGTGAACTGGCCGCGCCCGTGGAACCCTTCGGCGGCGATCGGCTGCGGCCGTGGCTGTTACAGGTGGTGAAGGAGTGCACGGCCGTCGGTGACGGCCTGGCCTGCCTGGTGCGGTCGCTGGAGTACGTGGAACAGCAGTCGGCGACGGTCGCCGAGCTGTGGCCGCTCGTGGACGAGTGGGAGGCCGTCGACTTCTTCAACAACGCCGATCTCGCTCACCTGCGGCCCGTCCTGCTGGCGATGGGCTCCACGGACCTGGCCGTCATGGCGCGCCGCGCGAGCCGCTCCCGCGTCCAGGAGCTGCCCGGGTGGTGCCAGACGGGGTGGCAGGTCTTCCTGCGGCTGGCGGGCGAGAACTCCCCGGCGGGTGAACTCCCGCCCAGCATGGCTTTCCTGGCGCTGTCGGCCGACCGACTGATGGAGGACGGCCAGGCGGACGCCGCCGAGGTGCTGCGCCGCTTCAACCGCACCCAGGCCCTCACTCTGGGCATGGAGGGACTGCTCTCGGACTGGCAGCACTCGGACTTTCCACAGCCCGCGCCCTCCCTCGTCCCCGCGTATCTGATGATCCAGTTCGAGCCGGACCGGATCGAGACGGACCGGTACTACCTCTCGCACTGGCGCCAGTCCGACTCCGAGGGCTGGCACCCCGTGCGCGGCGAGACGGTCCACCTGGGCCGGGAGGAGCTCCCGGGCGCGGTGGAGCGGCTGATCGAGGAGGCCGAGGAGAAGTGGGCCGACCTGCGGCAGCCGGTGATCCTCGAGTTCATCCTGCCCTGGGAACTGCTCAACGAGCCGGTGGAGTGGTGGTCGAAGGAGTCCGGCTCCGAGGCCCCGACCCCGCTGGTCATGGACTATCCGGTGGTGGTGCGCAGCATCGAGCGCCTGCAGCGGGCCGCCTGGCACCGGCCCTGGCACCACAAGTGGCGGCAGTTGCGGGAGCGCCCGGCGGACAGTCACTCGCACTGGAGCAGCCCGGCGGAGGACGAGGCGTACTTCTTCCACCTGGAGCGTGAACTGAAGGAGGACCGGCACGCGGTGTGCCTGGTGCTCAGTCAACCTCCCGGTGACGACTCGGGCACCGGACGCCGCGAGATCCTCGCCGGCCTGCGGGCCGGGGTGCCCGCGATGATCTGGCACCGCAGCGACTGCGCGGACCCGAAATTCAGGGACGCCATCGGCGAGATACTGCAGGACCGGGGGCTGGGCAGCCTGGCGGAACGCGTCGGGGAGTGGCGCAAGGACGCGCTGGCCCTCGGCCCCGGTGCCTGGGACGGGCACGTGGGTCGCCATCTGGCCATTCTGCTCGACGACCCCGAGCGCAAGCCGAGTCCGCCCGGACCGGTGTAGGCCGTCATGCCCCGACGGCCCGGGACGGGCCTCCGACCGGCGGGCGGAGGCGGATACGCCACGGTCTTGCACACGCCATCGCCGACTGTCACGCTATTGACGAGACAGAGCCACCGGCTGTCCACAGGGGGCAAGTACCATCCGGCGATTGACTTTCGGACCCTTCTGCCGTCTCCTGTGGCCTGCCATGTTGCACCGCAAGCAGACCACTGCCAGGCTTGGCACGTGGATGTCACGCATGCCCGCGGACTGCGGGACTCCTCCTCGGTGCTCCCTCCGTCGTCGGGCATGACCGGACGTTCTGAGGGCGCCGCTTATGCAGTGTGACGACGGTCCACGACCACCATCGGCATCACCGTCTGACGATGCGTCACTCGGTGTGCTGTCGCACGCTCTGCGTGGCCTCGGGCAGGCTTCCTCCGCGGATCACCCGGACGTACTGCTCGTGGTCGACGACTACGTGACCATGCGGGTCTGGGACGAGACGGTCACCCGACTGGCCGACGAACTCGCCCGCCAGGAGTCACTGGGCCCGATCACCCGCTTACGGCTGCTGAGTTCGGACGACACCGAGCCGGGCCGGATCCGGCTGGAGCACCTTCCCCCGCCCGTGGGCGAACACCGGGTGGTGCTGGTGCTGACCGACGGGCTGGCCGCGGGCTGGCGTTCGGACGCGGTGCTGCCGCTGCTGCGCGAACTGGGCCGCTCCGAGCCGCTCGCGGTCCTGCATCTGCTGCCCCAACGGCTCTGGTTCCGCACCGGCTTGGACGTCTACCGCATGCGCCTGGGCTCCGCGCGCCCCTGGGCGCCCAACGAGTCCCTGCGCTGGGAACTGCGCACCTCACCCCTCGAACCCGTGGACGACGACAGAGCGGCACGGGCCGGCGTGGTGCCCGTCCCGGTCCTGGAGCGGACCGGTCACTCCCTCACCGGCTGGGTCGACCTGGTGACGGGCCGGGCCTCCGAGGGCGTGGAGATGTCGGGCGTGCGGGCCCGTGACTGGAAGCGGCGGCCGGACGCCGCGCGTGCCGTGCCCTGGGTCGACGACGTGCCCGACCCCGCCAGCGCCGTACCCCCGTGG
>LRTP01001058.1 GCA_001550305.1 Streptomyces diastatochromogenes
CGTGGACGCGTTCCTCGCGGCGGCGCGGGACGGCGACTTCGACGCGCTCGTCGCCGTGCTCGACCCGGACGTGGTGGCCCGGAGCGAGGCCGGGGTGACGGCCGGTGCCATCGCCGTGGCCTCGGGGGCGAGCGGGTACGCCCACCTGGCCCGGATCGCGCGGCCCGCGCTCGTCAACGGCGCCGCGGGTGTGGTCGTGGTCGCTGAGGGACGCGTCGTCGGTGTCCTCGCCTTCACGGTCGTGCACGGCAGGATCGCCGTCATCGACATCCTCAACGACCCGGAGCGGCTGGCCGGGCTGGACGTCACCGTCCTCGACCGGTAGCCCCGGCCCTCGGAGAAGGGGCGTCAGCCCAACTGCCGGTAGCGCCCCTTGAAGTACAGCAGCGGTCCGCCGTCCCCGCTCGGTACCGACGCGGTCAGCACCCGCCCGATGACGAGGGTGTGGTCACCGGCGGCGACCCGCTGCTCGGTGCGGCACTCCAGGGTCGCCAGGGCACCGCCCACCAGGAGTGCCCCGGACACCTCGCCACGGACGTACGGGATGTCCTCGAAGAGCAGGCGGTCGCTGATGCGGCCCTTCATGGCGAAGCGGCCCGCGATGTGGCGCTGGCTCTCGGAGAGCACGGAGACGGCCCACAGGGGCTGTTCGTCGAGCAGGTCGTCCATGCGGGAGCCCTCGCGCAGGCTGACCATGACGAGGGGCGGGTCCAGGGAGACGGACAGGAAGGCCGTCGCCGTCATGCCGACGTCCTCGCCGCCGGGGCCTTCCGGGTCCAGCGCGGGCTCGTGCGCGGTCACCAGGACCACACCCGCGGCCAGCCGGGACATGGCGGCACGGAACTCGTCGTTGCTCACCCCCTCAGCATGCACGGAGGGGGTCAGTGGAGCGGCAGAGGGAGTGTTCAGCACGCCGAAACGCTAGTCTCCGACCCCGGGGAGCCACATCGGGCCTCGGCCCGAGCCTGGTCCTAGGTCCGGTCCTAAGTCCGGTCCTGAGCAGGGTCCTAGGTCTCGGGACGGACACAACTGCTCACAGTGTCTACACAGCGTCCAAATAAGCGTTCAGTAAACACACGAGGGAAATGCAGAAACCCCACTCAATTGCTCATCTTCTGCTGTGACTTGAGTCACAGGGGCCATATTTTGTTGACCCTGTGTACCGAGTGGGCAGCGCGCTGTGATTCAGTGGCGTGGAAGCTATGAACGAAGCTACCAAGTAGTACGCGAGAGAACCGTAAGAGAACCAGGTACGCCGAAGACAACCCTGGAGTTGCTGCGAGGTCTCGAGGGGAGGGCGAATGGAGACCGAGTCGGAGCCCTATGTCCGTCTTGCGACCCTGCGGCAGCTCCATCAGGTGATGGCGGACATGAACACCGCGCGGAGCCTGGCGGACACGCTGCAGACCGTCGCCGACGGCGTGGTCACGGGCCTCGGCTACGAGCTGGCGTGTGTCAATCTCGTACGCCCCGACAGCGACCTCGTGGTCGCCGCGCTCGCCGGCAACTCCGCCGCCGAAGCGCTGATCACCGGCCGGGTCGGCTCCCGCGCCTCCTGGGACCGCCGGCTGAACATGGGCGAGGCCTGGGGTGATCTGCGCTTCATTCCGCACACCGAGGGCTGGGTCCTCGACGACGACGACGTACCGCAGTGGTACACCGACGGGCCCGCGCCGCGCTTCGAGGACGAGTGGCACCCCTCCGACCGCCTCTTCGCCCCCATGTACACCCCGGGCATCTCCGGGGGCAGCACCGGTGAGCTGATCGGCGTCCTGTCCGTGGACCGGCCGCGCAACGGTCGGCGCCCCGGCGCGTGGGGACGCGAGGCGCTCCAGATGTACGCCTTCCAGGCCGCCATCGCCATCAGCAACGCGCGTCTACGAGCCAATATGCAGCGCGCCCTGGTCCGGCTGGAGCGGGAGCAGCAGGCCCTGCGCGCCAGCGAGGAGAGCTTCCGGCAGGCCTTCGAGTACGCCCCCTCCGGCATGGCCATCGCCGAGATGGGTGGCGACCAGCACGGCCGCATCCTGCGCACCAATGACGCCCTGTGCCGCCTGCTGGGCCGCCCCGCCTCCGCGATGCGCCGCTACTCCTTCTCCGACCTCGTGCACCCCGAGGACATCGGCACCCTGCTCCGGACGTCCGCCGAGGGCGGGCGCGCCGAGCTCAGACTCGGCCGCCGCGACGGCACCTACGTCTGGGTCTCGCTGCGCAACTCCGTGGTCGCGGACGCCGCCGACGGCCCCCGCTTCCTGCTCACGCACGTCGAGGACATAGAGGAACGCAAGCGCCGCGAGCTCCAGCTCGCCCACCGCGCCTCGCACGACTCGCTCACCGGCCTGCCGAACTCGGCCGAGCTGCGCTCCCGCCTCGGCTCCCGCCTCTGCCAGCGCCCCGGGGCCCTTCAGCCGGGCACGGTCGAGTCGCTGGACGCGGCGTACGGGCACGGTCCGTTCGCGGACCAGGCGGCCGAGCACAACTCCTACGACAACCACCTCGGCGGCGGCGCGGGCACCACCGGCAACGGGAGCGGGCACGGGTTCGACCTCGGGCCGGGCTTCGACGCGTACGACGCCTTCGACCACCATGTGCACACCATCGCGCCCGAGGGTGAGACGGACGACGGCACCAAGGGGCTCGCGGTGCTCTTCTGCGACCTCGACGGCTTCAAGTCGATCAACGACCGCTTCGGGCACAACGCGGGCGACGCGGTGCTCATCGAGGTCGCCAGACGCCTGACCAACGGCGTCCGGGACGGCGACACGGTGGCCAGGCTCGGCGGCGACGAGTTCGTGGTGCTGGCCGACGGGCTCGGCCGGGCCGACGCCGCTGACCTCGCCGTACGCCTGCGGAACGCGATCATCCCGCCGATCCGTGTGGACGGCAGGGCCGTCCGGGTGGGCGCCAGCTTCGGCATCGGGTGGGCACACTGCGGCATGACGGCGGACGAGGTCTTGAAATCCGCTGACGAACGGATGTACGTCGAGAAACGGTCTCGTCCCAAACAGCATCGGCGTGCCGGATAAGTCACAGGTCAGTGGGTTGATGCGAGGAAGCCCACCCGTTTGGCCCCCTGGGAGCGGGTAGGCTCGCCATTCATCCATGTACCGCATCTGAACCGCACCTGTTGAGGAGACCAAGGGATGACGCCCGGCAACAACGGCGCGAGCACGCCCGAGGACGACGACCCGTTCGGCTATCTGTACGCCGACGGTCAGGCCAACGGCGCCACTCCGCCCAGCGGAGGCGGCGGCTACGGCTACCCCGGCTCGGTCAACCGGGTGCGGGCGGTCGGCGAACGCCAGTACGGACAGCAGCAGCCCGGTTACGGCCAGCAGGCCCCGACCGCGCAGTACGGCCAGCAGGCCGCCCCGACCGCACCGTACGGCCAGGTGCCGCAGCAGGGTGCCTACGGGCAGCCGAACGCGCACTACTCGGCGCCCGAGACGGTCCCCGGCGGGGCCCCGACCGGCCGGCAGCCGTCGGGAGGCGGCGGCGGTCGTGGCCGCGGCCCGAACACCAAGGGTCTGCTGATCGGCGCCATCGCCGTGGTCGCCGCCGTCGTCATCGGCATCGGCGTCGCCATGATGAACGGCAACGCGAACGACAAGAGCAAGGACACCGCGGGCGGCGGCTCGACCCCGTCGGCCTCCGAGAGCGCCTCCCCGAGCACGTCGGCCTCACAGTCGGCGCCCGCCGGTGCACTCCCGAAGATCGACGCGAAGGCGCTGAACCTGACGGGCGGCACGGCCACGGCTTCCGACGTCAAGGGCGCGAAGGCGGACGGCGGCGTCTACGTCACGAACTTCAATCAGGTCGGTGCGGCCGTCACCTGGAACGTGAGTGGCATCCCCGCGGACGGCAAATACACGCTGTACGTCAACTACGGGGTGCCCGGCAAGGACGCCAAGGCCACGCTCACGATCAATGGCACGGCCCAGGACCGCCTGCTCAACATGGGGAACTTCGCCCACGCCGCGGAGGGTGACTACGAGAAGGGCTGGACCAACACCTGGGGGGACATCACCCTCAACAAGGGCACCAACACCATCAAGATCTCCTGTGAGCAGGGCAACCAGTGCGACGTCAACTTCGACCAACTCCGGTTGGAAACGGGATGGAAGTAGCCCGCCCACGCCTTGTCCGGACTCGGACCCGCGCCGCCCGCCGCTGATGCCGGCAGCGACGAGGGGCGTCACGGCAGCGAGCCTGTCGTGACGCCCCTCGCTCTGTCAGCTCACACGATCCAGTTGGTGCACGAGTTCAGGTAGGTGTCTCCCTCGTACCTGGCCACCTGGATGCCCCAGTTGAAGATGCCCGAGCTGTTCGTGGCGTACGAGTTCACGTCGACGCTGGTGTTGTTGCCGCCGTAGTTGTAGTGCCACGGCCAGTTCTTTCTCACGTTGTTGACGTCGGTGGTGACGAGCCGGGCCCTGACGTGGTGACCATCGGCCAGCATGTCCGTGAAGGTCATGCTGAAGTCGATCCGGGTGTCGGATCCGTACCAGTCCGAATAGACGTAACCGTACGCGCCGGTGGTGGAGCACTCCGCCTGCATGGGGTTGGCCTGGGCCGAGCCCGATGTGGCCACGGTCAGGACCAGGGCTCCGAGGGCGGTACCCGTGAGCTGAAGGGTCTTCCGGCGCCGCGATTTCGTAAGAGACATGACCATGACATTACTGGTTCATGTCGCGTCTTGGGGAGATCTTTATTCCGTCAGGGTGGGCGCTGACCGTGGAGACCGAGTCACGCCGCCGTCGCGTCCACCGTCACCGCGATCTGGTCGAGCAGGGTCTCGTACGCCGAGCGGTCGAACTCGCCCGCCACCGGGGCCAGTACGGTCGCCGCGGACAGGGCGACGGCTCGGGCAAGGCGCTCCGGCCACGGCAGGCGCTCCACCAGTCCCGACAGCAGGCCCGCGACCGCCGAGTCGCCCGCGCCGGTGGGATTGCCGTGGACGCGGCGCGGTGGGGTGGCGCGCCAGAGACCGTCCGGAGTGTGGGCGAACAGGCCCTGGGCGCCCAGTGAGGCCACGACGGCGTGCGCGCCGCGCCTGCGGGCGTCCCGGGTCGCCTGCAACGGCTCGTGGGAGCCGGTGAGTTCGGCCAGCTCGTCGGCGTTCGGCTTGACGATGTCGGGACGGGCGGCGACGCCCCGGCGCAGGGGTTCGCCGCTGGTGTCCAGGAGGACCGGGACGGCCGCCGCGCGGGCCGCGCGGATCAGCCCCGCGTACGCGCCCACCGGCACCCCCGGCGGCAGGCTGCCGCACAGGGCCACCGCCGACGCGGAGCGCAGCAGCACCTCGTAGGCCTCCTGGAAGGCCGCCCACTCGGCAGGGGTGATCTCCGGTCCTGGCTCGTTGAGTTGAGTCGAGTCACCCGTCGTCGTGTCGACCACGGCTATCGTGCGGCGCGTCGTCCCCTCGACCTGGATCAGCGCGTCCACCACCCCGGGTGCGTCCGCGAGTTGGTCCCGCAGGGCGCGGCCCGTCACGCCGCCCGCGAAGCCCGTGACCGTCACCTCGTGGCCGAGGGCGGCGAGCACCCGGGCCACGTTCAGGCCCTTGCCGCCGGGGCGTTCGGTCACCTCGGTCACCCGGTGCGCGGTGTGCGGGCGCAGGGACCGTACGCGATAGGTGATGTCGAGAGCGGTGTTCGGTGTGACCGTGAGGATCACCTGGACCGACCTCCCCCGATGAATGCGCTGGCCGACAGTTTCGAGTTCCGGAGAATCCGGAGGCTCGATCATGCCAAAGACAACGGCGGTCGGCCCAGTCCCGGGACGACCGCCGTACGTCACATCGCGCTCCAAGCGGAGGGCGAATCAGCCCAGTTGCGGGTCAACCACCCATTCGCCCCGGCGCATGACGCCCTTGAGGGCGAACTCCGCGTCCAGGACCACCAGGTCGGCGTCCTTGCCCGGTTCCAGCGAGCCCACCCTGTCGTACAGGCCGAGCAGGCGGGCCGGGTTGGCGGACAGGGCCGCGACGATGTCCTCGACCGGCAGCCGGTCGACGGTCACCGCCCGCTGGAAGGCGCGGTCGAGGGTGAGCGTGGAGCCCGCGATCGAGCCGCCCTCCACCAGCCGGGCGACCCCCTCGCTGACCTCGACCTCCAGCGGGCCGAGCCGGTAGCGGCCGTCGCCGAAGCCCGCCGCGTCCATGGCGTCCGTGATGAACGCCACCCGGTCCGCGCCCGCGTGATGGAACGCCAGCTGGAGCGCGGCGGGGTGGAGGTGGGTGCCGTCGTTGATCAGCTCGACGGTGATCCGCTCGTCCTCGAGGAGGGCGGTGATCGGGCCGGGCGTGCGGTGTCCGAGCGTGGGCATGGCGTTGAACAGGTGCGTGGCGACGGTCGCGCCCGCGTCGATGGCCTCCACCGTCTGCTCGTACGTCGCGTCCGTGTGCCCGATCGCCGCGATCACCCCGTGCTCGGCCAGCAGACGTACGGAGTCGATGCCGCCCGGCAGCTCGGTGGCGAGGGTGACCATGCTGGCCCGGCCGCGCGCCGCGTCGATCAGCTTGCGGACCTCGGCCGGGTCCGGGTCGCGCAGCAGTTCCTCGGAGTGCGCGCCCTTGCGGCACGGCGAGATGAACGGGCCCTCGAAGTGGATGCCCGCGATGTCGCCCTGCTCGGCCAGCTCGGAGAGCAGCCCGGCGCGCTGGGCGAGGCCGTCCATGTCGTCGGTCACGGTCGAGGCGACGAGGGTGGTGGTGCCGTGCAGCCGGTGGGTGTGGACGCCCCGGAGGACCTCCTCGACGGTCCCGGAGGTGAAGGAGGCACCGCCGCCGCCGTGGTTGTGGAGGTCCACGAAGCCGGGGACGAGCCAGTGGCCCGACAGGTCCAGTGTCCGCGCCGACGAGGGCGCGCTGCCGGCGATGCGTGTGCCGTCGACGATCACACGACCGTCGTCGACGACTCCGGTGGGCAGTACCACCCTGGCACCGGCGAGAACCGTTCTAGGGGCCATCAGGTGGTTACCTCCGAAGTCGGTCGGGAAGCGGTGGTCGGCTGATTCAGCAGGTCCCAGGCCAGCAGGCCCGCGCCCAGGCAGCCGGCGGTGTCCCCGAGGGCCGCGGGGACGAGGGACGGCAGTTTCTGGAAGGTGACGCGCCGCTCGACGGCGGCCCGTAGCGGTGTGAACAAGGTTTCCCCCGCTTCGGCGAGACCGCCACCGATGATCAGCGTGCGTGGATCCAGCAGGGTGAGCGCGGTGACGAGTCCGTCGGCGAGCGCGTCGATGGCGTCCTGCCAGACCTCCCGCGCCCGCGCGTCCCCGGACTCGACGGCCTTCGCGCAGTCGGCGGCGTCCGCCGCCGGGTCCCCGCAGGCCTCGGCCCAGGCCTGGCTGACGGCGGCGGCGGACGCGTACCGCTCCAGACAGCCGTGCTGCCCGCACGGACACGGGGTCCCGCCGGGGCGTACGACGACATGGCCGATCTCGCCCGCGAAACCGTGCGCGCCCGCCTCGACGCCGCCGTCGATGCCGATCGCGCCCGCGATGCCGGTGCCGAGGGGGACGAACAGGAAACGGTCGGCCCCCTGCCCCGCGCCGATCCGGCCCTCCGCGAGCCCGCCGGTGCGCACGTCGTGTCCGAGCGCCACCGGCACCCCGCCCAGCCGGTCGCCGAGCAGCCGGCGCATCGGGACGTCGCGCCAGCCCAGGTTGGCCGAGTACACCGCCACGCCCCGGCCTGCGTCGACGATGCCGGGGACGGCGACTCCGGCGGCCGCCGCGGACTCGCCGAGGTGGTGCTCGCCGTACGCGCGCAGCTCGGCCGCGAAGTCGAGGATCGCGTCGACCACGGCGTCCGGACCGCGCTGGCGGCCGGTGGCGCGACGGGCCTGGTGGAGGAGCTCGCCCTCCGACCCGACCAGGGCGGCCTTCATCCCGGTGCCGCCCACATCGAGGGCGATGACATGTCTCACGGGGACAGTGTCGCCCCTTACCCCAGGAGAGGTCTAGTCCACTCGCGTGGTGTAGACCTTGTATCCGCATTCCGAGACGGATGCAACGGACGCAGAAGCAAAGACGGACAGCCCCGGGACAGGGGCGGCCGGGGGTTGGGAGAAACGCGGTGCAGCGGCGTAGGACAGGACGTAGGACGGTACTGATCGCGGCGGCGTCCGCGTTGGGCATGACGGCGACCCTCGCGGGCTGCGGCGGCTCGGCCGGTTCCGGGGACGTGACCCTCAGACTCGTGGCCGCCGACTACGGGGACTCCAAGGCCAACAGCTCCCAGAAGTACTGGGACGAGCTCGTGAAGGCGTACGAGGCCGGCCACCCCGGGACCAAGGTCGAGGTCACCGTCTACCCGTGGACGGACGTCGACCGCAAGGTCAAGGAGATGGTCGCGCGGGGCGACGCCCCCGACATGGCGCAGATCGGCGCGTACGCCGACTACGCCGACAAGGGCGAGCTGTACAAGGCCGAAGAGGTGCTCTCCATACCCGTCCAGGCCGACTTCGTCGCCCAGCTCACCGATGCGGGGAAGATGAACCGGGTGCAGTACGGCATGCCGTTCGCGGCCTCCACCCGGCTGCTCTTCTTCAACAAGAAGCTGTTCGCCGCCGCGGGTCTCAGCGCGCCGACGACCTGGAGCGAGCTGGCCGCCGACGCGCAGGCGCTGAAGGCCCGGGGAGTGAAGATCCCGTACGCGCTGCCCCTCGGTCCCGAGGAGGCCCAGGCCGAGACCATGCAGTGGCTGCTGAGCGGCGGCGACGGCTACACCGACGACGTCGGCACCTACAGCCTCGACTCCGCCCAGAACGTCGCCACCCTCACCTGGCTCAAGGACGACCTGGTCGGCAAGGGGCTGACGGGACCGGTCGCGCCCGCGAAGCTCAATCGTGCGGACGCCTTCGCGGCGTTCGCGCGCGGCGAGGTCGGGATGCTCAACGGGCACCCCACGCTGATGAAGATGGCCGCCGACAAGGGCGTGAAGTTCGGAATGGTGCCGATGCCCGGCGTCAGCGGGAAGAGCCGGGCCACGATGGGCGTCGCCGACTGGATGATGGCCTTCAAGAAGAACGGCCACCAAAAAAAGATCGGTACGTTCCTCGACTACGTCTACAGCGAGAAGAACGTGCTCGCCTTCTCGCACGAGTACGACCTGCTGCCGGTCACGACGTCCGCGTCCGAGGCGATGGCGGCGGACAGCGGCAACGCGGACCTCACCCCGTTCCTGGACGAGCTCCCCTCCTCCCAGCTCTATCCGGTCGGCAAGACGTCCTGGGCCGCCGTCAGCGCCGACATCAAGAAGCAGATCGGCAAGGCGGTCTCCCCGGACGGCAGCCCGGCCGGGACCCTCGCCTCGCTCCAGCAGAGGGCGACCACGATGGACTCCGCGGGGTAGCTCCGCTGTCGGTGGCGGGCGCTACGGTGCGGTCATGGACGAACTGAGCGGGAGGGAGCGGGGGATCCTCGCCATGGAGCGCCGTTCCTTCGCGGGGCCCGGCGCGAAGGAACGAGCGATACGCGAGCGACTCGGCCTCGCCCCCGTCCGCTACTACCAACTCCTCAACGCCCTCCTCGACGACCCCCGCGCCCTCGCCCACGACCCGATCACGGTGAACCGCCTCCGCCGCATCCGGGACACCCGCCGCGCGGAACGCTGACACCGCCTGGTGTGACTCGGTGAGCCGTGGGTGCGCCCGGGGGTGCGCGGATAGGGTCGGGGCATGGGCAGCCACTCGGAAATCCCGGAATCCCCGGACGTCACGGAACCCTTGCCGACACCCGTGACCCCCGCCGGACGCGACGGTCTCGACGCCATCCTCACCCGGCCCGACCGGGCCGTCATCGCGCTCGACTTCGACGGAACACTCGCCCCCATCGTCGCCGACCCGGAGCAGGCCCGCGCCCACCCCGACGCGGTCCCCGCCCTCGCGGCCCTCGCCCCGAAGGTCGCCTCCGTCGCCGTCGTCACCGGCCGCCCGGCCGGCGTGGCGGTCCGCCACGGCGGCTTCGCGGGTGTCCCGGGCCTCGACCACCTCGTCGTCCTCGGCCACTACGGCGCCGAACGCTGGGACGCCCGCACCGGCACCGTCAACGCCCCCGCCCCGCACCCCGGCGT
>LRTP01000106.1 GCA_001550305.1 Streptomyces diastatochromogenes
CGTCGGCGGGAGCGGGCGCCGGTGCCGCCTCCGGCGCCGCGGTCTGGATCGAGTGCTGCAGCCGCCGCAGCCGCGGCGAGGGCTCCAGGCCCAGGTCCGCATCGAGGGTGGCGCGCAGCTGGTGGTAGACGCTGAGCGACTCGCTGCGCCGCCCCGAGCGGTGCAGGGCCAGCATGAACTGCGCGTGCAGATTCTCGTGGGTGCGGTAACGGCTGGTCAGCACGGTCAGTTCGGGCAGCAGTTCGCGGTGGCGGCCCAGCCGCAGATCGGCCTCGATGCGCTGGTCCAGCGCGCACAGCCGGCTCTCCTCCAGCCGCCGGGCCTCCATCGCCAGCTGCGCCCCGGCCTGGACGTCGGCGAACGCGGTCCCGGTCCACAGTGCCAGCGCCCGGCCCAGGGTGCGGGCCGCCTCGGCGAAGGCGCCCTGGTCCATGGCCCGGTAGCCCTCCCCCGCGAGCCGCTCGAAGGCGCGCACATCACTGCTGCCGCCGCCGGAGGCGAGCAGATAGCCGCCCGGCAGGGTCATCAGCACGTCCTTGGCGGCGGCCCGGTCGTCCCCCAGCGCCTGCGCGATGAGCTCGCGCAGCTGCAGCACGTACGTCTGCAGCGTGGTGCGGGCGCTGCGCGGCGGGGCCGTGCCCCACAGCTCCTCGGTGAGGGCCGCGACCGGCACCACCTGGTCGGCGTGGAGCGCCAGCAGAGCCAGGACCTGCCGCGGTTTCGGCGCGGTCGGGGTGATGGACACCCCGTTCTCCCGCACCGCCAGTGCGCCCAGTACGTCGATGTCCACGCCGTCTCCCCTGGTCGGTGTGCCGTGCCGCACCCACGATTACAAAACAGCACGTCCGGTCTGTCAATACTAGACCGTTCGCGCTGTTTCTGTCGGGTGACGGACCGGCGGCGGACGGGCAACAGGCCGCCGGGGTGCCGGAATTCCCCGGTCCGCGCCTTCCGGGGAGGGGCCGGGTCCCGGCGCCGACCGCCGCAGCCGGCGGCCCGCAAAGCAGACCGCCGGGTCTGCTCCCGGCACGGGAAGCGGCGGAAGGGGGCGGAGGGG
>LRTP01001059.1 GCA_001550305.1 Streptomyces diastatochromogenes
GCCGCCGTCCGCGCCGAGCTGCCCGGGGTCCTCGACGGGGTCGGCGCCTGGCACGGCACCTGGATCGAGGAGAAGGGCCGCGCGGTCGCGGTCCACACCCGCCGCGCGGAGGACCCCCAGGCCGCGTTCGAGGCACTGCGCGAACCCCTCACCGACCTCGCCACCCGCCACGGCCTGATCGTCGAACCCGGTCGGATGGTCCTTGAACTCCGTCCTCCGGGCATGGACAAGGGCGTCGCCCTCCTGGAGTACGTCCGCGAGGTCCACGCCGAAGCCGTCATGTACGCCGGCGACGACCTGGGCGACCTCCCCGCCTTCGCCGCCGTCGACAAACTCCGCTCGGACGGCGTCCCGGGCCTGCTGGTGTGCAGCGGCAGCACGGAAGTCACCGAACTGGCCGAACGGGCAGATCTTGTGGTCGACGGCCCGGCGGGAGTCGTACGCCTGCTGATGGCATTGGCGAGTCGCCTGGACCGTTGATCGCCGGCGACTACAGCGCCCCGTCAGGGGCGCGGGGAACCGCGCGACCAGCCACAACGCACCCGCAGCCGACCGATACCCCTTAACCCCTTAACCCCTTACCCCTCCAACTCCCGCAACTGCTCAAGAAACCACTGCGCCGGAGGCAACGCGGTCCCGGCGGCAGCCAACCGCTTCGTACGTTCCGCCCGTTCCCCCACCGGCATGGTCAGCGCCGCGTTCAGCGCCCGCGCGGTGCCGACCACGTCGTAGGGGTTCACCACCACCGCGTCCTCGCCCAGCTCCTCGTAGGCCCCCGCCTCCCGGGAGAGCACCAGCACGCAGCCCTCGTCGGAGACGACCGGCACCTCCTTGGCGACGAGGTTCATGCCGTCGCGGATGGGGTTGACGAGGGCGACGTCGGCGAGCCGGTACGCGGCCAGGGAGCGGGCGAAGTCGTCCTTGACGTGGAGGACGACCGGGGTCCAGCCCGGTGTCCCGTACTGGGAGTTGATCTCGGTCGCCACCCGCTGGACCTCGGCCGTGTAGTCGCGGTAGACGGCCAGGTCCTGGCGGGAGGGGTAGGCGAAGGCCACGTGGACGACGCGCTCGCGCCACTCCGGGTGGTCCTCCAGCAGCTGCCGGTACGCCAGCAGGCCCCGCACGATGTTCTTCGACAGCTCGGTCCGGTCGACCCGCACGATCGTCCTGCGGCCCTCGCCGATCTGCTCGCGCAGCGCGGCCATGCGGTCCGCGACGTCCGCCTCGTGCGAGCGCCTGCGCAGGAAGTCCGCGTCCGCGCCGAGCCCGTGCACGCCGATCCGGGTGTCGCCGAGCCCGCCGACGAGCGCGTCGCAGCAGGCGGTGAACGCGTCCGCCCAGCGCTGGGTGAGGAAACCGAGCCGGTCCGCGCCGAGCATGCCGCGCAGCACCTGTTCGGCGATGTCGTCGGGCAGCATCCGGAAGTAGTCGACCGGCGCCCAGGGGGTGTGCGAGAAGTGGCCGATCCGCAGGTCGGGGCGGAGCTCGCGGAGCATCCCGGGGACGAGGGTCAGGTGGTAGTCCTGGACGATCACCACCGCGCCCCGCGCCGCCTCCGCGGCCAGCGCTTCGGCGAACGCGCGGTTGTACGCCTCGTACGACGCCCACTGGCGCCGGAACTCCGCGTCGAAGACCGGCTCCAGCGGGGTCTGGTACAGCATGTGGTGGACGAACCACAGCACGGAGTTCGCGATGCCGTTGTAGGCGTCCGCGTGCACGTCGGCGTCGATGTCCAGCATCCGCACGCCGTCCTCGGCGATCCCGCGCCGGACCGCCTCGCGGTCGCCGTCGCCGAGCGCCGAGCACACCCACAGGGCCCCCGCGTCCGGCCCGATCGCGGAGAGGCCCGAGACCAGCCCGCCGCCACCGCGCCTGGCGCGCAGCGAGCCGTCCTCCTGGACCTCGTAGGTGACCGGGCCGCGGTTGGAGGCGACGAGGATGTTGTGGGCGCCTTGCGTTGAAGCCATGCCTCGAAACTTAGCCCCGCATGGAAACGCTCAAACGTTCCCGTTGGCCATATGAGGGGTCGTATGTGATCTTCCGGCCGATGGGGGCTGAGCGCGCAGTTCCCCGCGCCCCTTGCGGGGGCGCCGCTACGCCGCCCTTCGTTTCTGGTACTCGGAGATTTCGACCATCGGCGGACGTTCCTCCGTGTCCACCGAGTACGTGCGCGGCTCGAAACCGTCCCCGCCCCGTTCGAACTGGGTGAGGGCCGGGCGGATCAGGTGGCCGCGGGCCAGCCGGAGCTGGGCCGTGCGGTAGATCGCGGCGGACATCCGGCCCAGCGCCTGCCCGTCCTGGTGGCGGTGCTTGCGCACGCCCACGTCGACCTGGGCGAGCGCGTCCAGGCCCACCAGGTGCAGGGCGTCGACCAGCATGCCCAGCTCGACCCCGTACCCGACGGGGAAGGGGAGCTGTTCGAGCAGCGAGCGGCGGGCCGCGTACTCCCCGCCGAGCGGCTGCACGAAGCCGGCCAGCTGCGGCCAGTGCATGTTGAGGAGGGGGCGGGCCATGAGTTCGGTGACCCGGCCGCCCTGCCCCGCCGTACCACCGAGCGGACGGTCGTACATCGCCTTGACGAGGTCCACGCCGGGCTCGGTGAGCAGCGGTCCCACGATCCCGGAGACGAAGTCCGAGGAGAACTCCTTCAGGTCCGCGTCGATGAAACAGACGATGTCCCCGCTCGTCACGAGGAGGGAACGCCACAGCACCTCGCCCTTGCCGGGCACGGCCGGGATGCGCGGCAGGATCTCGTCCCGGTGCACCACGCGCGCGCCCGCCGCGGCGGCCACCTGCGAGGTGCGGTCGGTCGAGCCCGAGTCGACGACGACGATCTCGTCGACGAGGGGCACCTGCTGCATCAGGTCGTGGCGGATGATGGCGACGATCTCGCCGACCGTCTCCTCCTCGTTCAGCGCAGGCAGGACGACGCTCACCGAGGAGCCCGTGGCCCGTTTGGCGGACATGAGTCTGTGGAGCGGGCGATCGGTCACGGACCAGGAGCGATTGCTCAGCCAGCGCTCAGTTTCCTTCAGCACAGTCTGCGGCTCCTCACTGTCTGATCACCCGGTGTCTCACGGTGTGATCCATCTCGCGGTTCGGACGACTATCTCAACTGTCCTGGCCTTCGGTTACAGTCTTGAACAACGCGGATGACCATCGCATGTCGTAGATCATTTGCGGACCACCGCACGACCCGCACGACACAACCGAATACCGCTCATCCAGAGGGGCAGAGGGATACGGCCCGATGAAGCCCCGGCAACCCTCCAGCTGGTCCTGTCACGTTGATGTGGCGAGGCTCCCGGCTAGGGAAGGTGCCAAATCCGTCTCACGGCGAAGTGCGTCGTGAGGAAGATGAGGAGAAAGGGCCTCGCCTCCATGGCTGCGCAGACTGTTGCAAGTTCGACCGTTGCAAGCACCACGAACCCTGTCGCGGGCGACACCACCACCGTAGTCGGTGTGGATCTCGGACCCGCCGCCGCGCTTTCCTGCCGCGAGTGCGGGCACCGCGTGCCGCTCGGCCCGGTCTTCGCCTGCGAGGAGTGTTTCGGCCCGCTGGAGATCGCGTACGACTTCTCGGCCTACGAGACCGAAGAGCTCCGGGCGCGCATCGAAGCCGGCCCCGCGAACATCTGGCGCTACGCGCCGCTGCTGCCCGTCCCGGCCGACGTCGCCGACAAGCCGAACATCAACCCCGGCTGGACCAAGCTCGTCAAGGCCGACAACCTCGCCCGCGAGCTGGGCGTCGAGGCCGGCAAGCTCTTCGTCAAGGACGACTCCGGCAACCCGACGCACTCCTTCAAGGACCGCGTCGTCGCCCAGGCCATCGAGGCCGCCCGCGCGTTCGACTTCACGACCCTTTCCTGCTCCTCCACCGGCAACCTCGCCGGCGCCGTGGGCGCCGCCGCCGCCCGCGCCGGTTTCCGCTCCTGCGTGTTCATCCCGCACGACCTGGAGCAGGGCAAGGTCGTCATGGCCGCGATCTACGGCGGCGAGCTCGTCGGCATCGAGGGCAACTACGACGACGTGAACCGCTTCTGCTCCGAGCTGATCGGCGACCCGGCCGGCGAGGGCTGGGGCTTCGTCAACGTCAACCTGCGGCCGTACTACGCGGAGGGCTCCAAGACCCTCGCGTACGAGATCTGCGAGCAGCTGGGGTGGAAGCTCCCCGACCAGCTGGTGATCCCCATCGCCTCCGGCTCCCAGCTCACGAAGATCGACAAGGGTCTTCAGGAGCTGATCAAGCTCGGACTGGTCGAGGACAAGCCGTACAAGATCTTCGGTGCCCAGGCCGAGGGCTGCTCGCCGGTGTCCGTCGCCTACAAGGCGGGCCACGACGTCGTACGGCCCCAGAAGCCGAACACCATCGCCAAGTCGCTCGCCATCGGCAACCCGGCCGACGGGCCGTACGTGCTGGACATCGCGCGGCGCACGGGTGGGGCCGTGGAGGACGTGAACGACGAGCAGGTCGTCGACGCGATCAAGTTGCTCGCCCGTACGGAGGGCATCTTCGCGGAGACCGCCGGTGGTGTGACGGTGGGCGTGACGAAGAAGCTGATCGAGAACGGGCTGCTGGACCCGACGCTGACCACCGTCGTCCTGAACACCGGTGACGGTCTGAAGACGCTGGATGCGGTGGCCGGCACGGGGTTGACGGCGACCATTCGTCCCAACCTGGACTCTTTCCGAGAGGCCGGGCTCGCTTAGGGCTTGGCTCGGAGGGTTGTTTCTCCGCTGCGGGCCGGTGGGGGCCGGTCGCGCAGTTCCCCGCGCCCCTTCGGGGCGCTCCCCAGCCGTAGGCCAAGAATCCGACCGGGAGGTCTCACCGATATGAGCGTCAACGTCCGCATCCCCACCATCCTGCGCACCTACACCGGTGGTCGGGCCGAGGTGACGGCCGAGGGTGGGACCCTCGGTGAGGTCATCGCGGATCTGGAGAAGAACCACACGGGTATCGCCGCGCGCGTCCTGGACGACCAGGGCAAGCTGCGCCGGTTCGTCAACGTCTACGTGAACGACGACGACGTCCGTTTCGAGCAGGGTCTGGAGACGGCGACGCCGGACGGCGCGGGCGTCTCGATCATCCCCGCCGTCGCCGGCGGCTGACCGCCTCGCGAGCCGTTACCCAGGGTGAGATAGTTACCCTTGGTAATGCCAATTACCGAGAGTTCATCGAATTGCCCCCTCCGTGAGAGAAGCGGAGGGGGCAATTCTGCATGGTTGAGCGCGGTAGAGTTGGGGAACTCGCTCCACTTTGCATGCCGGGCGCATATGAGTTCGCGCCCGAAGTCCGGCAAGAAGTAGCCAAAGTGTCCCGTGCTTTTGAGCCTTATATGGCTTTTATGGGGCCCGACTTGCCCTGAATCTTCGCAAATTCTCCCTATATTTCCGATCGGTCGTGCCCGGAATTCTCGTCCGATTGACCTGTTGCAGACGGCAGTTGGACAGATACATTCAGCCGCGGTCGACGCGTTCCGGCGCACACCCCCAACCGTTGGGGGGTGAGGTCTGACCCGGGTCCGCGAAGTGCGGTCCTGTGCAAGGGCCAGTAATAGGGGAGTTAGGCATGGCTCAGGGCACCGTCAAGTGGTTCAACGCGGAGAAGGGGTACGGCTTCATCGCGGTCGACGGTGGTGCGGATGTTTTCGTCCACTACAGCGCGATTCAGATGGACGGCTACCGCACCCTGGAAGAGGGTCAGCGGGTCGATTTCGAGATCTCGCAGGGCCAGAAAGGGCCGCAGGCGGACATGGTCCGACTCGCGACCAGCTGAAGCACGCGCCGACTGACTGTTCGACGTGACGAGGGGCTCGTATCCCATGGGGTACGAGCCCCTCGGTCTGTCCCGCGCACAGTCGTGGGCCCGCTCGCGCACCGGCGCGACGCGCGGGTTGCGCGCCCCTTCTCACCTGCGGATCAAGGGAAGGCGCTTGCACTCGGCAGGGGCGAGTGCTAATCATTGGCGTTAGCACTCTGAAGGTGAGAGTGATAACGAAGGACCGGGTCGGTGAGGCCCGCAGGCCAGGTGGTGCAAGGAACCACGGGGCAGGCAGGCCGTCCGTCGCGGGCGCCAGCGCGGTCCGGAGCAATCCACCCCAGTCCGGGAGGACCACTTCACATGGCCAAGATCATCGCGTTCGACGAGGAGGCACGGCGCGGTCTCGAGCGCGGGATGAACCAGCTCGCCGACGCCGTCAAGGTCACCCTTGGCCCCAAGGGCCGCAACGTCGTCCTCGAGAAGAAGTGGGGCGCCCCCACGATCACCAACGATGGTGTTTCCATCGCCAAGGAGATCGAGCTCGAGGACCCGTACGAGAAGATCGGCGCCGAGCTGGTCAAGGAAGTCGCCAAGAAGACGGACGACGTCGCCGGTGACGGTACGACCACGGCGACCGTTCTCGCCCAGGCGCTCGTCCGCGAGGGCCTGCGCAACGTAGCCGCCGGCGCCAACCCGATGGCTCTCAAGCGTGGTATCGAGAAGGCCGTCGAGGCCGTCTCCGGTGCCCTCCTTGAGCAGGCCAAGGATGTCGAGACCAAGGAGCAGATCGCTTCCACGGCCTCCATCTCCGCCGCCGACACCCAGATCGGCGAGCTCATCGCCGAGGCGATGGACAAGGTCGGCAAGGAAGGCGTCATCACCGTCGAGGAGTCCCAGACCTTCGGTCTGGAGCTTGAGCTCACCGAGGGTATGCGCTTCGACAAGGGCTACATCTCGGCGTACTTCGCCACCGACATGGAGCGTATGGAGGCCGTCCTTGACGACCCGTACATCCTGATCGCCAACTCGAAGATCAGCAACGTCAAGGACCTGCTGCCGCTCCTCGAGAAGGTCATGCAGTCCGGCAAGCCGCTGCTGATCATCGCCGAGGACGTCGAGGGCGAGGCCCTGTCGACCCTGGTCGTCAACAAGATCCGTGGCACCTTCAAGTCCGTCGCCGTCAAGGCTCCGGGCTTCGGTGACCGCCGCAAGGCCATGCTCGGCGACATCGCCATCCTCACGGGCGGCGAGGTCATCTCCGAGGAGGTCGGCCTCAAGCTGGAGAACGCGGGTCTGGACCTGCTGGGCCGTGCCCGCAAGGTCGTCATCACCAAGGACGAGACCACGATCGTGGACGGCTCCGGCTCCGCCGACCAGGTCCAGGGCCGGGTCAACCAGATCCGTGCCGAGATCGAGAACTCCGACTCGGACTACGACCGCGAGAAGCTCCAGGAGCGCCTGGCGAAGCTGGCCGGCGGCGTGGCCGTCATCAAGGCCGGTGCCGCCACCGAGGTCGAGCTCAAGGAGCGCAAGCACCGCATCGAGGACGCCGTTCGCAACGCGAAGGCGGCCGTCGAGGAGGGCATCGTCGCCGGTGGTGGCGTGGCCCTCATCCAGGCCTCCTCGGTCTTCGAGAAGCTCGAGCTCTCGGGTGACGAGGCGACCGGCGCCAACGCCGTGCGGCTCGCCCTGGAGGCCCCGCTCAAGCAGATCGCCGTCAACGGTGGTCTCGAGGGTGGCGTCATCGTCGAGAAGGTGCGCAACCTGCCCGTCGGCCACGGCCTGAACGCCGCGACCGGTGAGTACGTCGACATGATCGCCGAGGGCATCATCGACCCGGCGAAGGTGACGCGCTCTGCCCTGCAGAACGCCGCTTCCATCGCCGCGCTGTTCCTGACCACCGAGGCCGTCATCGCCGACAAGCCGGAGAAGGCCTCCGCGGCCGCTCCGGGCGGCATGCCGGGCGGTGACATGGACTTCTGATCCTTCCGAGGATCGGTTTTCCTGCCGAGGGCGGTACTCCCTGGAAACAGGGGGTACCGCCCTCGGGCGTGTCCGGGGTCACAGGGCGGGATGCCGGGCGGCCGGAATGACATGAACGGCCGGAGAGTTGTGGTTGACGCACCATCGATGCATACGCACATACCATCCGGTACCCGAGGAGCCCCCACACGTGTCTACGACTGCCCCCGCCTCCCGCGCGGCCGAGATCCTCTCCCGCCCTGTCTCGCTGAACGGCCTGACCGTCCCGAACCGGATCGCGATGGCACCGATGACCCGGCAGTTCTCCCCGGGCGGCGTCCCCGGTGAGGACGTGGCCGGGTACTACGCCCGCCGCGCCGCCGCGGGCGTGGGCCTCATCGTCACCGAGGGCACGTACGTCGGCCACGACTCGGCGGGCGAGAGCGACCGCGTCCCGCGCTTCCACGGCGCGGAGCAGCTCGCGGGCTGGACGAAGGTCGCCGACGCGGTGCACGCGGCGGGCGGCACGATCGTTCCGCAGCTGTGGCACATCGGCATGGTGCGCAAGGCGGGGAAGCCGCCGTACGCCGACGCCCCCGCGGTCGGCCCCTCCGGCATCCGTCTCGACGGCACCGAGGGCACCGGCAAGGCCATGACCCAGACCGACCTGGACGAGGTCATCGCGGCGTTCGCCGAGGCCGCCGCCACCGCCGAGCGCATCGGCTTCGACGGCGTCGAGCTGCACGGCGCGCACGGCTATCTGCTCGACCAGTTCCTGTGGGCGGGCACCAACCGGCGTACGGACGCCTACGGCGGTGACCCCGTCGCCCGTACGAAGTTCGCTGCGGAGATCGTCGCCGCGGTCCGTGACTCGGTCTCGGCCGACTTCCCCGTCCTCTTCCGCTACTCGCAGTGGAAGTCGGACAACTACGACGCCCGGCTCGCCGAGACCCCGGAGGAGCTGGAGGCCATCCTGACCCCGCTCGCCGCCGCCGGCGTCGACGCCTTCCACGCCTCCACCCGCCGCTACTGGCTCCCCGAGTTCGACGGCTCCGACCTGAACCTCGCGGGCTGGACCAAGAAGCTCACGGGCAAGCCCACCATCACCGTCGGCTCGGTCGGCCTCGACGGCGACTTCATCAAGGCCTTCATGGGCGAGAGCTCCAAGGTGGCCTCCCTCGACAACCTCCTCGACCGCCTGGAGCGCGACGAGTTCGACCTCGTCGCCGTGGGCCGCGCCCTCCTCCAGGACCCGGAGTGGGCGGCGAAGGTCCTGGACGGACGGCTCGAGGAGCTGGGGTCGTACGACCCGAAGGCGCTGAGCTCGCTCAGCTGAACCTCGGGCCGACCGGGCGGGGCCTGACCTCGTCCGGACCCGGCCCGACCGGATCGGACCGGATGTGACCCGACCTGTCCGAAATCGCATCCAGGCGATCACCCTCCCCATCCCCGGGGGGTGATCGCCTGGCTGTTTCGTAGCACGCTGTTCCCCCAAGGGCCCGTTCCGTTCCACCCGTACCCAGGGAGCCGTCGTGACGTCAGCAGGAGCGAGCGTGGTGCGTACCCACGCCGGTGCGGTGCGTGGTCGCCGGGAGGACGGGCTGACGGTCTTCCGGGGCATTCCGTTCGCCGAACCGCCGGTGGGGGAAGCGCGGTTCGCCGCCCCGCGTCCGGTGGCCGCCTGGGACGGCACCCGCGACGCGTTCGCCTTCGGGCCGCCGCCCCCGCAGGAGTCGGGATTCCAGGGCCGTACCGGGGTGATCGACGCCCCGATGGGCGACGACTGGCTGACCGTGAACGTCTGGACGCCCGACCCGGACCCGGCCGCCCGCCGTCCGGTGATGGTCTGGATCTACGGCGGCGCCTACAAGCTCGGCCACTCCGGCAGCCCCGGATACGACGCCCGCCGCATCGCCCGCGACGGCGACCTGGTCGTCGTCACCCTCAACTACCGCCTCGGCGTGGAGGGTTTCGCCCGGATCGACGGAGCCCCCGCCAACCGGGGGCTGCTCGACCAGGTCGCGGCCCTGGAATGGGTGCGGGAGAACATCGCGGCCTTCGGCGGCGACCCCGGCCGGGTCACCGTCTTCGGCGAGTCCGCGGGCGCCGGGTCCGTCGCCTCGCTGCTGGCCATGCCCGGCGCGGCCGGGCTGTTCGGTCGGGCGATCGCGCAGAGCGTGCCCGGCCCCTTCTTCTCCGACGACCTCGCCCGCGACCTCGCCGCCGCCATCGCCGCCGAGGCGGGCCTGCGCCCGACGGCCGCCGACCTGTCCTCGGTGGATCCCCGCCGACTGACCGCCGTGGGCGAGGCGTTGGGGCCCAGGATGCGGGAGTTCGAGGACAGATGGGGCATGGTCGCCCACACACTGACCGCCTTCTCGCCCGTCGTCGACGAAGAGGTGCTGCCGACCGCCCCCTGGCAGGCGCTGGCGGCCGGCTCGGCACGGGACGTGGAACTGGTCGTCGGGCACACACGGAACGAGTACCGGCTGTTCGCCGCGCTGGGCGGCCAACTCGGGACGATCACGGACGCGCAGGCGACGGCTGCACTGCGCACCTTCGGACCGGGACCGGGACCGGGACCGGGGCCGGGACTGGGGTCGGGCTCCGGGGCTGACGGCGAGCGGGCCTACCGCGCCGCCTTCCCCGAAGCCTCTCCCGAGGAGCTCTACGAGTGGGTGCACTCCGACGCGCTGTTCCGTATGCCCTCGTTGCGTCTGGCCGAGGCGCAGATCGCGGGCGGTGGCCGCGCGCACGTCTACGAGCTGGCCTGGCCCGCGCCCGCCTACGGAGGCGCGCTGGGCGCCTGTCACGGCCTCGACGTACCGCTGCTGTTCGGAACCTTCGCCGCCGACCTCGGCCTGCTGCTGTTCGCCGGGGTCGGGTCGTCCCCGGAGGCCGAGGCCCTGTCGTCCCGCTTCCGCGCGGCCTGGACGGCGTTCGCCACGACCGGAGACCCGGGCTGGCCCGCGTACGACACCGAGCGGCGGCCGACCCAGGTCTTCGACACGGACTCCGCGGTCACCCCGTACCCGCACGAGACCTCGCGCCGCCTCTGGGAGCACCACGACTTCGGGGCGCTGCCGTTGCTGGGCTGAGGGCTCGGGCACGTCAACCCGCAGGCTTCCCGGTGCGCAGGACCGTGGCCAGGCGTGGGAGTCCGTCCGGTCCGTGGCCGGCGGCGACGGCTCGGTCGGCGGCGCCCTTCACCGCGGTCAGCGCGCCCACCTCCAGGCCGTGGGCGGTGGCCGCGTCGATCAGGTGGGCGATCGTCGTCGCCGCGGAGGCGATCGTGGAGCGCTCACCGGGGTAGTCGCCGGTGCGGAGCTGACCGGCGAATCGCGGGATCATCTCGGACAGCAGACCGCTGATCCCGATGGCGAACGGGGCGAGGTCGTCGGGCGCGATGCCCTCGGCCGAGGCGAGCGCGAAGGAGTGGGCGACGCCGTACACCGACGTGGTGAACAGGTCGAGGAGCGCCACCTCGTATGCCGCCGCCCGGCCGGGATCGGCACCGAGATACGTACCGGTGCCGCCCACGGCGGCCATCGTGTCCCGTACGGCCTCGTGCACCTCGTGCGCCCCGCTGTAGAGGACGGCGGTGGCCGCCGTGCCGACGACCTGGGTCGGGGTGAGGATCGCGCCGTCCAGGTAGCGGATGCCGTGCGCGGTGGCCCAGTGCGCCATCGAGCGGGCTCGGGCCGGCTCCCCGCTGGTGAGGTTGGTGAGCAGGCGCCCCTCCCAGCGCGTCGGCGCGACAGGCTCCAGCACCGCTCGTACGGCGTCGTAGTCCCGCAGGCAGGCGACGACCACCCGCCCGGCACCCACCGCGTCCGCCACCGACCCGGCGACGGCGGCACCCCGGTCAGGCAGGTCGCCGGCCCGGCCGGGCGTGCGGTTCCACACCGTCACCGGGTGACCTGCCGCCAGGAAGGCGGAGGCCAGGGCGCGGCCCATCGGGCCGAGGCCGAGGACGGTGACAGGAGCGGGCGGGGCGGACGGGGCTGACGGATCGGGGTACGGCCGGGGGGTGTCCTGCGTGGATGAGGTCATGCTTCGACGCTAGACATTCACGTTGACGTGAGAGTCAAGTCCCTGTTGGACTCGGCCTCATGAGGATCGGTGAGCTCTCACGGCGTACGGGCGCGAGCCCGCGAGCCCTGCGCTACTACGAGGAGCAGGGGCTGTTGTCGCCGACCAGACTGCCGAGCGGATACCGGGAGTACGGCGAGCGGGACGTGATGACCGTGCGGCGCGTCCGGGTCCTGCTCTCCGCCGGACTCGGCACGTCCGTCATCGCGGAGATCGTGCCCTGCGTGGAGGACGACACCGTCGTCCTGGCGGGCAAGTGCCCGGAGCTCCTCGAAGGACTCGGGCGGGAGCGCGGGCGGATCACGGCGGCGATCGACGACCTGACCGCCGCGCGTGACATCCTCGACTCCCTCGTCGGCCGCCCTCTCTAGCGCTTGAGCTCCGCGACGAAGGCCGTCCATGCCTCGGCCCGGAACGTGAGTGTCGGGCCGAGGGGGTTCTTGGAGTCTCGGACGGGGATGAGGGTGGGGTGACCGGAGGCGACTTCGAGGCAGTTTCCGCCCTCGCCGCCGCTGTAGGTGGACTTGCGCCACTCACGGTTGATCTTCATGCGCGTAATCCTCCGCCACTGACTCGATCAGGGCCAGGGATTCTTGCGGCGCCAGCGCGCTGGCCCTCAGCAAATCGTAGGTGAGTTGGTGGCGGGTGACCGTGGCCGGGTCGTCCTCCAGCCGTCCCATGCTGGGTCCTTCGATGAAGGCGAGCGGTGGGGCTTCCTCGAAGTCCAGGAGTGTCAGAGCCCCGGTCATGGACGCATGGGCCTCTGCGTCGAAGGGCAACACCTGGACGATGATCCGGTGGCGCCGGGCGAGTTTCGCCACGTGCCGGAGGGCGCCCGCCATCACCTGCACACCGCCGACCTTCCGCCGCAGCACCGCCTCGTCCAGAACCGCCCACAACAACGGCGTTGTTGGATCGTCGAGGCGACGCGCACGCTCCAACCGGGCCGCCACCAGCTCGTCGATCACATCCTCCGTTGCCGTCGGCTGGTACGCCCGGAACACCGCCCGCGCGTACCCCTCCGTCTGCAGCAGCCCCGGGATCAGCAGAGCCGCGTACTCCCTGATCGCCGTCGCGATCGCCTCCGCCTCCGCCGCCTCGGCGAAGTGGTCCGGGTACCTGGACTTCGCGAGTGCCTTGCAGTTGCGCTCGAAGAAGCCGTTCGCGTCGAGGATCTCGTCTATCTGACGGGCGTATTCGAGGTGCATGCGCCGCGTTCCGGCCTCCAGCTGGCCGATGAACGAACCGCTGACGAACAGAGGCTGGCCCAACTCGTCCTGACTGAGGCCCGCGTTCTCACGAGCATGGCGCAACTCGGCGCCGAGCAGGGCACGCGGTGACGCGGACGGGTCGAGATCCTTCGGTCCTGGCATGGCAACTCCCTGTCACACACGCTGGGTTGTTGGGACGCCGTCTCTGGCCAGGTTAGAGACAGGTTGGCCACTCTGTGTGGTGAACATGGACACTCAGAGTGGAGAAGGCGGGATCATGGACGCGACGTCGACAGAAGAAGTGGTGGCACAACTCCGGGCGGCCCTGGAAGGCGTCGGTATCGTTCTGCCCTCGCTGCGGGTCGATCCGGTGACCGGTGCGAGCGAGGAGCCGTTCGCGCTGGTCGCGCTCGGGCGGTGCAACGTGCGTACCGCGGTGCGGCTGGCGGACGTGTTGCGTGCGTGCGCGCCGGAGGAGGCGCTGCGAGCGCGGGTCAGGGAGGCCAACCGGGAGTCCGAGCGTGCGAGATCGCGGACCGGTACGCCAGGGTGACCGTGGTTGTGGCCGGCCACGGCGCGGACAACGACCCGGGCGACTTCGTCAAGTGGATCGCGACGGTGTCCGGCCACAGGTCCTAGCCTGGAGGCATGGGCGGTGGCCTCGTCACACTGTTCCTGGCCGGTGATGTGATGCTCGGCCGGGGAGTCGACCAGATCCTTCCGCACCCCGGCGATCCGAAGCTGCGGGAGTCGTACGTCAAGGACGCCCGCGCCTATGTGGAGCTGGCCGAGGCGGCGAACGGCGTGATTCCCCGCCCGGCCGGCTTCACCTGGCCCTGGGGCGACGCGCTGGATGTGCTCGCCGCGGTGGCCCCCGACGCCAGGATCCTCAACCTGGAGACCGCCGTCACGCGCAACGACGAGGCCGCGCCCGGCAAAGAGATCCACTACCGGATGCACCCGGCCAACCTGCCCGCCCTCGCCGCCGCCGGTCCGCACGCCTGTGCCCTGGCCAACAACCATGTGCTGGACTACGGCCGCCGCGGGCTGGAGGAGACCCTCGACGCCCTGGCGGACGCGGGTCTTCGCGCGCCGGGAGCGGGGCGGGACGCCGACGAGGCCCGGCGTCCCGCGATCGTCCCCGTCACAGGCGGCCGGCGCATCCTGGTCTTCTCCGTGGGGGTGGCCTCCAGTGGCATACCCCGTGGCTGGGCCGCCACGGCGCAGCGCAGCGGGGTCGATTTCGTCGCCGAGCCGTCGGACGCCGCCGCGGCCGGGATCGCGACCCGGCTGCGTTCGGCCAAGCGGCCGGGCGACATCGTGGTCGTCTCGGTCCACTGGGGCTCCAACTGGGGCTACCTCGTCCCGCGTGACCAGGTCCGCTTTCGGCCATGCGCTCGTCGACGGCGGCGCGGACGTCGTGCACGGGCACTCCTCGCACCATCCGCGGCCGTTGGAGTCGTACCGGGGAAAGCTCATCACCCACGGCTGCGGCGACCTGATCAACGACTACGAGGGCATCGGCGGCTACGAGGAGTACCGGGACGACCTCCGGTTGCTGTACTTCGTCACCGTGGACCCGGAGGGCGGCAGGTTCGACCACGTGCGCGTCGTCCCGATGCGGTCCCGGCGGATGCGGCTGGAGCGTGCGACGGTCGAGGACTCGCGGTGGGTGCGGGACGTTCTGAGCCGGATCAGCCGGGCCTACGGCTCACGGGTCGACCTCGACCCGGACGGCACTCTCACCGTCCGGCCGGTCCTGGGAGCCGCGAGTGGCGGCGCTCCATAATGGACTTGTCCGGAGGGAACGGACTTTTCCGCCCGGCATTGATTTTCCGCCCTGCAGTGCGGACCGGACTTCACTCGGGACCCGAGGAGCTCACCTCACCCGGGAGGCGACCATGTACTTCGCTGATCGAATCGACGCGGGCCGGCAGCTCGCCGCCCGGCTGCACCACCTGAAGGGCCAGGACCTCGTGGTCGTGGGACTTCCCCGCGGCGGCGTCCCGGTCGCCGCGCAGGTCGCCGAGGCTCTCGGCGCTCCGCTCGACGTCTGCCTCGTGCGCAAGCTGGGGGTGCCCTTCCAGCCGGAGCTGGCCATGGGCGCCATCGGCGAGGAAGGCGTCCGTGTCATCAACGAAGAGGTGCTGCGGGGGACGGGTGTGACGGACCGTGCCCTGGCGGCGGTGGAGGAACACGAGCGCGGCGTCCTGCAGCAGCGGGCCCGCCACTACCGGGGCGAGCGGCAGCCGGCCCGGTACGAGGGCCGGACGGTCCTGGTGGTGGACGACGGGCTGGCG
>LRTP01001060.1 GCA_001550305.1 Streptomyces diastatochromogenes
CGCCGACGGCAGCCCCAGCAGCGCCCGCCCCTGCGCCGAGAGGGCGCCCCGGCCGGTGACTCCCAGCAGCTCCGACTCGGACAGCGTCCACCGGGCGAGCCGGGTCCGCAGATCCTCGGCCGCGCTCCGGTCCCCGCGCAGCGGACGCTCCCACTGGAGGTGGGCGAGGACCGAGTCCGGGGTGGCGGCGGCGCCCTCGGGCAGGGTGGCGAGGAGGGTGAGGACGCGGTGGCGGACCTCGGGGGCCGCCGAGCGGTCGAGGCCGGGGCCCAGCGCCGACAACGTACGGTCCTTCGTGTCCCGCCCGCCGATCAGGCCCGCCGTACGGGTCGCGGCCAGCCACGCGGAGGCGAGCATGGCCCACCGTTCGGCGGCGGGCCTCTCCAGCCACTCGTCATAGGCGGGGGTGGCCGCGTACCGTTCGTCGGCCTCCCCGTCCGAGGCCAGCAGTCCCGCCGCGTAGGCGAGCTCGACCCAGAACGCGGCCACCGGCTCCGCGACGTCCAGCGCCACCGCCGTCCGCTTCAGGTCCCGCACGCTGATCCCACCGGCGCGCAGTACGACGGGCCCGCCCTCGTGCCAGTCCTTCAGCAGCTCCTCGACGGTGGCGAGCGCCGTGTACGCCTGGCCCGCCGCCGCACTGTCCACAACCTGTGGACGGTGCGTCCGCGCGGACTCGACCGCCGGGGCCACCGGTTCCGTCGCCCGGTGCGCGCGGCCCGCCCGCAGATGCAGGGCGACCTCCCGGGGCAGTACGACCGTGCCGGGCGCCGTCGGCAGCAGCAGCCCGCGGTCGATCAGCCAGCGCAGATGGCGTGCCGGGTCGGCGGTCACCTGGCCGTACGGCGGCCCCCACACCAGCCGGGACAGCACGTCCACCGCCTCGGCCGGGGCGGTGTCGAGGAGCGCCGACATCCGGGCCCGGTCGGTGAACAGTGCGGTGAGCGAGGCGACGGCGGAGACGGAGTCGTGGGTGGTCGGCAGTCCGGCCTCGGCCACGATCTCCTGGATACGCCCCGGGGACATCCCGGCCGTGGCTTCGGCGACGGTCGGGCCCAGGCCGGTGGGGGACGGGTGCTGGGGGGACGGCGCGAGCAGCTCACGCGCCGTCCGTACGAGGCGCAGGCGGTCGTCGGGGCCCCACACCAGGGCCTGCTCGCGGAGCGTCCCCAGAGCGCGCGGGAACGCCGCCGTGACCGCCGGGTCGTTGTCGTCGCCCGCCAGCAGTGCGAGCAGTTCGTCGTGCGCCGCCGGTTCCGACGCGACGGCGAGGGCCTCCGCGGTCTGGAGCGCGAACCGGTCCAGGCGCTCCAGGGCGCGGACCACCGAGGCCCGGGTGCCGGCGCGGGTGGCGAGCTGGGTGAGGTCCGTGGGGACGGGGGTGATGAGGTCGGGGCGGGTGCGGAGGAGGGCCGACAGGGAGGCGTCGTCCCGGGCGCGGAGGGCTTCCGCGAGGGAGCGCGGAGCGGTGCCCTGCGGGGCGGGGTCCGGGGTTCGGTCCGGCGTGGGGTGCTCCTCTGTGCTCATCCGCTCAACGGTAGTGGTTTCTCGCCCCCGCCGCCCCTACCCGTCCCATCCCCGGGGCCACGCCCCGGACCCCGGGTGTGTTGCCCGGCTGACGGCCGGTCGGGGCTGATCGCGCAGTTCCCCGCGCCCCTGAGGCACGGGGCTGCGCCCCGGCGCCCCTTCACGAGCGCGGGGAACTGGGTCTGGGGGCGGAGCCACCGGTGCGGGCGGCGGGGGCGAGGAACTCGGGGTGTACGCGGTACCGTCGTGGCCGCGGGGTCTACAACGTGCGCGCCCCGGAGGGGACTTCGTGGGGATTGAGAGCGACCAGCTCGTATTCGACTATCTGAGCCGCGTCGGAGACCTGGCCCAGCAGCGCCAGCTGCCCTCGGCCACCCGCATGCGACTCGTGTCGGAGCTGCGCAACGAGATCGACCGACGCCGGGCGAAGGCCCCCGTCGACAGCCCGGCCGCCGTCCGCCGCATCCTCTCCCGCCTCGGCACCCCGGACGACATCGTCACCGCCGCCCGCGAGGGTGCCTCCGAGGCCGGTACGGACACCTGGGCCGCCGTCCCCACCCAGCGCGCCGGCGAGGCCGACGACCGCCCCAAGGGCCTGCGCCGAGTCGTCCCGAGGCCGCGCCCGGCGGAGCCGAAACCCGCGCCCCGCCCCATCGAGGCCGACGGCGCCCCCTCCCCGCCCCACCTCGCGCCCACGCACGAACTGGGCGACAGCTCCGCGGATCCGGACTGGTGGCGCAAGGACACCAGCCCGTTCGGGCTGGGGGACAGCGTGCCGGGATTCGTCGGCGGCGTGGAGATCCCCGAACTGCTCAAGCCACCACCGAGGCACGAGGACGACGACGAGGACGAATCCGACGCCGTCGAGGAAGCGGGGCCGAAGCCCTCCAAGCCCTCCAAGCCCTCCAAGACGGCCAAGGTGGCCAAGTCGCCCAAGGCCGAGAAGCCCGCACCCGTCGAAGAGTCCGACGTCGCCGTCGCGCCCCGTCGCCGGCTCCCCCGCCCCGGCAACTGGAGCAACCCCCTCCTTCTGCTGGCCGCCGTCCTCCTCGTCGTCGGCGCCGTCCTCGGCAACTGGTTCGCCCTCGGCCTCGGCTGGCTCATCGCCTGGGCCTCCCGCCGGCTGAGCCCCGTCGAGTCGAAGTGGGCCGTGCTCGGCATGCCGGGGCTGGCCCTGACGGCGGGCGTCGTCTGGCTGTGGGGCCGTACGGACGGCCGCTGGGGCGATCCGATCGTCAAGGGGCACATGAACGAGGCGGTCGCGCAGACCTGGCCGTGGGTGGTCAGGGGCGCGGCCGTGGCCTCGGCGCTGTACCTGGTGTGGCGCTCACAGCGACGCCGCTGACCCGCGCGACGGGCCACCACCAGCCACCACATGGGCATCTGGGCACGTGGGCACAATGGTCCATATGCCTATCGCATCGACGACCCCCCGGACTCCCCACCTGCTGACCGTCGGCTTCGACCTCGACATGACCCTGATCGACTCCCGCCCCGGCATCCACGCCTGCTACCGGGCGCTTTCGGAGCGCACGGGGACGTACATCGACTGCGACCTGGCCGTCACGCGGCTCGGACCGCCGCTGGCGGAGGAGTTGATCAACTGGTTCCCGGCGGACCAGGTGCCCGCGATCGCCGACCTCTACCGCGAGATGTACCCCGTGCACGCCATCACCGGCACACTCGCGATGCCCGGCGCCCGCGAGGCCGTCGCGGCGGTCCGCGCGGCGGGCGGGCGCGCGGTCGTCGTCACCGCGAAGTGGGAGCCCAACGCCAAGCTGCATCTGGACCACCTGGGCATCGACGCCGACGCGGTCGTCGGCAACCTGTGGGCCGAGCAGAAGGCGCAGGCGCTGCGGGAGCACGGCGCGAGCGTGTACGTCGGCGACCACACCGGCGACGTCCGCGGCGCGCGCACCGCGGACGCGTACTCCGTCGCGGTCGCCACCGGCCCGTGCGACGCGGCGGAGTTGCGCGCGGCGGGCGCGGACGTCGTGCTGGCCGACCTGACGGAGTTCCCGGCGTGGCTGAGCGACTACCGGGGGGATTACCGGGAGGCCGTACGGGCCTGAATCGCGCGGGCCTGACGGCGTCCCGCGGCGACGGACCGGAACACCCCCGCCGCGGCGATCAGGAAGCCGACGCCCATGAGCATGCTCAAGCCGAACATGTACGTCGGAAAAGGCGTCGTATGGAGGAGTAGCGGGGCCACGGTGACGAGTGTGGCCACGGCTCCGACGAAGAACACGATGGCACCGGCACGGATCAGCCGGTCACCGGGCTCTGCGGAATTCGGTTGGGTTTTGTCACGCACCGGACCAGGGTAGTTCCCAGCGCGAAGGAACAATCCGGCGACGTCTTGTCACCGGCCCCGGGACCATTAGCCTTGGTACCGGCGGGTCCGACGACCCGCTGTAGTGCTATCCGGGGCAGTTTCCGACCGTTGCCCGTGCAACGGCCCGAGTGTGCGCCCGTGCAGTTTCAGAGCAGTTTCCGACGAGTACGAGGACGAGGACAGACGTGCCTACCGGCAAGGTCAAGTGGTTCAACAGCGAGAAAGGCTTCGGCTTTCTCTCCCGCGACGACGGCGGCGACGTCTTCGTTCATTCCTCGGTCCTGCCCGCCGGAGTAGATGTGCTCAAGCCCGGCCAGCGCGTGGAGTTCGGCGTCGTCGCCGGCCAGCGCGGTGACCAGGCGCTTTCGGTGACCATCCTGGACCCGACCCCCTCCGTCGCGGCCGCCCAGCGCCGCAAGCCGGACGAACTGGCCTCCATCGTGCAGGATCTGACGACCCTTCTCGAGAACATCACGCCGATGCTGGAGAAGGGCCGCTACCCCGAAAAGGCCTCCGGCAAGAAGATCGCGGGCCTCCTGCGCGCGGTCGCCGACCAACTCGACGTGTAGCCCGCGGGCGGGCGGAAGGAAGCGCCGTAAGCGTATCCGGGCCGAGGGGCTTGATCAGCTCCTCGGCCCCGTCCGTGCCGTCGGCAGGGGATCAGGGGAATGACAGGGCGTGGGGTCCGAGTGCCGGGACCAGTCCTTCGGCGGCGGCGCGGGTGAGCAGGCCCCGGATCGCGGCGTAGCCGTCCTCCCCGAGGTCGGCGGTGAACTCGTTGACGTACAGGCCGATGTGCTGGTCGGCGACGGCCGGGTCCATCTCCTGAGCGTGTTCGAGGACGTAGGGGCGCGAGGCCTGCGGGTCGTCCCAGGCGGCGCGGACCGAGGCGCGGGCGGCGTCGGCGAGGCCCTTCAGACGCTCCTCGCCCAGCGCGCGCTTGGCGATGATCGCGCCGAGGGGGATGGGCAGTCCGGTCGTGCGCTCCCAGTGCTCGCCCATGTCGGCGAGATTGTGCAGCCCGTAGTTCTGGTACGTGAAACGGGCCTCGTGGATGACGAGTCCGGCGTCGACCTTCCCGTCCCGCACCGCCGGCATGATCTCGTGGAAGGGCATGACGACGATCTCGCCGACCCCGCCGGGAACGGTGTCCGCGGCCCAGAGACGGAAGAGCAGGTAGGCGGTCGACCGCTCGCTCGGCACGGCGACCGTGCGCCCGGTCAGGTCCGCGTCCGGCTCCCGGGTGAGGACCAGGGGCCCGCAGCCCCGGCCCAGCGCGCCCCCGCACGGCAGCAGCGCGTACTCGTCGAGGACGTACGGCAGGACGGCGTACGACACCTTCAGCACGTCGAACTCGCCGCGCTCGGCCATGCCGTTGGTGATGTCGATGTCCGCGAAGGTCACGTCGAGCGCGGGCGCGCCCGGGACGCGGCCGTGGGCCCAGGCGTCGAAGACGAAGGTGTCGTTCGGGCAGGGCGAGTACGCGATCTGCAGCGTCTTCTCAGGGCTGGTGGTCTGGGTCATGTGGGTTCCAACTCTCCAGGACGGGCGCGAGCTTCCCGAACGCCTCGGTGAGGGCCGCGAGAGCATCTCCGATGCGCCAGGCGGCGCGGTCGCGCGGGCCGACGGGGTTGGAGATCGCGCGCATCTCCAGGACGGGCACACCGTGCGCGGCGGCCGCCTCGGCGACCCCGAAGCCCTCCATGGCCTCGGCGAGGGCGCGCGGGTGGCGGGCCCGCAGTTCGGCGGCGCGCTCGGCGCTGCCGGTCACGGTGGACACGGTCAGTACGGTTCCGGCGCGTCCACCCGTGGCCGACACGACTTCTCGTACGAGTGATGGTGGTGGACGGTGGCTGACGGTCCCGAACCCGAGCTCGGTGACCGGCAGGAACCCGTCCGCGGTCTCGGCGCCCAGGTCCGCCACGGTGATCTCGTCGGCGACGACGAGGGATCCCACCGGGGCCTCAGGCTGAAAACCGCCCCCGATGCCGGTGGAGACGACGAGGTCGTAGGGGGTGCCGTCCAGGGCGGCCGCGGTGAGCGCGCCCGCGGTGGACGACGCGGCCGGAGCGGGCCCCACCCCGGCGGCCAGCAGATCGAGGGTCACGCGGGCTTCAGCGCTGTCGCGGGAGGCCGACGACAGCCGCTCCAGGGTCGTCCCGGGCAGCCGCAGCGAACGGCCGGTGGCAGTGAACGCCCCGGCCACCGCGTCCCTCTCCACGGGAACGGCGGTGGCCACCAGCACCTTCAGCCCAGCGGCAGCGATCAGGCGTCCTTCTTGAACTTGAAGGTCCACAGCCCGGTCACCGTCTTGTCGCCCTCCTTGATGGAGACGCGCGTGGAGTTGCCGCTCGCGCCGTACTGCGCGTTGAAGAACACGCTGCCCGGGATCGTGCGGTACGTCTTCTTGCTGGAGTCGGTCAGCGGCTGACCGTTCATCAGGATCGTCCAGCCGTTGTCGGCGATCTTCGGGTCCACACCGAACCGGACGGTCTCGTCGGGGTCGACCTTGATGGACTTGATGTCCGAGCTCGTGAGGCACTTGGCCAGGTCCGCGGCCTTCACCTCCTTGCCGTCGTTGTAGCAGGCGGTCTCGGAGCTCACGGAGTTCTTGCCGACTGTGATGGTGGCCAGCGGCGTCGGCTTGTCACAGGCGGACAGGACGAGAAGTCCGGCGGAAACGGCGCCGAGAGCGGCAACGGCGCGACGGCGATGTCCATTGGCGGCTCTGCCGCGGGGCAGGGAGGTCATGGCCGAAGGCTATCGGGCACGTCCACCGCTCCCCCCACGTGGGGTACGGCGTGCCGCCCTCAGGCCACGCGTGACCGCACCGGGCCCCCGTGCCGTGCCGCGCCGAGCAGCCCCCGCACGGTGGTCAGCCATCCGACGGCGACGATCGCGGCGGCCACGGACAGGCCGAGCGTGCCGTTGAGGGGCAGCACGATGCCGATCGCGCCGCCGAACACCCAGGCCACCTGCAACAGCGTCTCCGAGCGCGCGAACGCCGACGTACGGACGAGTTCCGGCACGTCCCGCTGGATCAGCGCGTCCAGGGAGAGCTTGGCGAGCGCCTGCGAGAACCCCGCGACCGCCGTCAGACAGGCCACCAGGAAGGCCCCGAAGAATATGGCGGCGGTGATCGCGGCCCCCAGCACACACGCGACGACCGTCACGATGATGATCTCCGGGGCGCGCGATTTCAGCCAGGCCCCGACCGCCGTGCCGAGTGCGTTGCCCGCGCCAGCCGAGACGCCCACTATCCCGAGCGAGACGGCCGCGCTCTCGCCGGTGAGCGGGTGCTCGCGGAGCAGGAAGGCGAGGAAGAAGATCAGGAAGCCGGAGAGACAGCGCAGGGCGGCGTTGGCGCCGAGGGCGTGGGTGACGGCCGTACCGACGGTGCGCAGCCCCGGCCGCCGCACCTTGTCCTTGATGAGCTGCGGTCCGTGCAGATGCTCCTCGTCCGCGACCAGCAGCGCCCGGTCCTCGCCCTTGGCCGAGTCGACCTTGGGCGGCAGCGTGAACGACAGGAACGTGCCCGCGATGAAGATGACGAAGGCGCCGTAGAGCGGATAGCGCGGGCCGAGGGCCTGCAACCCCGCCCCGATCGGCGCGGCGACACCGGTGGCCAGGAGTCCGCCCAGGGTGACCCGGGAGTTCGCCTTCACCAGGGAGAACCGGGGTGGCAACAGCCGCGGGACCACGGCGCTTCGTACGACCCCGTACGACCTGGACGCGACCAGCACGCCCAGCGCGGCGGGATACAGCTCCAGGCTGCCGGTGACGACCGCGCCCGACAGCAGCAGCGCGAGCATGGCCCGGGCGAACATCGCGCCCGCCATCGCGGCCCGGCGGCCGTGCGGCAGACGGTCCAGCAGCGGGCCGATCACCGGGGCGAGGACGGTGAAGGGCGCCATGGTGATGGCGAGGTAGAGAGCGACGCGCCCGCGCGCCTCGTCGGTGGGCACCGAGAAGAAGACGGTGGAGGCGAGCGCGACGGTGATCATGACATCGCCGGCGCCGTTCACCGCGTGCAGCTCGATCAGTTTCCCGAGGCCGGATTCGCCCGCCCCGTGCGCGTGCGTCGCCTTGCGGATCCCGCGCGCCGTTCCGGTCACCGGGAAATGCAGGGCACGGCCCACCGCGCGGACGGAACCGGTCATCCGGCCCGATCCGCCACTTCTGGTGCCGCCCTTGGCAGCGCCGACACCGGCGGCTCCTTGGGACGACCTCGCGGCTGCCACTCCGCAATAGTGCCCCGAGAAGTGCGTACGTAGTGCGGTTACCGCGCGTATGGCGGCCGAGTGGGCTGGTGACGGGCCGTCCGCGGGTCGCGTGTCGGGGTGTCGAACCGGACCGGGGCGGGGGCGAGGAGCGTTTTCCGGCCGACCGCGACAGTTGTGCGAGGTTCTTTTCGATCCGTACCAGAGGGGGTATGGGGTGGGAAAACACTGCTTCGGAGCGGTCCGGAAACCTGGCGCGGAGTGCGGAAGCGCCCCGCCGGTGTGGGCCCAGGGCTCAGGAGAAGGTAGCGTGCGTAGCGCGCCTGCGGCGGTTGTTCTCGGCCGCGCGCCTCTCGGTCATCCCGCAGAATGGATGACGTAGGTGCGCCCGAGTGCGATCGGGCGTGGACGTCGACGCGGCCCACCGGTCCGCTCCGTCCGCACTCCCGCCGAGGAATGGCGCACCCGTGAGACGGCGTAGGAGAGAAGCGATACCTGTGAGCGCAGCGACAACGCGAAGCCGCACCCCCGACCGCCTGTGCGCCGAGGCCGTCGACCTCGCGCGCACCGCCGCCGAGGAGGCCGCCGCCCCCGGCGTCGTCGGCGAGCACGTGGGACTGGTCTCCGAGGGGGACCGCGTTGTCACGCACTACTTCGAGTGCAAGGAGTTCGGGTACCGCGGCTGGCGCTGGGCCGTCACTGTCGCCCGTGCCTCCCGCGCGAAGCTCGTCACGCTCGACGAGACGGTGCTGCTGCCCGGCCCCGAGTCCCTGCTCGCCCCCGAGTGGGTGCCTTGGAGCGAGCGGCTGCGCCCCGGGGACATGGGCCCGGGCGACCTGCTGCCCACGGACGCGGAGGATCTGCGGTTGGAGCCCGGTTTCTCCGGGGAGGACGAGCCCGCGCCGAACTCCGCGGTCTCCCAGGACATGGCGGAACTGGTCGAGGCGGAGGACGCCGAGGTCACCGCCGGCACCCCCGCGCATCTGCCGTTCGCCCCGCGTCGCGGCTCGATCGCGGCCGTCGCGGAGGAACTGGGCCTGCGCCGGGCCCGTGTTCTGTCCCGCTACGGCCTGCATGTCGCGGCCGATCGCTGGGAGGAGTCGTACGGCCCCAAGACGGCGATGGCCCAGGCCGCGCCCGCGTCCTGCGTCAGCTGTGGCTTCCTGAACCCCATCGGGGGCTCGCTCGGACAGGCGTTCGGTGTCTGCGCGAACGAGTTCTCTCCGGCGGACGGGCGTGTCGTCTCGCTCTCCTACGGCTGTGGAGGCCACTCCGAGGCCGCGGTCATGCCCAAGCCTCCCCGCCCGGCTCCTCCGGTCATCGACGAGACCCGGGTCGACCCCTTCCCGCTGCGCCCGTCCCCGGACTCCGGTTCGGTCTCCCTCACCCCCGACGAAACCGCGGCGGAACTGGGCCACTCGTAACTCCCCTCGCCCCCGCCGCCCCTACCCGTCCCATCCCCAGGGGCTCCGCCCCTTCAACCCCGCCAGGGGCTACGCCCCCTTCAACCCCGCCAGGGGCTACGCCCCCTGCAACCCCGCCAGGGGCTACGCCCCCTGCAACCCCGCCAGGGGCTACGCCCCCTGCAACCCCGCCAGGGGCTACGCCCCCTGCACCCCCGCGGGGCTCCGCCCCTTCAACCCCGCCAGGGGCTACGCCCCCTGCACCCCCGCGGGGCTCCGCCCCTTCAACCCCGCCAGGGGCTACGCCCCCTGCACCCCCGCGGGGCTCCGCCCCTGCACCCCA
>LRTP01001061.1 GCA_001550305.1 Streptomyces diastatochromogenes
CCGCGGGGGCTCCGCCCCCTGCACTCCGCCGGGGGCTGCCGCCCCGAACCCCCGCATCGCTACGCCGCGGCCCCCGCATCGCCCGAAGGGCTCGTCCTCAAACGCCGGACGGGCTGAAGATGCGCGCCAGCGCACTTGAGGGGCGCGGGGAACTGCGCGACCAGCCCCCACCGGGCCCGCAGCCAAACGAACCGGGCGGGCAGGGGACGCGGGGCGAAGCCCCCGCCTCAGGGGCGCGGGGAACTGCGCGATCAGCCCCCACCGGGCCGCAGTCAACTGAATCGGGTGGGCGGGGGATACGGGGCGAAGCCCCCGCCTCGGGGGCGGCCGGTGCCCGAGGCGGGCGATTCGGGTGGGCGGAGGTACGGGCCCTGGAACGTCGGGTGCCCCGGGGTTTTCAGGGGCGCGGGGAACTGCGCGACCAGCCGTCACCGGCCCGCAGACAGGAGATCTGCGGGCGGGGATCCGGGGCGTAGCCCCGGTTCAGAGGCCCGCGGCGGCTCGTACGCACCGTGGCCCGGGCCTGAACCCCTTCCGCCGCGCGGTACCTTCGTGCCGCGGCCGAGCCCAGCGCTCGCGATCGCACGAAGCGAGAGGGAGAGTGAACCGTGAGCAAGTTCGTGCGGCCGGCAGCCGAGGGCGCGGACCCGTTCGGCACGGCCCGCCTGCGCCGCGGCGTGCAGGACGCCTGGGCCACCAGCCCGGCCCGGTTCCGCGAGGACGCCAACGCCGAGGAGGACCTCGTCCTCGGCGGCTACCGGGACCGGCTCGTCGTCGAGCTCGCCCAGAACGCCGCCGACGCGGCAGCCCGCGCCGGCGTCCCCGGCCGGCTCCGCCTCACCCTGCGCGACGGCGTACTCCTCGCGGCCAACACCGGCGCCCCCCTCGACGCGGCCGGCGTCGAATCCCTCGCCACCCTCCGCGCCTCCGCGAAGCGGGACGCGCACGACACCGCCGTCGGCCGCTTCGGCGTCGGCTTCGCGGCCGTCCTCGCGGTGACCGACGAGCCCGCCGTGGTCGGCCGGC
>LRTP01001062.1 GCA_001550305.1 Streptomyces diastatochromogenes
GTGCGCTGGTCCCTCGCCGAGGCCCGCGAACTGGCGTCGGACACCGCCCGCCACAGCCCGGGCCTCGGGGACGAGATCCGTCGGCGCGACGGTCATGTGCCGCTGCTCCGGCTGCCGTTCGCGGCCGAGGGCACCGCCCCGGACCCGTACGACACCGTCGTGATCCTCCCGCTGCGCGACCCCGCCGCCGAGGGCCTCGCCGAGCGCCTCCTGCAGAACATCGACGACGCCCTCCTGCTCGCCCTCCCGGGCCTGGAGGAAGTGATCGTCGAGGTCGGGGAGGGCGGCGAGGACGTACGCACGCTGCGGCGCCGCGGCGACGAGCACGGCGTCACCATCGAGGACTCCCGTCACGGCACCACGCCCTACCGCACCGTCTCCCACCACGGCCCCCTCGACCCCGCCCTGCTCGCCGACCGCCCGGTAGAGGAGCGCCTGCGCCCGCACTGGTCGGTGACCTGGGCCGTCCCGGTGGACGAGGACGGCACGCCCGCCCGGCCCCGTACCAGCCCCGTCGTGCACGCGCCCACGCCCAGCGACGAACCCCTCGGCGTGCCGGCCCTCCTCATCGCCTCCCTCCCGCTCGACACCACCCGGCGCCATGCCGCGCCCGGCCCGCTCACCGAGTTCCTGGTGGAGCGCGCCGCGGACGCCTACGCCGAACTCCTCGCCGCCTGGCGCCCGGTGGACACCGGGATCATCGACCTCGTGCCCGGCCCCCTCGGCAAGGGCGAGCTGGACGGCACCCTGCGCCAGGCGATCCTGGACCGGCTGCCGCGCACCGCCTTCCTGCCGCCCGCCGTCCCGCAGGCCAAGGACCAGGACACTCCGGCGGACTGGCCCGAGGGCGAGAGCGACGCGGCCGGGATCGGGATCGGCCTCGCGGAGATCGCGGAGAACCCGGACGCCCTGCGGCCGCGCGACGCCGAGATCGTCGAGGGCGCCGGTGCCGACACCGTGCGCGTCCTCGCCGAGGTGATCCCCAGCCTGCTGCCCGCCGGGCTGGAACGCCGGGTGGAGCTGCGGACGCTGGGTGTCGCCCGCGTCCCGCTCACCGAGGCCGTGGACCGGCTGGCCGGCCTGGAGAAGGACCCGGGCTGGTGGCGGCGGCTGTACGACAGCCTCGCCGGCGTCGACCCGGACCGGCTCTCCGGCCTGTCCGTACCGCTCGCCGACGGCCGTACGACCATCGGCCCCCGCCAGATCCTGCTGCCGCTCCCCGAAGGCCCCACTCCCGACGACACCTGGGCCGCCACCTCCGACGCCCTCGCCCGCCTCGGCCTCAAGGTCGCCCACCCCGACGCCGCCCACCCCCTGCTGGAGAAGCTGGGCGCCCTCCCGGCCACGCCTCGCGCCGTGCTCACCACCCCCCAGGTGCGTGCCGCTGTCGCCGCCTCGCTCGACGACGAGCGCGGGGCGTGGGACGAGGACGCCCCGGACGCGGAGGAGCTGGCGGACACCGTCCTCGCCCTCGTCCGCGACGCCGGCCTCGAACCCGGCGACGAACCCTGGCTCGGCGCCCTGGCCCTGCCCGACGAGGAGGGCGAACTCCTCCCCGCGGGCGAACTCGTCCTGCCCGGCAGCCCCTTCGCGCGGGTCATGCGCGAGGACGAACTCGCCTTCGTCGACGGCGAGCTGGCCGACCGCTGGGGCGAACAGCCGCTCGCGGCCTGTGGTGTGCTCGCCAACTTCACCCTCGTCCGCGCCACCGACGTCGTCCTCGACCCGGACGAACTGGAGCCCCGCGACTCGGACTTCGCCGAACCCGACGACGCGGGTCTGCTGGACGCCGTCGACGTGTGGTGCGAGGACGTCCTCGACCGGCTGCCCGACACGCCGGTGCCGCCGGTCGCGACGGAGATCGTCGCCGTACGGGACCTGGACCTGGTCGACGACGACCGCTGGCCGCAGGCACTCGCCCTGCTCTCCCAGCCGCCCCTGCGGGACACGCTCACCCAGCCGGTGCGGATCCTCCTCCCCGACGGCACGCACGAGATCGTCCGGCCGTACACGGCCTGGTGGCTGCGCGACCACCCCGTCCTCGACGGCCGCCGCCCGGCCGGTCTGCGGGCGGAGGGCGGTGACCCCCTCCTGCACGGCCTGTACGACGCCGCCGACGCCACCGGTTTCAACGACGAGCAGGTCCTGCGGGCGCTGGGCGTCCGCACGTCCGTGGCCGCCCTCCTGGACGAGCCCGGCGGCGCCGCCGAACTCCTCGACCGGCTCGCCGACCCCGACCGCGAGGTCTCCGGAGCGCAACTCCACGCCCTCTACGGGGCCTTGGCCGACCTCGAACCCGAACAGGTGACCCTGCCGGACGAGTTGCGGGCCGTGGTGGACGGCGAGGTGGTCGTCGTGGACGCCGCCGACGCCGTGGTCGTCGACTCGCCCGACCTGCTGCCCTTCACCGGCGGCATGCCGCTGCTCCCCGTACGGCCCGCGCGCGCCGCCGATCTCGCCGAGCTGTTCCAGGTGCGGCGGCTCAGCGAGTCGGTGACCGGCGAGGTGACCTCGGAGGGCGCCGAGCACGACGTACCGGAGTCCGTGCGGGTCCTGCTGGGCCCCTCGACCCCCACCTCGTACGTCGAACACGAGGAACTCGTCGTCGACGGCACCGAATTGGACTGGCGCCGCACGCGGGACGGGGTGCTGCACGCCGCCACCCTGGAGGGCGTGGCGGCCGGCCTCGCCTGGGCGGCCGGACAGTGGCCGCGCCGCTTCGAGGTCGCGGCCCTGCTGGAGGACCCGTCCCGCACGGAGGAACTGGCGCGGGACCGCTGGTTCGACTGAGGCCGGGTACAGGCCCGTCAGAGGGCGCTGCGTACGGGCCCGTCGGAGGGCGTGAGCGTTCGTTCGCGTCCTCTCCGGCGGGCTCGTGCTGTGACCTTCGTCATACCCGCACAAAGGTTCCACCAGTCGTACAACCATTCGCTCGCCTCGTGGATCAGATCACCCGAGTCAACAGACTCCATGATCACTTGGGCCCCAAGGGAAGACGAGCCGTGAGGAACGACCACTCACCACCGGGGCCCCTTTCTCCACTTGGGGATCGCATGCGCATTCGCGCCACTGTGGCAGCCGTTTCCGGCGCCCTGGCCCTCTCCGCCTTCGTGGTACCGGCCGCTCACGCCGCCGATGTCCCGGGCGCCGCCTCGCTCGCCCGCACCGTTCAGCCGAACACGGCGAAGTCGCCCACCGACGTCACCCACGGTGACACCAAGATCTCCAACGTCGTCGTCAACGGCGGCAAGGGGGTCGTCTTCGGCACGACCACGAAGAAGACCTTCACGGTCACCTTCACGGCCTCCGACAACTCCGGCATCAAGATGGCGCTGGCGATCCTGTATCACGGCGCGAACATCGAGGACTCCGACAACGGAGCCGTGCCGAACGAGAACGGGGGCGCGAAGGCCTCCTGCACCGCGGTCAGCAGCACGACCGCGAACTGCAAGGAGACCTTCACGATCCAGGCCAACCAGCAGCTGCTCAACGCGGACGCGGGCACCTGGAAGGTCTGGGCGATCGCGCAGGGCAAGGACGCCGACTACGTCCAGAAGGAGAACGTCAAGAGCTTCTACGTCCAGCGCGCCTCCAAGCTGACGGTCAACGCGGCCCCGGAGCCGGTGAAGAAGGGCAGGACCATCACAGTCACCGGTACGCTGACGCGCGCCGACTGGCAGACCGGCAAGTACACGGGTTACGTGGGCCAGCCGGTGAAGCTGCAGTTCAAGAAGAAGGGCGCCAGCGCCTACACCACGGTCAAGACGATCAAGACGACCACGGGTGGCGCGCTGAAGACGACGGTCACGGCGTCCGTCGACGGCACCTTCCGCTACTCCTTCGCGGGCACCACGACGACCCCGGCCGTCAGCGCCACGGGTGACTACGTCGACGTGCAGTAGTCACCACCAGCTGTTTCGTGCTGTTCCCCGCGTCCCATCCAGGGGCGCGGGTTCGTCGTTTGGCACCTCGCCCGGTTCGTCAGCCGACACGTCAACCCATGGGGGGAATCCATGCGCAAGCGCACCACCACTGTCGCCCTGCTCGTGTCCTTCGCCGCCGCCGGAGCCGCCCTGGCGCCCGCGGCCTTCGCGGACGGCAGCCAGGGGGACACGAAGATCACCAAGGTCGTCGTGAACGGCGGCAAGGACGTCGTCATCGGTGCGACGACCGTCAAGACGTTCACGGTCTCCGTCACCGCCACCGACGACCAGGGCATCAAGAGCGCCGACATCACCCTCAACGGCCCCGGCTACGGCATCCTCACCACGTCCTCGGTGAAGTGCGTCGCCGCGAGCGCCACGACGTCGACGTGCTCCACCAGCTTCACCGTCGACCCGCGGGTGTACGACGTCACGAGCGACCAGGCGGGCACCTGGTACGTGGACGCCTGGGTCGACGCCAACGGTGACGACTCCAACTTCATCTGGAAGGAGAAGGCGGGCAGCTTCAAGCTCCAGCGCCTCTCCAGGCTGACGGTGAACGCGGCCCCCGAGCCGGTGAAGAAGGGCAGGACCATCACGGTCACCGGCGCCCTGACGCGCGCGAGCTGGGAGTACGGCAAGTACGTGGGCTACACGGGCCAGCCGGTGAAGCTGCAGTTCAAGAAGAAGGGCGCCGGCGCCTACACCACGGTCAAGACGATCAAGACGACCACGGGTGGCGCGCTGAAGACGACGGTCACGGCGTCCGTCGACGGCACCTACCGTTACGCCTTCGCGGGCACCGCGACCACCCCGGCGGTCAACGCCACCGGTGACTACATCGACGTCAGGTAGTGACCGGCTCACCTGTCGGCACGCCTCACGCGGGAAAGCGGCGGTCCACCCATCTCCACAGGAACTCCAGGGTGGCCGCCGCCACCACCGAGATGCCCACCGCGATCCACGGCATCTCCACGCCCACCAGCTTCAGCGCGAAGAAGTGCTGGAGCCACGGCACGATCAGTACGACGAGGAACGCCAGGCCCATCGAGGCCACCAGGGCGACGCGCCACCAGGTGTACGGGCGGGCGATGATCGCCAGCACCCACATCGAGATCAGGAACAGTGTCAGCGTGGCGGCGCTGGTCTCCGCGTCCAACTCGCCCGGCCCGGTGTAGTGATGACGGGCCACCAGATACGTGATGAAGGTGGCGACCGCCGCGACCACGCCCCCGGGGATCGAGTACCGCATGACCCGCTGGACGAAGTGCGGTCTCGCCCGCTCCGTGTTGGGGGCGAGCGCGAGGAAGAACGCCGGGATGCCGATGGTCAGCGTGGACAGCAGGGTCAGGTGCCGGGGCAGGAAGGGGTATTCGACCCGCCAGCACACCACCAGGATGGCCAGCAGCACCGAGTGGACCGTCTTCACCAGGAAGAGGGTCGCGACGCGAGTGATGTTGCCGATGACCCGGCGTCCCTCCGCGACCACCGAGGGCAGCGTCGAGAAGCTGTTGTTGAGCAGCACGATCTGGGCCACCGCCCGGGTCGCCTCCGAGCCCGAGCCCATGGACACGCCGATGTCGGCGTCCTTCAGGGCGAGCACGTCGTTCACGCCGTCGCCCGTCATCGCCACCGTGTGCCCGCGTGACTGGAGCGCGCCCACCATGTCCCGCTTCTGCTGCGGGGTGACCCGCCCGAACACCGTGCCCTTGTCCAGCGACTTCGCCATCTCCTCCTTCTCGTCGGGAAGGTGGCGCGCGTCCACGACGGTGCCGCTCAGGCCGAGCTTCCCGGCCACCGCGCCCACCGAGACCGCGTTGTCGCCGGAGATGACCTTCGCCTTCACGTCCTGCTCGGCGAAGTAGCGCAGGGTGTCCGCCGCGTCCGGGCGCAGCCGCTGCTCCAGGACCACCAGGGCGGTGGGGCGGGCGCCCTCCGTCACCTTGGGGTCGTCGAGGTCCTTCGAGGCCTTGGCGAGCAGCAGCACCCGCAGCCCGTCCTCGTTCAGCCGCGCGGTCTCGGCGAGCGCCGGGTCCCCGTCGGGCAGCAGCACGTCGGGGGCGCCGAGCAGCCACGTACTCGACTCTCCGTTGCCCTCGCTGAAGGACGCCCCGCTGTACTTGCGGGCCGAGGAGAACGGCAGCGACTCGGTGCAGCGCCAGTCCTCGCTGTCCGGGTAGGAGTTGATGATCGCCTGGAGGGAGGCGTTCGGGCGCGGGTCGGACTCGCCGAGCGCCCCGAGGGCCTTGCGTATGTACGTCTCGTCGGCGCCCTGGATGGGCCGCAGCTCGGTGACGTCCATGCCGCCCTCGGTGAGGGTGCCGGTCTTGTCGAGGCAGACGGTGTCGATGCGGGCGAGGCCCTCGATGGCGGGAAGTTCCTGCACGAGGCACTGTTTCCGGCCAAGCCGGATGACGCCGATCGCGAAGGCCACGGAGGTGAGCAGGACCAGGCCCTCGGGGACCATCGGGACGATCCCGCCGACCGTACGGGCGATGGAGTCCTTGAAGCCGTGCTGCTTGACCACGAGCTGGCTGATGACCAGACCGATCGCGGTCGGGATCATCATCCACGTCACGTACTTGAGGATCGTGGAGATACCGCTGCGCAGTTCGGAGTGGACCAGTGTGAACCGGGACGCCTCCTCGGCGAGCTGCGCCGCGTACGCCTCCCGTCCCACCTTCGTCGCGGTGAACGCGCCGCCGCCCGCGACCACGAAGCTGCCCGACATCACCGCGTCGCCCGCGTGCTTGACCACCGGGTCCGCCTCACCGGTGAGCAGTGACTCGTCGATCTCCAGACCGTCGGCCTCGACGCACGAGCCGTCCACGACGATCTTGTCCCCGGGCCCGATCTCGATCACGTCGTCCAGCACGATCTCCGACGTACTGACCTCGCCCGCGACCCCGTCCCTGCGGACCGTCGGCTTCGCCTCGCCGATCACCGCGAGCGAGTCCAGGGTCTTCTTGGCCCGCCACTCCTGGATGATGCCGATCCCGGTGTTGGCGATGATCACGTACCCGAAGAGGCTGTCCTGGAACGGCGCCACGAACAGCATGATCAGCCAGAGCACACCGATGATCGCGTTGAACCGGGTGAAGACGTTGGCGCGGACGATCTCGCCCATGGAGCGGCTGCTGCGCACGGGGACGTCGTTCACCTCGCCGCGGGCGACCCGTTCGGCCACTTCGGCGGCGGACAGCCCCGGGGCCCGCTTGGGGGCGGGCAGGGGCACGGGGTGAACAGGGTCGAGTTCGGCGCCCGCGTCGATGTGCGTCATGCATTCGACGGTACGTGCGGAAATACGGCTTCACCCGCCGAGTGCCCCAAAGATCCGACCAGGGGAGGACCGGAGCGGCGGCGAGTGATGCCGTGGTTGTAGGGGGAGCTGGTTGCTCCGCAGCAGCGGAGGGTTACTCCGTAGTGGCGGTGGGCTGTTGCTCCGCTTCGGTGGCGGCCCTCTTGAGGGCGGCGTCGCGCCCACGGACGTACCAGATGCCGATCAGGCCGAGACCCCCGCCGGCCAGGCAGGTCCACACCCACCACAGATGCCCGTGGTCGTCGAACCAGCCGTAGAACGGCAGCTGCACCAGGAAGAGGACGAACCAGAGGATCGTGCCGCCCGTGATGGTGGCGACGACGGGGCCCTCCAGGGGCTCCGGCGCCTCGTGCTTGGGGGTCCACTTCGCCATGGACACAGCTTACGAGGCCGTCCGCCCCGGCTCCGCCGGACCCGGTGCGCCCCTTGTATACCAACGGTCTACGCGCGGAGATAGCGATTTCGAACTCATATGTTCATACTGAAACGGTCTGAGTCTGGCTCTTTCTGTTCGTACGAAACTCCAACAGAAACATCTGAGAAACCTGTTGGTGATCACGCGGCGGCCAGACTCGATCATGTTTCCCCCCAGCCCGGCGCCCTCCCCCAAGCTCTCGGCTTCGCTCGAGCAGGGGGTACCCCCATCGCCCGGCGCCAGTCCTGGCCCGCAAGGCCCCGCACGTATGAGGTCACCCATGTCCACCTCGGCCACCACCAAGGCCCCCGCCCCGGACCAGCCGGGACCCGGCCCCGCGCAGGGCGCGCTGGACCGCTACTTCAAGATCTCCGAGCGCGGCAGCTCCCTGCCCCGCGAGATCCGCGGCGGTCTCGCCACCTTCTTCGCGATGGCCTACATCATCGTGCTGAACCCGATCATCCTGGGCAGCGCGAAGGACATGTACGGGCACCACCTGGACAACGGCCAGCTGGTCACCGCGACCGCCCTGACCGCGGCCTTCACCACGCTGCTCATGGGCGTCATCGGCAACGTGCCGATCGCGCTGGCGGCGGGCCTCGGCGTGAACACGGTCGTCGCCCTCCAGCTCGCCCCGCGGATGTCCTGGCCGGACGCCATGGGCATGGTCGTCCTCGCGGGCTTCATCGTGATGCTCCTCGTCGCGACCGGTCTGCGCGAGCGCGTCATGAACGCCGTGCCACTGGGTCTGCGCAAGGGCATCTCGATCGGTATCGGCCTGTTCATCATGCTGATCGGCCTGGTCGACTCGGGCTTCGTCACGCGCATCCCGGACATCGCCCAGACCACCGTCCCGCTCCAGCTCGGCACCGACGGTCACCTCAACGGCTGGCCCGTCCTGATCTTCATCCTCGGCACGCTGCTCACGCTCGCGCTGATCATGCGCAAGGTGCCCGGCGCCATCCTCATCTCGATCGTCAGCATGACGGTCCTCGCGATGATCATCAACGCCGTCGCGAAGGTCCCGTCCTGGGGCCTGACCACCCCGAAGTGGCCCGGCAACCCCCTCGCCACCCCGGACTTCGGTCTCGTCGGCAAGGTCAGCCTCTTCGGCGGCTTCGGCAAGGTCGGCGTGCTGACCGGCATCCTCTTCGTCTTCACCGTGCTGCTGTCGTGCTTCTTCGACGCGATGGGCACGATCATGGGCATCGGCGACGAGGCCAAGCTGACGGACGCGCGGGGCAACATGCCCGGCATCAACAAGGTCCTCTTCGTCGACGGCATCGCGGTCGCCGCGGGCGGTGCCACCTCCTCCTCGGCCACCACCTGCTTCGTGGAGTCCACGGCGGGCGTCGGCGAGGGCGCGCGCACCGGCTTCGCGAACGTCGTCACCGGCGCGCTCTTCGCCGTGGCCCTCTTCCTGACCCCCATCGCCACGATGGTCCCGTCCCAGGCCGCGACCCCCGCCCTGCTCGCGGTCGGCTTCCTGATCCTCTCCGGCTCGGTCAAGGAGATCGACTGGGCGGACTACACGATCGCCATGCCCGCCTTCGTGACCATGGTGATGATGCCGTTCACCTACTCGATCACGAACGGCATCGGCATGGGCTTCATCACCTTCGTGGTACTGCGCCTGGCCGCCGGCCGCGCCCGGGAGATCCCGGTCGCGATGTACGTCGTCTCGGCGGTGTTCGCCTTCTACTACCTGATGCCGGCCCTGGGCCTGACCTGATCGGCCCCCATGGGGGTCGCGTGAGGGGCCCCACGGGGTCTCACGTGACCCCGTAGAACTTCTCCGTCTCCTCGACCGCGGTCTGGAACCGCTCGTCGAAGTCATCGCGAATGAGCGTCCGGACGACATAGTCCTGGACGCTCATTCCGCGTTTGGCGGCATGGTGTCGGAGCCGGTCGAGCAGCTCCCCGTCTATCCGCAGGCTGAGCACGCTGGTCCCCATGCAGTGAGGGTCGCGGGACCAGGAGGGACGAGGAGTCACTTTCTGGAAGGGACTCACTCATATGGGTGACGTAAAGGTTCAGTGGCCCGTGTCACGGGCATCCTGGGGCTCTTTAGAGAGAGTAATGAGTTACCCTAAAGACATGGCTGACCTCACCCATGGCGACGACGCTGCCGCCGTGAACGCCCTGCGCTCCGCAGTAATGCGGCTGTCGCGTCGACTCAAGCACCAGCGGGTCGACGAGTCGCTGAGCCCGACCGAGATGTCGGTGCTCGGCACCCTCGCCCGCTGTGGCACCGCCACACCCGGCGAGCTCGCCCGTAAGGAGCATGTGCAGCCACCGTCGATGACCCGCATCGTCGCGTTGCTGGAAGCCAAGGGCCTGGTCAGGCTGGAGCCGCACCCCGAGGACCGGCGCCAGAAGGTCGTCACCCAGACCGACAAGGCCGAGGCGATGCTCGAGGAGAGCCGCCGCAAGCGCAACGCGTTCCTGGCCGGACTGGTCGAGGCCCTCGACGAGGACGAATGGGCGAAGGTCCGCGAGGCCGCGCCCGTCCTCGAAAAGCTCGCGCAACTGTGACAGGGGCGCACACCCGGCCCGGGCCCGCACGCGACAGGCGCGGCTTGGGCGCGGGCGCCGCGCGGC
>LRTP01001063.1 GCA_001550305.1 Streptomyces diastatochromogenes
CCGGCGCGATTGCCCGCGCCGGGCGCCCCCCTCTCCGTACGAGTGAGGACTACAGCTTTTCGATCACGTAGTCGACGCACTTCGTCAGTGCCTCGACGTCCGCCGGGTCGATCGCCGGGAACATCGCGACACGGAGCTGGTTGCGGCCGAGCTTGCGGTAGGGCTCGGTGTCGACGATGCCGTTGGCCCGCAGGACCTTGGCGACGGCGGCGGCGTCGATCTCGTCGGCGAAGTCGATCGTGCCGATGACCTGCGAGCGCTTGGCGGGGTCGGCGACGAACGGGGTCGCGTACTTGCTCTCCTCGGCCCAGGTGTAGAGGCGGGTCGAGGAGTCCTTTGTACGGCCCGTGGACCACTCGAGACCGCCCTGGCCGTTGATCCACTCCAGCTGCTCGTTGAGCAGGAACAGGGTGGCGAGGGCCGGGGTGTTGTACGTCTGGTTCTTGCGGGAGTTGTCGATCGCCGTGGGGAGCGAGAAGAACTCCGGCACGTGACGGCCGCTCGCGTGGATGCGTTCGGCGCGCTCGATGGCGGCGGGGGAGAAGACGCCGATCCACAGGCCGCCGTCGGAGGCGAAGGACTTCTGCGGGGCGAAGTAGTAGACGTCCGTCTCGGTGATGTCGACCGGGAGGCCGCCGGCGCCGGAGGTGGCGTCCACCAGAACGAGGGAACCCTCGTCGGCGCCGTTGACGCGCTTGAGGGGGGCGGCGACGCCCGTGGAGGTCTCGTTGTGGGTGTAGGCGTAGACGTCCACGCCCGCCTCGGCCGCCGGCTCGGGGTGCGTGCCCGGGTCGGAGGAGATGACGGTGGGCTCGGCGAGCCAGGGGGCGAGCTTGGCGGCCTTCGCGAACTTGGAGCTGAACTCGCCGAAGGTGAGGTGCTGGGACTTGTTGTCGATCAGGCCGTGGGTCGCGACGTCCCAGAAGGCGGTGGAGCCGCCGTTGCCGAGGACGACCTCGTAGCCGTCGGGGAGCGAGAACAGGTCGCGCACGCCCTCGCGGACCTTGCCGACCAGGTTCTTGACCGGGGCCTGGCGGTGGGAGGTGCCGAGCAGCGAGGTACCGGTCGCGGCCAGCGCGTCCAGCGCCTCCGTGCGCACCTTGGAGGGGCCCGCGCCGAAACGTCCGTCGGCGGGCTTGATGTCAGCGGGGATCTGGATATCAGCCACGGTGGGAGCGTATCCGTTGTGCGAAACGTCGTGGACACCTCGTCCGGCCGGTGAGACGGGGCGGGGACCCACTTTCCCTCGCCCCCGCCGCCCCTACCCGCCCCATCCCCGGGGCTCCGCCCCGCCCCCCGCGAGCCGTCCTTTTGACCGCGGACGGGCGGAGGCTTCGCCCCGCATTCCCCGCCCACCCGATTCGGTTGACTGCGGCCTGGTGGGGGCTGATCGCGCAGTTCCCCGCGCCCCTGAGGCGGGGGCTTCGCCCCGCGTCCCGCGTCCGCCTGGTTTGTTTGGCTGCGGCCTGGTGGGGGCCGGTCGCGCAGTTCCTCGCGCCCCTCGAGTGCGCTGGCGCGCATCTTCAGCCTGTCCGGCGTTTGAGGACGAGCCCTTCGGGCGATGCGGGGGCCAGGGGGCGGAGCCCCTGGC
>LRTP01001064.1 GCA_001550305.1 Streptomyces diastatochromogenes
GGCGTACGACGCCTGGGGACGCGGCTCGGCGAGCGGGCGGTCCTCGTCGGACGGGTTCGCCGCGGCGGGCTTGGCCTGAGGTTCCGTCGCCGCCGGGGCGGCCGGGACCGGTGCGGAGGGCAGGCTCAGGATGTCCTGGGGGATGAGCACCAGGACGCCCGTGCCGCCGCGTGCGGAGGGCCGGAAGGACACCTTCAGGCCGTGCTTGCGCGCGAGCCGGCCGACCACGGCGAGGCCGAACCGGGTGCCGGTGAGGCCGCCGAGGTCGGCGGCGTTCTCGGCGTCCGCGGAGACGGCGCGTTCGGCGCGGCGCAGCTGCACGTCGCCCATGACGAGGCCGCTGTCCTCGACGGAGACGATGACACCGGCCGGGACCTCCTCGACGTAGACGTGGACGTCGGCGGTCGGCGGCGAGAAGTTCGCGGCGTTGTCGAGGAGTTCGGCCAGCGCGTGCATCACGCCCTCGGCGGCGTGCCCGGCGACGGCGGCGTCGCTCGCGGAGTGGACGCGCACCCGCTGGTAGCCGCCGATGCGGCCCATGGCGCCGCGCAGGATCGACTCCATGACGATGGGGCGCGCCCAGCGGCGGCCGGAGCGG
>LRTP01001065.1 GCA_001550305.1 Streptomyces diastatochromogenes
TCTTCCGATCTTCCGACGCACCCGTACACCCAGGCCCTGCTCTCCGCCGTGCCCGTCCGCGACCCGGATGCCGGACGGGAGCGAGGCATGGCCGGGCTGGGAGGACTGCGCGGTGCCGCCGGCCCGGCTCGGCGCGTACCTGCGCGACTTCCGGCGCCTGCTGAGCGCCCACGACCTGCGCGGCACCCCGTACGGGCACTTCGGCGACGGCTGCATCCACGTCCGCATCGACTTCGACCTGCTGACCGGCGCGGGCATCGGCCGCTTCCGCCGCTTCTCCGAGGAACTGGCCGAACTGGTGGTCTCCCACGGAGGCTCCCTCTCGGGCGAGCACGGCGACGGGCAGGCACGGGCCGAACTGCTGCCCAGGATGTACGGCACGGAGCTGGTCGGCCTCTTCGAGCGGGCCAAGGACCTGTGGGACCCGGACGACCTGCTCAACCCCGGGATGCTGGTACGCCCGCACCGGCTGGACGAGAACCTGCGCTTCGCGGTGCTGCCGCGCGAGCCGGTGGACGTGGCGTTCGGATATCCGGCGGACGGCGGGGACTTCTCGGCGGCGGTGCGTAGATGCGTGGGGGTCGCCAAGTGCCGTACGACGGCCGCCGACGCGGGCGTCATGTGCCCGTCGTTCCGGGCGACGGGCGAGGAGGAGCACTCCACGCGCGGGCGGGCCCGGCTGCTGCACGAGATGCTCGCGGGCGAGGTGGTCACCGACGGCTGGCGCTCGACCGAGGTCCGGGACGCGCTCGACCTGTGCCTGTCCTGCAAGGGCTGCCGCTCCGACTGCCCGGTGGGCGTCGACATGGCCACGTACAAGGCGGAGTTCCTGCACCACCACTACGAAGGCAGGAGGCGCCCCGCCGCGCACTACACGATGGGCCGGCTGCCGGTGTGGCTGCGCCTGGTCGACCGCACGGGAACGGCGCCGCTGCTCAACTCCCTGGCCTCCGTACGGCCGTTCGCGGCGCTCGCCAAACGGCTCGGCGGGATCGCGCCCGAGCGGGAGATCCCGCGCCTGGCACCGGAGACGTTCAGCCGGTGGTGGGGGCGGCGGTTCAAGGAGCGGGTGCGGCGGATGATGCGCGAGGGGGCGTACGGCCCCGAGGTGGAGCTCGACGGGCCCCCGAGGAAGGTGGCGATCCTCTGGCCGGACACCTTCACCGAGCACCTGTCGCCCTCCGTGGGGCAGGCGGCCGTACGGGTGCTGGAGGCGGCGGGGGTGGACGTGATGCTCCCGCCGACGGTGGTGATGCGCAAGCGGACGCCGCGGGCCGGGGAGAGCGTGTCCCTCTCGCACCACCCCTGGTCGGTGGGCGCGCGGGGCCACGTCTGCTGCGGACTGACCTACGTCTCCACGGGACAACTCGACCGCGCCCGCGCGGTGATGCGCCGCACGCTCGACCTGATGGGCGTGTTCCTGGACCCGGACGTCCACCCGCGGCCACCCACCGTCGTCGTCCTGGAACCGAGCTGCGCCGCCACCCTGCGCACGGACCTCCCCGAGCTCCTGCACGACGACCCGCGCGCGGCGCGCCTCGCCTCGGCGGTGCTGACGTTCGCCGAGGCCCTGGAGCGCCTCGCCCCGGACTGGTCACCCCCGTTCCTCGACCGTCCGGTGACCGGCCAGACCCACTGCCACCAGCACGCCGTCCTCGGTGACGGCGCCGACCGCCGGCTGCGCGAGGCGGCGGGCCTCACCGGCTCCCTCGCCGGCGGCTGCTGCGGACTCGCGGGCAACTTCGGCTTCGAGAAGGGCCATTACGAGGTGTCGAAGACCTGCGCGGAGGAACAGCTGCTCCCGGCCGTGCGGGCCGCCACCCCCGACACCCTGCTTCTCGCGGACGGTTTCTCCTGCCGCACACAGCTGGAACAGCTGGCGGGACGCAAGGGGCGGCATCTGGCCGAGGCGCTGGCGGAGGCGCTGGACCAAGGGGTGGACTAAGGCGGGACCTGGAGGTCGACCGGGGGGCGGACTGACGGCGTGGATATCCAATTCCCAGGTTTTTTAGGCAACTCTCAGGTTTCATAAGGGGATTCACAGTCGTCATGTGCTGCATTTTGCTGTGCCTTGGGGTGCGGGCCGTGTAGGTTCCTTCATGTCGGGCGGCAGGGAAAACCGAGGTGACGACCAGGAATTCCCGCCCGAGTCCGTAGAGAATTCTCGCACCATCGCACTATTGCGCTCGCTATTGCGTAGCCAGAAACCTCAAGGAGTTGGCATGAGCTTCAAGAAGCTTGCCCCCCCTGCCCCCCAAGCCCCAGTCGAAGCAGCTCCCGCCCCCGCCGGCGCCGAAGCCGCGCAAGAAGGCGCACAAGCCGCTCCCCAAGCCGTTCCCCAACGACGAACGCTGATCGAGCGGTAGCGGAGAGGCCGACGGTGCGCCGTCGGCCTCTCTCTTTTGAATTCCACGGCGCGGCCTGCAATTCAAATGAGGAGGGCCATGACCCGGCAAAGACAGAATCAGAGGTACGAGAAGCAAGAGGAATACGCGAAAACCGGGGTCGGCGCGGTCGCGGACGATCGGTACGAGTGCCACGCGTACGAGGACGACGCGTACGAGGACGACGATGAACTCGACCACGACACGCCGACCATCCCCGCCCGTACCGCCTTCCGGCGCTTCTGGCCGCTGACCAAGGGGCTGCGGAGCTGGCTGCTGGCCATCTGGCTGTGCACGGTTCTGGCAGCCCTCGCCGAGACCGCCGCCATTCTCCTCTTCAGCGATCTGACCGACCACGCCCTGCAACAGGGCTCACTGGCCGCGTTCTGGGCCCCGGCCGCCGAATGGCTGGCCGTCGCCGTGCTCGGCGCCGCCGTCGCCTACGCGGGCAACTCCCTCGCCACCTGGGTCACCGAGCGCTTCGTGATGCGGCTGCGCGAGCATGTCTTCGACCACGTACAACAGTTGCCGCCGCACTTCTTCCAACGCCACCGCCAGGGCGACCTGTTGTCCCGGCTGACCAGCGACGTCGAGTCGATCGAGACGATGGTCGTGTCCGGGCTCGTGGGCGCGGCGTCGGCGGCGTTCAGCGCGCTGTTCTACGCGGCCGCCGCCTTCTGGCTGCGCTGGGACCTCGCCGCGGCGACCTTCGTGCTCGCCCCCCTGTTCTGGCTGGCCGCCCGCCGCTTCTCCGGCTCCATCAAGTCCGTCTCGCGCGACGGCCGGGTCGCCGACGGCGCGATCACCTCCGTCGTCGAGGAGTCCCTCGGCAACATCGTCCTCACCCAGGCGTACGACCGCCGTGACGCCGAGCGGCGGCGGCTGAACCAGGAGGCGAACGCCTGGTTCAGGGCCTCCGTACGCTCCGGGCGCCTCAACGAGCTGTACGAGCAGCTCGTCCAGGTCATCGAGACGATCTGCGTGCTCGCGGTCATCGGCCTCGGCGTGTGGGAGATCTCCGGCGGCCGGATGACCCTCGGCCAACTGCTCGCCTTCGCCGCGTTCCTCGGCTACCTCTACCCGCCCGTGCGCGGCCTGGCCCAGCTCGGCCTGACCATCGCCGCCGCCACCGCCGGCGCCGAACGTCTGATCGAGATTCTCGATGTGCGGCCCGCGGTCGCCGATCCGACGCGCTCGGCGGAGAGCCGGCTCGGCCGCCCCGACGGCGCCGTGGAGGTCCGCGAGGCCACCTTCCGCTACCCCGGTGCGGAGACCGACGCCCTGCGTGGCCTGTCCTTCCAGGTCGACCCCGGCGAGCTCGTCATCGTCACCGGCCCGAGCGGCGCGGGCAAGTCCACCGTGTCCAAGCTCCTCCTGCGCTTCTACGACCCGGACGCCGGCTCCGTGCTCCTCGACGGCGTCCCGGTGGGCGACTTCCCGCTGGCCCGGCTGCGCGAGTACGTCACGCTGCTGCCGCAGGAGACCCTCGTCCTGCACGACACCGTGCGCGCCAACATCGGCTGCGGGCGCCCCGGCGCGAGCGACGAGGCGCTGGTGGAGGCCGCGCGCGCCGCCGACGCGCACGACTTCATCATGAAGCTGCCGGACGGATACGACACCAGGATCGACCCCAACTCGGCCCGCCTCTCCGGCGGCCAGCTCCAGCGGCTCGCCATCGCCCGCGCCATCCTGCGCGACGCCCCCGTCCTCGTCCTCGACGAGCCGACGACCGGCCTGGACGCGATGGCCGCGCGCCGCGTGATCAAGCCGCTTCGGCGTCTGATGCAGGGCCGTACGACGATCATGATCACCCACGACCTCAACCTCGCGCCCGACGCCGACCGCATCCTCGTCGTCGACCGCGGCCGTGTGGTCGAAACCGGCCGCCACGACGAACTCCTGGCCCGCGGCGGCGCGTACGCCCGTCTGCACGGATCGCAGAACAACGCGCTGATGGACACCGGAGAGCTGCGGCTGCCGCTGTTCACGGAGGCGGAGGTTCCGGTGGGCGGCGCGATGCCGGTGGGGATGCCGACCGGCGCGGTGCCGGTGGGGATGCCGACCGGCGCGGTGCCGGTGGGGATGTCGACCGGGGTGCCGGTGGGAGTGCCGACGGGGGTGCCCGACGGGGTGCCGATGGACTACGCGGGGGGCTTCGTGGCGGAAGCGGCACCGCGGTACGCGTACTACGGGGCCGCCGGGCAGTCCGGGGCCGAGGGAGCCTGGTACCCCGGTGCGTCGTCTCCCGATCCCTACCCCCTCCCCGACCCCTACCCCCTCCCCGATCCCGGCTCCCTTCCCGATCCCGATCCTCTGCGGGACCCCCTTGACGGCTATCTGCCCGACGGTCGGCCCCTCTTCCGCGACGAGGCACCCTGGACAGGCGCATAAGGGGTTCACGTGCCTGACTTGGTCCATTACTGTGGACTGAGAAGTGCACCTTGATGCACGACTTCCGAGTCGAGCCCCTGGAAGGCCCCGTGAACACCCCCAGCGCCGCCCCGTCCTCCCCGGCGTCTCCGTCCTCGGCCGCCCCGGCGTTGGCGCCCCCGCCCACCCCGGGAGAGGGCACCCCGATCCGGAGGGGTGCCCTCGGCCCCGTGGGGCTGGTCCTGGCCGGAGGCATCTCGGTGCAGTTCGGCGGCGCGCTGGCGGTCACCCTCATGCCGCGCACCGGCGCGCTCGGAGTCGTCACCCTGCGCCTGCTGGTGGCCGCGATCGTGCTGATGGCCGTCTGCCGGCCCAAGATGCGCGGGCACTCGCGGGCGGACTGGGGCACGGTCGTGATCTTCGGTCTCACCATGGCCGCGATGAACGGCCTCTTCTACCAGTCGGTCGCCCGTATCCCGTTGGGCCCCGCCGTCACCCTCGAGGTCCTCGGCCCGCTCGTCCTCTCGGTCCTCACCTCCCGCCGCGCCCTGAACCTCCTCTGGGCGGGCCTCGCCCTCGGCGGCGTCTTCCTGCTCGGCGGCGGAGGCTTCAGCTCCCTCGACCCGGTCGGCGTCGCCTTCGCCCTGTCCGCGGGCGCGATGTGGGCGGCGTACATCGTCTTCAGCGCGCGTACGGGCCGACGCTTCCCCCAGGCGGACGGGCTCGCGCTCGCCATGGTGGTCGCGGCGGTGGCGTTCCTGCCGCTGGGGATCGCCGAGTCCGGGACCCGGCTGATCGACCCGACGACCGTGGCCCTGGGCGGCGCGGTCGCCGTCATGTCCTCCGTGCTGCCGTACACCCTCGAACTGCTCGCGCTGCGCCGCCTGCCCGCCGCGACCTTCGCCATCCTGATGAGCCTGGAGCCCGCCGTCGCCGCGACCGCCGGCTTCCTCGTCCTGGACCAGGCGCTCTCCGCCACCGAGGCCCTCGCGATCGCCCTGGTCATCGCCGCGAGCATGGGGGCGGTACGGACACAGGTGGGGCGGGGCAGGGCGAAGAACGTCGGTTCGGGCGGTTCCGGCGGTGCGGTCGGGTCCGGCGGTTCGGCTTCATCGGCTGCTTCAGGCGGGTCGTAGCAGCCGGAGGATCATCTCCACCGTCCGCTCGACGGGGCGGGCGCGTGCCGTGGCGCTGAACAGCAGGGTGCGGGTCAGGACGGCGCCCAGCAGCATGTCGAACACGTCGTCCGGGTCCACGGCGGGGTCGACGGTCCCGGGTGGCGCGGCGCGCAGGATGTCCTGGAAGAGCGGTCGCGCCGACATACGGACGTACACCTCCGGCGGGCCGGTCCGGTTCGACGTCTGGTGGTGCGCGAGCAGGCCCGCGGCGGCCGCGCGGGCCGCGGGAGTGCTGAAGGCCGCCAGGTAGGCGCGGACGAACCGGCCCAGATCGCGGCCGAGATCCCCCGTCGGCCGCACGCTCAGCGGGCTGAGCCCGGGAAACGTGGCCTCTTCGATCAGCTCGATCCGGGACGGCCAGCGCCGGTAGATCGCGGAGGCGTGCACGCCGGAGCGTTCGGCGACCGCCTGGATCGTCGTCGCGTCGAAGCCGCGCTGGACGAGCAGTTCGCGCGCTGCCGCGAGGGCCCGCTCGTCGATGCTCGTGTCCCGGGGGCGACCGGGGCGACGGCGCGGCTCTGTCATGGCGGACATCGTAATGACCGGCTGTTCACGGCCTCCTATTTATAGGAGGGCCTCTTCTATAAATGGCGTGGCGTCGCTACAGTCCGAGCGGGGATCCGAGTGCGGATCAGAGCGGGGATCCGAGCGGGGAAGGGCGGTGGCGGATGACCGAGACCGAAGAGCTGCGCGCCGCCGTCGAGTTGCCGGCGGCCAAGGTCCACGCCCTGGACATCGTCGTCGACGGCGACCGGGCCACCGACCGCGGCCACGCGCCGCACCTGCGCCGGGACGCCGACGCCGGCCGGTTCTGGGTCTGCCAGGTCTCCGCGAACACCTGGCGCTGGGCGCGCACCCCGCAGGGCCGGCGCATCGCCGAGCGGGTCAACGCCGACCTCGACGGGACCGAGGGCCTCCGCGCGATGCTCGCGCCGCCAGGACCGGGTCCAACAGGAGGCGGTGACCGGCACCGATGACCCTCCGCGGCCCTTCCGACGAACCTTTGACGACCCTTCGGCGATCGAGCGGACGAGGTGTGGAGAGTGGCTGAAGCCCTGACCGGCAAGTACGGCCCCTGGGGCGTCGTCGCCGGTGGATCCGACGGCGTCGGCGCCGCGTTCGCCCACGCGATGGCCGCCCGCGGCATGAACGTGGTCCTGGTGGCGAGGCGCGTACCGGTACTGGAGGCGTCCGCCGCCGAGATCGGGGCGACGTACGACGTCGAGACCCGCACGGTCGCGCTCGACCTCAGCGCCCCGGACGCGTTGTCGGAACTGACGCGGGCCACCTCCGACCTGGAAGTCGGCCTGTTCGTCTACAACGCGGGCGGCGACGACCGCAGCGTCGCCTTCCTCGACAAGGACCTCGGCAGCCACCTCGAACTGGTCCACCGCAACTGCCTCGGCCCGCTCGAAGCGGCGTACCGCTTCGGCGGTCCGATGGTGGCGCGCGGGCGGGGGGCCGTGGTGCTGGTGACGTCGGGCGCGGCCTGGGCGGGCGGTGCGACGCTCGCCGCCTACGGCGCCACGAAGGCGTTCGACCTCATCCTCGCGGAGAGCCTGTGGGCGGAGTGGCGCACCCGCGGGGTCGACGTACTGGGGCTCGTTCTCGGCAAGACCGACACCCCGTCCATGCGCCGGGCGTTCGACGCCGAGGGCAAGCCGTACGGAGAACTCGCCGACCCCGACGAGGTAGCGGCGGCGGCCCTCGACCACCTCGCCGACGGCCCCACCTGGATCTACGGGAGCGACGCCCCGACCGGCGGTTCCCCGTTCGGCGCGCTCAGCCGACGCGACGCGGTCCTCGCGATGAGCCGGGGCGCGTCCGCGCACGGCGACGACGCCTGACTCCTGGTCATGGGGAGCTCTGCCGGCGGTGTCCACGCTGACCGCGGGGGCGGCGCCCGACGCGTCTTCCGCTCCCTTTAGCCCGCGCGGGACGTCTTCCTGCGGCCCGCTCCGGGTTCTTCCTGTGGCCCGCTCGGCACATCAATTAATGCAAGCATGCTTGCTTGTTTCTGTGGCCGCTGCCATGCTCCAGAGCGCACCGCGAAAGACTCCGCACGCCCGCCGCGCATCGCCGCACTTCGCGGCGCATCGCCCGCGCGCCGCCGCACACCGTCGTGCCCCGAGGGGAGCTCCATCGTGTCCGACCCGTCGTCAGTGATCGACGATCTGCACCGGGAGAGCGAAGAACTCGACCTGCTGGTGGGGGACTTGGCAGAGAGCCGCTGGGCACTCGCTACCCCCGCCGCCGGCTGGACCGTCGCTCACCAGATCGCCCACCTGGCCTGGACGGACCGTTCCGCCCTGCTCGCCGTGACGGACGCCGAGGCCTTCGCCAAGTCGGTCGAGAAGGCGATGGCCTCGCCCGGCGGATTCGTGGACGAGGGCGCGGAGGAGGGGGCCGGGCTGCCGCCCGCCACGCTGCTCGGCGACTGGCGGGCGGGGCGAACGGCGCTGGAAGAGGCCCTCCGCGCGGCCCCCGCCGGCACCCGCTTCCCCTGGTACGGCCCGCCCATGTCGGTCGCCTCCATGGCCACCGGCCGCCTGATGGAGACCTGGGCCCACGGCCAGGACGTGGCGGACGCGCTGGGCGTGACGCGCACTCCCACCGACCGCCTCCGCCACGTGGCCCGCATCGGCGTACGGGCCCGGGACTTCGCCTTCCACGTACGGGGGCTCACTCCGCCCGCCACCGAGTTCCGCGTCGAACTGGTCGGCCCCAAGGGCGAGGTGTGGACGTACGGGCCCGAAGAGGCACCCCAGCGCGTCACCGGCCCCGCCCTCGACTTCTGTCTCCTGGTCACCCAGCGGGCCCACCGCGGCGACCTCGCCGTACGGGCGGACGGCCCCGACGCCGACCGCTGGCTGGACATCGCGCAGGCCTTCGCGGGTCCACCCGGACAGGGCCGCGCGTCCAAGGGAGACGCCAGGTGACCGTCGCGCCCCTCCGGATAGGCAACGCCTCCGGCTTCTACGGCGACCGCTTCGACGCGATGCGCGAGATGCTCACCGGCGGCCCCCTGGACGTCCTCACCGGCGACTACCTCGCCGAACTCACCATGCTCATCCTCGGCCGCGACCGCCTCAAGAACCCCTCCGGCGGCTACGCCCGCACCTTCCTGGGCCAGTTGGAGGAGTGCCTCGGCCTCGCGCACGAGCGGGGCGTGCGGATCGTGGCGAACGCGGGCGGCCTCAACCCCGCCGGACTCGCGGACGCCGTGCGGCAGTTGGCCGACCGCCTCGGCATACCGGTGCGCGTCGCCCACGTCGAGGGCGACGACCTGACCGCCGGCCACCCCAGGAGCCTCGCCGCGCACGCCTACCTCGGTGGTGCCGGGATCGCCGCCTGTCTGTGCGAGGGCGCGGACATCGTGGTGACCGGCCGGGTCACCGACGCGGCGCTGGTCACCGGGCCCGCCGTCGCCCACTTCGGCTGGGCGCCGGACGCGTACGACCGCCTCGCCGGCGCCGTCGTCGCCGGTCACGTCCTGGAATGCGGCACCCAGGCCACCGGCGGCAACTACGCCTTCTTCACCGACCACGACCCGGCGCGCCTTCGTCACCCGGGATTCCCGCTCGCCGAACTCCACGAGGACGGCACCAGCGTCATCACCAAGCACGGCGGCACCGGCGGCCTCGTGGACATCGGCACCGTCACCGCACAGCTCCTCTACGAGACCTCCGGCGCCCGGTACGCGGGCCCCGACGTCACCGCCCGCCTCGACTCGGTCCGCCTCACCCAGGAGGCCCCCGACCGCGTCCGCGTCTCCGGTGTACGCGGCGAGGCCCCGCCCCCCACCCTCAAGGTCGGCCTCAACCGCCTCGGCGGCTACCGCAACGAAGTCGTCTTCGTCCTCACCGGCCTCGACATCGAGGCGAAGGCCGCCCTCGTCCGGGACCAGATGGAGGCGGCCCTCGACGCGGCCAAGTCGCGTCCCACGGAGGTCCGCTGGGACCTCGCCCGCACCGACCACCCCGACGCCCCCACGGAGGAGACCGCGAGCGCCCTCCTGCGCCTCGTCGTACGCGACCGGGACCAGGACGCGGTGGGCCGCACCCTCAGCGGCGCCGCCATCGAACTGGCCCTGGCCAGCTACCCCGGCTTCCACGTGATCGCGCCCCCGGGAAAGGGCTCCCCGTACGGGGTCTTCGAGGACGTGTACGTCCCCCAGGGCGCCGTGGAGCATGTGGCGGTCCTCCATGACGGGCGACGGGTGCCGGTCGCCCCGGCCGCCGACACCCTCGTACTCGAACCGGCGCCCGAGCCCGCTCTGCCCGAACCGTTCCCTCCGGGGCCGATGCGACGCGCTCCTCTGGGCGTGGTCGCGGGTGCGCGCAGTGGGGACAAGGGGGGGAACGCGAATGTCGGGGTGTGGGTGCGATCGGATGACGCGTGGCGCTGGTTGGTTCATCAACTGACAGCTGACAGATTTCAGAATCTGATAACTGAAAGCTGTCATCTGAAAGTTGTCCGTCACACTCTGCCGAACCTCCGCGCCCTCAACTTCGTCGTCGAAGGAATCCTCGGCGAAGGCGTCGCCTCCCAGCACCGCTTCGACCCCCAGGGCAAGGCCCTGGGCGAATGGCTCCGCTCCCGCCACCTCGACATCCCGGAGGCCCTGCTGTGACGGTCCTGGCGTCCGCCCTGGACACCGCCGCCCCCGACTACACCGCCCACCGCGAGGCCATGCTCGCCAAGCTCGCCGAGCTGGACACCGAACACGCCAAGGCGCTCGCGGGCGGCGGCGAGAAGTACGTGGCCCGGCACCGCAAGCGCGGCAAGCTGCTCGCCCGTGAACGTATCGAGCTGCTGCTCGACCCCGACACACCGTTCCTGGAGCTGTCGCCGCTCGCGGCCTGGGGGAGCGAGTACGCGGTCGGCGCGTCGCTGGTGACCGGGATCGGGGTCGTCGAGGGCGTGGAGTGCCTGATCACCGCGAACGACCCGACCGTGCGGGGCGGCGCCAGTAATCCCTGGAGCCTGAAGAAGGCCCTGCGGGCCAACGACATCGCCCTCGCCAACCGGCTGCCGTGCATCAGCCTGGTGGAGTCGGGCGGCGCCGATCTGCCCTCGCAGAAGGAGATCTTCATCCCCGGGGGAGCGATTTTCCGCGACCTCACCAGGTTGTCGGCGGCGGGGATCCCGACCGTCGCCGTCGTCTTCGGCAACTCCACCGCCGGGGGCGCGTACATCCCCGGCATGTCCGACCACGTGATCATGGTCAAGGAGCGGGCGAAGGTCTTCCTGGGCGGGCCGCCGCTGGTGAAGATGGCGACCGGCGAGGAGAGCGACGACGAGTCCCTGGGCGGCGCCGAGATGCACGCGCGCGTGTCGGGTCTCGCGGACTACTTCGCCGTCGACGAACAGGACGCCCTCCGCCAGGCCAGGCGCGTCGTCGCCCGGCTCAACCACCGCAAGGCGTTCGGCGATCCCGGTCCGGCCGAGCCCCCCAAGTACGACGAGGACGAGCTCCTCGGGATCGTCCCCGGCGACCTCCGACACCCCTTCGACCCGCGCGAGGTCATCGCCCGCGTGGTCGACGGCTCCGACTTCGACGAGTTCAAGCCCCTCTACGGGACGAGCCTCACGACCGGCTGGGCAACCCTCCACGGCTATCCCGTCGGCATCCTGGCCAACGCCCAGGGGGTGCTGTTCAGCGCCGAGTCCCAGAAGGCCGCCCAGTTCATCCAGCTCGCCAACCAGCGCGACATCCCTCTCCTCTTCCTGCACAACACCACCGGCTACATGGTCGGCAAGGAGTACGAGCAGGGCGGGATCATCAAGCACGGCGCGATGATGATCAACGCCGTCTCCAACTCGAAGGTCCCCCACCTGTCCGTCCTCCTGGGGGCCTCCTACGGAGCCGGTCACTACGGCATGTGCGGGCGCGCCTACGACCCGCGCTTCCTGTTCGCCTGGCCCAGCGCCAAGTCCGCCGTCATGGGTCCCCAGCAGCTCGCGGGCGTCCTCTCGATCGTCGCCCGGCAGTCGGCCGCGGCCAAGGGGCAGCCCTACGACGAGGACGCCGACGCGGCCCTGCGCGCCATGGTGGAGCAGCAGATCGAGTCGGAGTCCCTGCCGATGTTCCTGTCCGGGCGGCTGTACGACGACGGGGTCATCGACCCCCGCGACACCCGCACCGTTCTCGGCCTGTGCCTGTCCGCGATCCACACGGCCCCCTATGAGGGTGCGCGCGGTGGCTTCGGCGTCTTCCGGATGTGAGGTCCCAGTGATTACTTCTGTCCTCGTGGCCAATCGGGGCGAGATCGCCTGCCGGGTCTTTCGCACCTGCGGTGAGTTGGGGATCCGGACCGTCGCCGTGTACTCGGACGCCGACGAGAACGCCCTCCACACGCGTGTGGCCGACGAGGCGGTACGGCTGCCGGGGGCGGCGCCCGCGGACACGTATCTGCGCGGCGACCTGATCGTGAAGGCCGCCCTGAGCGCGGGCGCGGACGCCGTGCACCCCGGGTACGGCTTCCTCTCCGAGAACGCCGGCTTCGCGCGGGCCGTCCTCGACGCGGGCCTCGTCTGGATCGGGCCGCCGCCCGAGGCCATCGAGGCGATGGCCTCCAAGACGCGCGCCAAGAAACTGATGGGGCTCGAACCGCTGGAGACGGTCACCGCCGCCGATCTCCCGGTGCTCGTCAAGGCGGCCGCGGGCGGCGGCGGACGCGGTATGCGCGTCGTACGCGAGCTCGACGCCCTCGACGCCGAGCTGAGCGCCGCCCGCGCCGAGGCCCTCAGCGCCTTCGGAGACGGCGAGGTGTTCGTCGAGCCCTACGTAGAGGGCGGTCGGCATGTGGAAGTGCAGATTCTCGCCGATGCGCACGGCACGGTCTGGGCGCTCGGCACCCGCGACTGCTCCCTCCAGCGCCGCCATCAGAAGGTCGTCGAGGAGGCCCCGGCCCCCGGTCTCGGCGACCTCACGGGAACCCTCTACGACCTGTCCGTGCGGGCCGCCCGAGCCGTCGACTACGTGGGCGCGGGAACGGTCGAGTTCCTGGTCGCCGACGGCAAGGCCCACTTCCTGGAGATGAACACCCGCCTCCAGGTCGAACACCCGGTGACGGAGGCGGTCTTCGGCGTCGATCTCGTCGCGCTCCAGATCCAGGTGGCGGAAGGCGCGGCGCTCGCGAACGACCCCCCACGCGCGCGTGGGCACGCGATCGAGGCCCGCCTGTACGCCGAGGACCCGGCGCGGTCCTGGGCCCCGCAGACCGGCACCCTGCACCGCCTCGCCGTCCCGGAGGGCGTCCGCCTGGACACCGGTTACACCGACGGCGACCCGATCGGCGTCCACTACGACCCGATGCTGGCGAAGGCGATCGCGTACGCGCCCACACGCGCGGAGGCCCTGCGCAAGCTGTCCGGTGCCCTGGAACGTGCCGACATCCACGGCCCGGCGACCAACAGGGATCTGCTCGTACGCTCCCTGCGGCACCCGGAGTTCGCCGAGGCCCGCATGGACACCGGGTTCTACGAGCGCCACCTCGCCGCCCTCACGACGTCGGTCCCGGACCCGTACGCGCCCCTGGCGGCGGCCCTGGCGGACGCGCGGGGCCACGCCCGCTCCCGGTTCGGCGGCTGGCGCAACCTCCCGTCGCAGCCCCAGGTCAAGCGCTACGACCTGGCCGGCACCGAGCACGAGGTGCGCTACCAGCACACCCGTGCGGGCCTCACGGCCGACGGGGTGCGTGTGGTGCACGCCGACGCCCGTCTCGTCGTACTCGAAGTGGACGGCGTACGCAGGAAGTTCGAGGTGACGCGGTACGGCGACCAGGTGTTCGTGAACGCCACCGCCCTCACCGCCCTGCCCCGCTTCCCCGACCCCACCGCCCAGCAGGCCCCCGGCTCCCTGCTGGCTCCCATGCCCGGAACCGTCGTCCGCGTCGCCGAGGGACTGGCCACGGGAGCCGCCGTACGGGCCGGAGAGCCCCTCCTGTGGCTGGAGGCGATGAAGATGGAACACAAGATCTCCGCGCCGACGGCAGGCACGCTCACGGCCCTCCACGCCACCCCCGGCCAACAGGTGGAGGTCGGGACCCTGCTGGCAGTGGTGGAGACGACACCGGTGAGTACAGCGCCCCGATAGGGGCGCGGGGAACTGCGCGACCAGCCACAGACAACCCGCAGCGAAATGACGGCCCCAGGAGCCCCCATGAGCCCCGCCACAGAAACCGAAGAGCACAAGGCCCTCCGATCCGCCGTGGCCGCCCTCGGCAAACGCCACGGCCGCGACTACGACATCAACACCCTCTGGTCCGAGGCCGCCAAGCTCGGCTACCTCGGCGTCAACCTGCCGGAGGCGTACGGTGGCGGGGGCGGCGGCATAGCCGAACTCTCCATCGTCCTGGAAGAACTCGGCGCCGCAGGCTGCCCCCTCCTGATGATGGTCGTGTCGCCGGCGATCTGCGGCACGGTGATCGCCCGCTTCGGCACGGAGGCCCAGAAACAGGAGTGGCTCCCGGGCCTGGCCGACGGCACCCGCACCATGGCCTTCGGCATCACCGAACCCGACGCGGGTTCCAACTCGCACCGCATCACCACCACCGCGCGCCGGGACGGTGCCGACTGGCTCCTGAGCGGCCGCAAGGTGTTCATCTCCGGCGTCGACATCGCGGACGCCACCCTCATCGTGGGGCGCACGGAGGACGCGCGGACGGGCCGCCTCAAGCCCTGCCTGTTCATCGTCCCGCGCGACGCCGACGGCTTCGGGCGGCGGCGGATCGACATGGAACTCCACAGCGCGGAGAAGCAGTTCGAGCTGACCCTCGACGACGTGCGGCTGCCCGCCGACGCGCTCGTCGGCGACGAGGACGCGGGCCTGCTCCAGCTCTTCGCGGGGCTCAACCCCGAGCGGGTGATGACGGCCGCGTTCGCGATCGGCATGGGCCGCTACGCGCTCTCCAGGGCCGTCGAGTACGCCCGCGAGCGCACCGTCTGGAAGCAGCCCATCGGCGCCCACCAGGCCGTCGCCCACCCCCTCGCACAGGCCCACATCGACCTCGAACTCGCCCGCCTGATGATGCAGAAGGCGGCGTACCTGTACGACTCCGGGGACGACGTCGCCGCAGGTGAGGCCGCCAACATGGCCAAGTACGCGGCGGGCGAGGCCTGTGTGAGGGCGGTCGACCAGTCCGTGCACACCCTCGGCGGCAACGGCCTCACCCGCGAATTCGGCCTCGCCTCGTTGATAACGGCCTCGCGCGTGGCTCGTATTGCTCCGGTGAGCCGGGAGATGATTCTCAACTACGTCTCCCACCAGACCCTGGGCCTGCCCAAGTCGTACTAGCCCGCCGCTCCACGAGCCGCTCCAGGAGGAACCGTGTTCCGCAGCGAGTACGCCGAAGTACCGGCCGTAGAGGAACCCATTCACGAGGCGGTCCTCGGCCGCGCCGCCGAGCGCGGCGACACGCCCGCGCTGATCGACGGAGTCGACGGCACCACGCTCACGTACGGGCAACTGGACCGGTTCCACCGGCGGCTGGCCGCGGCGTTCTCCGACGCGGGCGTCCGCAAGGGTGACGTCCTCGCCCTGCACAGCCCGAACACCATCGCCTTCCCGACGGCGTTCTACGCCGCCACGCGCGCGGGGGCGTCGGTCACGACCGTGCACCCGCTCGCCACGCCCGAGGAGTTCGCCAAGCAGCTGCGGGACAGCGCCGCGAACTGGATCGTGACCGTGTCGCCCCTCCTGGAGGCGGCGCGGCAGGCCGCCGAACTCGCCGGCGGAGTGCGGGAGATCTTCGTCTGCGACAGCGCGCCGGGGCATCGCTCGCTGATCGACCTGCTCGGTTCGACCGCGCCCGAACCGGAGATCGACATCGACCCGGTGACGGACGTCGCGGCCCTGCCGTACTCCTCCGGGACGACCGGCATACCCAAGGGGGTGATGCTCACCCACCGGTCCATCGCCACCAATCTGGCGCAGCTGGTGCCCTTCTTGCCGATGGGCGAGGGCGAGCGCATCCTCGCGGTGCTGCCCTTCTTCCACATCTACGGGCTGACGGCCCTGATGAACGCGCCCCTGAGGCAGGGCGCCACCGTCGTCGTACTGCCCCGCTTCGACCTCGACACCTTCCTCGCGGCCATCGAGAAGCACCGCATCAGCGGCCTCTTCGTGGCGCCGCCGATCGTGCTGGCCCTGGCCAAGCACCCTGCCGTCGCGCGGTACGACCTGTCGTCCCTGAAGTACATCGTCTCCTCCGCCGCGCCCCTGGACGCCAAGCTCGCGCTGGCGTGCGCCGAGCGGCTCGGGCTGCCGCCCATCGGCCAGGGCTACGGGATGACGGAACTGTCTCCCTGCACGCACCTGGTCCCCGTGGACGCCGCCCAGGACGCGCCCCCGGGAACGGTCGGCAGGCTCGTCCCGGGCACCGAGATGCGCATCGTCTCCCTCGACGATCCCGACAAGGACCTCGGCGTCGGGGAGGCGGGCGAGATCGTCATCCGCGGTCCCCAGGTCATGAAGGGCTATCTGGGGCAGCCCGAAGCCACCGCCGCGATGATCGACCCGGGCGGCTGGCTGCACACCGGAGACGTCGGCCACGTGGACACCGAGGGCTGGCTGTTCGTCGTCGACCGCGTCAAGGAGCTCATCAAGTACAAGGGCTTCCAGGTCGCGCCCGCCGAACTGGAGGCCCTCCTCCTCACCCACCCCGGCATCGCGGACGCCGCCGTCATCGGGGTCTACAACGAGGACAACAACGAAGTCCCGCACGCCTTCGTGGTGCGCCAGCCGTCCGGGGCCGGTCCGGCAAGTCCGGCGGCGGACCTCTCCGACGTCCCCGGCCTCTCCGAAGGAGAGGTGATGATGTACGTCGCCGAGCGCGTCGCCCCCTACAAGAGGGTCCGCGGCGTCACCTTCATCGACGCCGTCCCACGGGCGGCCTCCGGAAAGATCCTGCGTCGGGAACTGCGAGGCTTGTCATGACCGTTGAACCGGTTGTCCGCGTGGCGCACAACCGCGCCGTCACCACCCTCACCCTCGACTCGCCCGCCAACCGCAACGCCCTCTCCGCCGCGCTCGTGGGCGAACTCGCGGACGGGCTCACCCGGTGCGGCAAGGACCGTGACGTCCGCGCGGTCGTCCTCGCCCACACGGGAAACACGTTCTGCGCGGGCGCCGACCTGCGCGACCCCCCGCACCCGGACGTGCTCGTCGCCCTGCTGCGGCAGATCGTCGAGCTGCACAAGCCCGTGGTGGCCCGGGTGACGGGCCATGTGCGGGCGGGCGGACTGGGGCTCCTGGGAGCCTGCGATCTGGCGATCGCCTCCAAGGAGGCCACGTTCGCCTTCACGGAGGTACGCATCGGCGTCGCGCCCGCCGTGATCTCCCTTCCCCTGCTGCCCCGTACGGACCCCCGCGCCCTCGCCCGCTACTACCTCACGGGCGAACGTTTCGACGCGGCGGAGGCGGTACGGACGGGACTCCTGACGGCGACCGGCGACGACGTCGACATCACCCTGGAACCCGTCCTGGACGGCCTGCGCCGCGCCTCCCCCCAAGGCCTGGCCGAGACGAAACGGCTGCTCACGGCTAGGGTGCTGGAGGCCTTCGACCGGGACGCGGACGCCCTGACCGCGCTCTCGGCCGAACTGTTCTCCTCCGCGCAGGCCCGCGAGGGGATGACGGCCTTCCTCGAACGACGGGATCCCGCATGGGTGGTGTGAGCACGACGCGAGCCGCGGAGCGCGCGGAGCCCACTGACGCCGCGGACGCGACCACGGACGCGACGGAGTCGGCCGAAATCGCGCCCCGCAGTCCGCGGCTTCCGCACGTTCCCAAGCAGGACCGCAGCCGCGCCACCCGGCAGCGGCTGCTCGCGGCCGCCGTGGCCTGTCTCGCCGAGCACGGCTGGGCGGGCTCCACGGTCTCCGTCGTCGCCGAGCGCGCGGGAGTGTCCCGGGGGGCCGCCCAGCACCACTTCCGCACCCGCGAGGACCTGTTCACCGCCGCGGTGGAGTACGTCGCCGAGGAGCGCTCCACCGCACTGCGCGCCCTGTTCCCGGAGGGTGCCGCCGACCGCCGCGAGGTGGTCGTGGCCCTGGTCGACCTCTACACCGGCCCCCTCTTCCGCGCCGCCCTCCACCTCTGGGTCGCCGCCTCCAACGAGGAGCAGCTCCGTCCCAGGGTCACCGAGCTGGAGGCCCGCGTGGGCCGCGAGACGCACCGGATCGCCGTGGAACTCCTCGCCGCCGACGAATCCCGCCCGGGCGTTCGCGAAACGGTCCAGGGCCTGCTGGACATGTCCCGCGGCCTCGGCCTCGCCAACCTCCTCACGAACGACGGGGGGCGACGGGAACGGGTGGTGGCGCAGTGGGGCGTACTGCTGGACGAGGCGCTGGGCTGAGCCCCCACCGACGTCACGGACCGAGCCCCGCCGACGTCACGGACTGAGGCGCTCCGCCCGCCAGCTTCCGTCCGGCTCCACCACGTACCGCAGCCGGTCGTGGAGGCGGTTCTCGCGGCCCTGCCAGAACTCGACCGTCTGGGGGGCGACGCGGAAGCCGCCCCAGTGCGGGGGCACGGGGACCTGCTCACCCTCCGGGTAGCGGGCGCTCAACTCCTCGTAGGCGGCGTCGAGCTCGTCCCGGGAGGAGATGACCGAGGACTGGGCGCTGGCCCAGGCGCCGAGCTGGGAGCCGTGCGGGCGCGTGCGAAAGTACGCGGCGGTCTCGTCGCGGCCGGTGCGCCGCGCCGTTCCGGTGACGATGACCTGGCGGGCCATCGGATGCCAGGGGAAGAGCAGCGAGACGTACGGGTTCTCGGACAGCTCGCGGGCCTTGCGGGAGTCGTAGTTGGTGTAGAAGACGAAGCCCTGCTCGTCGTACTGCTTGAGCAGCACCGTGCGTGAGCTGGGCCGGCCCTCCGCGTCCGCCGTGGAGACGACCATCGCGTTCGGCTCGTACACCATGCCCTGCACGGAGGCCTGCGCGGCCTGCTTGAACCAGCGGGCGAACTGGTCCATGGGATGCGCGGCGAGATCGGCCTCGACGAGCCCCTCGGCGCGGTAGTGGGCGCGCATCGCGGCGGGGTCGGCGGCGAGTTCTTCGGCGTCGCCCGCGGCTTCCGCGGCGGCGGCTTCCGCAGCGCGCAGGACGAGGGGCTCGGCGGCGGATTCATCCGGGAAGCGGTCGCGGTCGGTCACGCGGTCATCTTGCCGTATCCCGGTACGGCATCGAGTGTCAGTGGGTGGCACTCAGTGCCGCAGGGCCTCCCCAAAGGTGGCACTCGGAGATATGGTGCTGCCACCGTTCCGGTGGGATGACCGCCGGTCGCACGGGGCATCACCGGGAAGACGTACCGGACCGCGAGTCCACGAGCCGACCGTGGAGCCGGACGTCCACCACCCATCACCGACGCACGGTTTTCCCTTCCAACCGCAAGACGCGCCCCCACCATCACCCCGCACCATCACCCCCATAAATCCCCCGTCGTACACATCACGAGGAGCCGCCTGATGTCCGACTTCGTACCCGGACTCGAAGGAGTCGTCGCGTTCGAGACGGAGATCGCCGAACCGGACAAGGAGGGCGGCGCACTCCGGTACCGGGGCGTCGACATCGAGGATCTGGTCGGCCACGTCTCCTTCGGAAACGTGTGGGGCCTCCTCGTGGACGGCGCCTTCAACCCCGGCCTGCCGCCCGCCGAGCCGTTCCCGATCCCCGTCCACTCCGGCGACATCCGCGTCGACGTCCAGTCCGCGCTCGCCATGCTCGCCCCCGTCTGGGGCCTCAAACCCCTCCTCGACATCGACGAGGCCCAGGCCCGCGAGGACCTCGCCCGCGCCGCCGTCATGGCCCTGTCGTACGTCGCCCAGTCCGCCCGCGGCCAGGGCCGGCCCATGGTTCCGCAGAGCGAGATCGACAAGGCGCACTCCGTCGTCGAACGCTTCATGATCCGCTGGCGCGGCGAGCCCGACCCCAAGCACGTCGCGGCCGTGGACGCCTACTGGACGTCCGCCGCCGAGCACGGCATGAACGCGTCCACCTTCACCGCCCGCGTCATCGCGTCGACGGGCGCGGACGTCGCCGCCGCCCTCTCCGGTGCCGTCGGGGCCATGTCCGGGCCGCTGCACGGCGGCGCGCCCTCCCGCGTCCTCGGCATGATCGAGGAGATCGAGCGCACGGGCGACGCGGAGGCCTATGTCAAGAAGGCCCTCGACAAGGGCGAACGCCTGATGGGCTTCGGCCACCGCGTCTACCGCGCCGAGGACCCGCGCGCCCGTGTCCTGCGCCGCACCGCCCGCGAGCTCGGCGCTCCCCGCTTCGAGATCGCCGAGGCGCTGGAGAAGGCGGCCCTGGAGGAGCTCCACGCGCGCCGCCCGGACCGCGTCCTGGCGACGAACGTCGAGTTCTGGGCCGCGATCATGCTCGACTTCGCCGAGGTCCCGGCGCACATGTTCACGTCGATGTTCACCTGCGCCCGTACGGCGGGCTGGTCGGCGCACATCCTGGAGCAGAAGCGCACGGGACGGCTCGTACGGCCGTCCGCGCGCTATGTGGGCCCCGCTCCGCGCAGCCCCCAGGAGATCAAGGGCTACGAGGACATCGCGCACTGAGCCCCCGTCGAGCCCAGGAGCGGCCGGTCATCACGCGGGGGTGAGCAGCTCCGCGTGATGACGGGTGGCGACCAGGGGGTGGGCCCGCAGTTTGCCCTTCAGCTCGTTGAAGCCGTACTCCGCGAACAGCGGGTTCGCCGGGTCGTCGGTGACGCCGGGCGCGGCGGAGGCGTGCGGGAAGGGCAACGGCTCCACGCGCGCGTCCAAGCGCGGGTTGTAGAAGAAGGGCACGGAGAACCGCTCGGTGGCCCCGGGCGGACTGACGACCCGGTGGTTGGTGGCGACGAGGTAGCCGTTGGTGGCCACTTCCAGCAGCTCGCCCAGGTTGACCACGAACGCTCCCGGCAGCGGCGGCACCTCGTGGAAGAGGCCGTCCTCGCGCTGCACCTGAAGGCCGCCGACCTGGTCCTGGAGCAACAGCGTCAGGAATCCGTAGTCCTTGTGCGCGCCCACGCCCTGGTCGGCGCCGTCGCCCGCGCTGCCCGGGTAGCGCACGAGCTTCAGATGCGGATGGGCCCGCTCGCCGAAGATCGGCTCGTAGAAGTCGGCGGGAGCCCCGATCGCGGTGAGCAGCTCGCGCAGCAGGCGGGCCGCGACCGAGCTGAGCCGGTCGATCCATGCCAGCGCGGCGGTCCGCAGCTCCGGCAGCGCGGCAGGCCACTGGTTGGGCCCTTCCAGCCACCAGTAGGCGGGCTCGCCGGGACCGGGCCTGCGCGCGGGCCGCTCGGCCCCTATGTCGAGCTGGTCCCGCCAGTCCCGGCTGCCGCCCGTGCGCTCGTCGCCGGTGCGCGTGTACCCGCGGAAGTGCGGCGAGTTGACGTTGTCGAGGGCGAGCCGCTCGGCCTCGGGCAGCGCGAAGAACCGGTGCATGGCGTCGAGCAGGGCGGCGGTCTCGCCCTCGGTCACCCCGTGCCCGACGAGCTGGAAGAAGCCCACGTCGTGGGCGGCGCTGTGCAACTGCGCGTGCAGCAGGGCGCGGGCCTGGGGGCCGCGGTCGGCCGCGGAGAGATCGATGATCGGAAGCTGCTGGTAGGGCCGGTGCTGCCCGCTCTGCCGGCTCTGCAGGTACTGAGCAGAAGACGTGTTCGTCGTCATGAGGTGCGTCCGCAGGGTGTACGGGTGCCCGGGCGGCCGCCGGGGATGGGGCGGGGGCCACGGGTGCCAAGGGGAAGAAAAGGGGGGCCGAGGTCAGGAAGAAGCCCGACAGCCCATGCTCGTGACGCGCACGAAGTCCACGTGTCGGCGTCGAACGAGCATCGGAAGCATGGTCCAAGAGTACTGCGGACCCCGTGAAACGCATGTGCCCCACCTCACATGCCCTGCGAAACGCAGACGACCCGCGAGCTCGGGTTCCTTCGCCTCACGGCGGAGGAGCCGGCCGGACGTACCGGCGAGCTCGCGGGTCGGGTGACTGCTTGGGATTGGGGCCGGCTGCGCGCTCAGTTCACGCGCTGGTCCGGCACCGCACTGGATGTGGTGACGGGCCGCTAGCCCGCAGCCACCTCACGCGTCCGGTTCTTATACATCTGCCGAACCACCTCCCTTCTCGTGTAGACCACACCTTAGGAACCGATCGCCGAGAGCTCAACCACTTTTTTTCGACCCTGCGATTCCTGGGGCTGACGGGGCGGAATCCCTGCGTACAACGATTTCGTCCAATCTTTGGGGAACACGATGTGGGCTGGGTCACGTTCGAGTTGAATGAAGGCGAGTGAGCGAACTGTCTCGCCGTACGTGCGGACGCAGCCTGCAGGGGGTCCAGGTGAGTGCTTCCCGGCGTAGTGGGACCACCGACGAGCTGGGGCCGGACGAGCCCGAGCCGGCTGGTTCCGATCTGCTTGCCGCGCTGCTGGACGGGATGGACGCGGCGCTGTGCGCGTTCGACGCCGACGGGGTCGTCACCCATTGGAACCGCGAGGCCGAGCGGATTCTCGGCTGGACCGCGGCCGAGGCCGTGGGACGGCGCGGGTTCGCCGGGTGGGCCGTGCGGACCGCGGACGCCGAGGAGGTCGAGGCGCGGCTGCTGTCCGCCATGGAGGCCCCCGGGCGTCAGGTGCACGAGTTCGCGCTGCTGACCAAGGACGGCGGGCGCGTGCTGGTGCGGACCCAGTCCGCCGCCGTGCGCGGAGCCGACGGGAAGCCCGCCGGGGTGTACTGCGCCTTCAGCGAGGTGCACGCGCAGATCGATCTCGAGCGGTCCATCGCTCTGAGCGAGGCGTTGTTCGAGGACGCCAGCTGGGGTGTGGTCCTGGTCGACGCGGACCTGCGGCCCGCCGTCGTCAACGCGCACGCGGCGCGGGCCCTGGGGATCGGGCGTACGGCGGTGCTCGGACGGCCGCTGGGGGAGCTGCTCTCCCAAGGGGTCGAGGAGCTGGAGGGCGCGCTCACGCACGTGCTCGCCGAGGGCGCGCCGCCCGCGCCCGCCGAGATGTGGGTGAGCGTGCGGTCGGCCGAGGGCGAGAAGCGGCGGTGCTGGCGCAGCGGGTTCCTGCGGCTCGCCTCGCCGCTCGCGGAAGAACCGGTTCCGCTCGGGGTCGGGTGGCTCTTCCAGGACGTGACCGAGGCCAAGCACACCGAGCAGGAGGCGGCCCTGCTGCGGTTCAGGGCCAACCAGCTGCACCGGGCCGCCCGGGCGGCGGCCGAGTGCGAGGACCCCGGGGAGGCCGCCACCGTCCACCTCGACTTCGCGCTCGCCGGGTTCGCCGACCACGCGCTGATCGACCGGGTCGCGACCGGGTGGTCGGCGGGGGACGAGGAGGGGCCCGTACGGCTGGTACGGGCCGTCACCACGCCCGCCGGGGCGCCCGGGCCGAGCCTGCTCACCGGGAAGGCCGGGCTGCCCGTGCGGTACGCCGAGGGGCATCCCGCGCTCCAGTGCGTGGAGCGGGCCGGGTCCGTGCGGGCCAGCTCCGGTGAGACCACCCCCGAGCGGAAGCGGGAGTGGGCGACGGCCCGCCAGTGGCCGCCGGACTCGGTGCACGCCCTGTGCGCGGTCCTGCGCAGCCGGGGGCGCACGCTGGGCGTCGTGACGTTTCTGCGGGGGGCGGGGCGCAGCCAGTTCGAGCGCGCGGACGCGACGTACGCGGAGGACGTGGCGGTACGGATCGCCACGGCGCTGGATCTGGAGGGCCTGGCGGGCCACCCGTAGCCCGCCGCACCCACCCCCACCCGATCGGCCCAACACAGCTGGAGGATTTCGGGTCGGCCCGGCGCGGGTGGAGGATTCCCGGTCGGTTCAGCGGGGTTGGAGGGGCCGGGTCGGTCCAGCGACCGTGGAGAGGCACGTTCGGCTCAACGTCGGTCGAGGAACCGGGTCGGCTCAGCGGCGTGGGGGATCTCGGTGGGCCCAGCCGTGGTGAAAGATCCCGATCGGTCCAGTCACGGTGAAGGATCTCGGTCGGCTCAGCCGTGCTGAAAGGTGGTCGGCTCAGCCGGGCTGAAAGATCCCCGTCGGCTCAGCGGCGGTAGAAGATCCGGTCGCCGTACTCCGTCATCACTCGGCCGTTCCACTCGTGGCCGCCGTCGACATTGCCCGAGCGGAGCAGGGGCGGCTCGATGCCCCGGTCGGCCAGCGCGCCCGCGGCCGTGGCCATGACGGCCTGGAGGAGGGCCGTCGTGACCACCGTGGAGGCGGGAGCGAACGGCGCCTCGATCGTCTCCAGGGTCAGTTCCGCGTCGCCGACCGCGATCTTCGAGTCGAGGACGATGTCGCAGTGGTCCTTCAGATACGTCCCCGAGACGTGCCGGGACTTCGTCTCCGAGGCGTAGGCGACCGAGGTGACGCCGATGACCTTCACGCCCAGGGCCCGCGCGTTCATGGCCATCTCGACCGGGAGCGCGTTGCGGCCGGACAGGGAGATGATCACGAGTACGTCGCCGGCGCGCAGCGGACTGGAGTCCAGGACCGCGCTCGCGAGGCCGTCGACCCGCTCCAGGGCCGAGCCCAGCGTCGCCGGCATGACGTCGACGCCGACCACGCCCGGCACGGCGAGCAGGTTCATCAGGGCCAGCCCACCCGCGCGGTAGACGACGTCCTGCGCGGCGAGCGAGGAGTGCCCGGCGCCGAAGGCGAACAGCCGGCCGCCGTCCGCGACGGTGTCGGCGATCAGGGCGCCGGCCGCCTCGATGTCTCCCGCGTCCTCGTCCCGCACCCGCCGGAGCAGGCCGATCGCCGCGTCGAAGAACTGCCCGGCCAGCTTGCGGTCGCTCATCGGCGAAGCCCCTTAGAAGTCTCGTCGGCGTCGGGTGGGCGCTGGGTCACGCTTCGTGTCGCGGATCACGTTGCGGTCTGGACCAGTGCGCTGTCAATACGGCCTGCGGAGCCGCCCGCGGAGGCACCCGGTGGGGTGTCCGCAGGGGCACTCGTAACCCTGCGGTTTCAACGGCGAGGCACGCTTGTCAGTGGTATGCGTCAGAATTGGGTTCAGGGCCAGCGCACACGCCGGTGAGCCACCGAGCCTTCGGCAGAGCTAATCAAGGGGCACGTATGTCCGGACTGATCGACACCACGGAGATGTATCTCCGCACCATCCTCGAGCTGGAGGAGGAAGGCGTGGTCCCCATGCGCGCCCGGATCGCGGAGCGGCTCGACCAGAGCGGGCCGACGGTCAGCCAGACGGTGGCGCGCATGGAGCGCGACGGTCTGGTGGCGGTCGCCACCGACCGGCACCTGGAGCTGACCGAGGAGGGCCGTCGTCTCGCCACCCGAGTGATGCGCAAGCACCGCCTCGCGGAGTGCCTGCTCGTCGACGTCATCGGTCTGGAGTGGGAGCAGGTCCACGCCGAGGCGTGTCGCTGGGAGCACGTGATGAGCGAGGCGGTGGAGCGGCGCGTGCTGGAGCTCCTGCGCCACCCGACCGAGTCGCCGTACGGCAACCCGATCCCCGGACTGGAGGAGCTCGGCGAGAAGGACGGCGCCGACCCGTTCCTGGACGAGAGCATGGTGTCGCTGGCCGAGCTCGACCCCGGCCTGGACGGCAAGACCGTCGTCGTGCGCCGGATCGGCGAGCCCATCCAGACGGACGCGCAGCTGATGTACACGCTGCGGCGCGCGGGTGTGCAGCCCGGCTCCGTGGTGAGCGTGACGGAGTCGGCGGGCGGCGTGCTCGTCGGCAGCGGTGGTGAGGCGGCGGAGCTGGAGTCGGACGTCGCGTCCCACGTGTTCGTCGCCAAGCGCTGACATCCGGTGATCGTGGGAGGCCTCGCACCCCGGTGCGGGCTTCCCGGCCCTGAGCCCGCGAGGGGCAGCTCCCGGGGGTGGGCCACGGGGTCCGGCATCCGCCGAACCCCGGGTCGGCCTCCG
>LRTP01001066.1 GCA_001550305.1 Streptomyces diastatochromogenes
ACGACGGCGGTGGTGGCCGCGGTGGACGGAGCCGCTCGCGCGTCCCGCTGATCGCGGGCGTCGGCATCGGCATCGTTGTGCTCGGCATAGGGGCCGGCGCCATGCTCAGCGGCGGCGGAGGCAGCGACAGCGGCAAGAACGGCAGCAGCAAGAACGTGTCGGCGACGGCACAGGCCACGGACGGATCGTCGTCGGGGGCCGACCCGGCCAAGGCGCAGGCCGTCGCGCTGGACAAGCTCCTCGCGGACAGCAACAACAGCCGCGACTCGGTGATCAACGCCGTGGAGAACGTGAAGGCGTGCAACAACCTGGACCAGGCGGCCAGTGATCTGCGCGACGCGGCCAAGCAGCGGTCCGAACTGGTGACCAGGCTCGGCGGACTCTCGGTCGACAAGCTTCCGAACAATGCCCAGCTGACCGCCGCGCTGAACAGCGCCTGGCAGGCCTCCGCGTCGGCCGACAACCACTACGCGGCCTGGGCCGACCAGGTCAAGGACAAGAAGGGCTGCAAGAAGGGCCACGCCCGCGCCACCGGTCAGACCGCGGCGGCCAACCAGGCCAGCGGCACCGCGAGCGCGCAGAAGGCGAAGGCCGCCAGGCTGTGGAACTCGATCGCCTCGACGTACGGACTGACGCGGCGCACGACGACCCAGCTGTGACCGCCCGGTCCGAGGCCGCCGATCAGGTCGAGTCCGCGTTCTCCAGCGTCTTCGACACGTCGATGAACCCGTTGCGCTCCGAGGCCAGCTGACCCTTGCGTACGACCTGGAAGGTGACGTGGGCGTTGACCAGGCGCGGGAAGTCGACAGCCGCGATCAGGTCCTCGTAGCGCCAGCTGAGGGTCGGGGTGAGCCGGCCGGTGGTCACCTTGAGGCCGTTGTCGAGGGCGTGCCGGATCGCGAGCGAGGTCACCTGGCTGTCGCCCAGTGACTCGACGACCGACTTGAGCACGTTGTACGCGATCCAGGTGGTCTGCACGCCGGCGTCCGCGGGGTCGATCCGGTTGTCGCCGAAGGCCTGCTCCTTGATGACCTTGCGCATCGGGTCCCAGCGCTTGTCGCTCGCCACCGGGTACCAGCCGGTGACGTGCGCGCCCTCGTACGGGCTCGACTGGCCGCCGGTGGAATCGATCAGGGACTGGTCGAGGCTGCCCAGCACCGTGCCCGTGCCGACCTTCGGATAGTCCTGGCGGTCGCGCCGGAACGAGTCCATGAAGGTCTCCGTACGGTCCCCGAGCGCGGACACCACACAGCCCCGCTTGAGCGGGTCCGAGCTCGCGCGGCCGAGCGCGAGCTGGGTCTGCTGCGAGTACTCGGTCGCGTCCTCGGCGGCCCGCTGGTCGGTGCCGGGCGCGTGGCCCTCCGCCTTCAGGCCGGCGTTGAGCAGCACCGGGAGCTGGTCGCCCGCGACGGTGTCGGGGCGGACGAGCGCCACCGGGCCGCACGCCTTGCCGAGCTGCTCCCCGAGACCGGCCAGCAGGGCGGGCTCGCCGCCGTTGATCGGATAGGAGAGCGGGCTCGAGAACTCGTCGTCGGTGACGCCGTAGCCGCCGATGTACGGGATGCCGGCGGCCTCCAGCGGGGCCAGGAAGGAACGGCCGTGCTGGCTGTAGGAGCCGACGACCGCGACCACGTTCTCGTCGGCCGCGCGCCGGGCGCACTTCGCCGCGTACACGGTGTCGTTGTGGTCGTTGCAGGTCAGGACCTTGAGCTTGTGGCCGTGGATGCCACCGTTCGCGTTGACCCAGCGCGCGTAGGCCTCGGCCATGGCGGGCATGCCGGGCTTGTTGGTCGCGGGGGTGTCCTGCGGCGCCCAGGTCATGACGGTGATGGTGTCGTCCCCGGAGCCCCCCGTGATACCGGGGACGACACCACACCCGACAGCGATCGACGCACACGCCACCACCGCGCCCGCGAAGAGGGCTCTGGCCTTGACCTTCGTCGAGACTCTGGACCCGGTCCGCTGGGGGCGGACGGGTGGGGTGGTGCTGGTGCGTCGCCTACCGGTCATGGACACGCACGATTCCGTCACATCACTAACCTGCGTGTGACCCGTGGTCAACGTGGGGTGACGTAGAGGTGAATTACGGGGGGCGATGATCGCATTTTCGCGGAGAACGTACGATCGTCGACTGTGCAAGGTTCGGAGAACTCTTCCCGTCGCGGCCGTCGCTCCTCCACCATGGGCGGCATGCCACTGAACGACATGCCCTGGTGGCGCTGGCGCAGCAATGTGCGTTCCGCGCTGCACATGCTCTCCGACCCCACCTTCCAACGTGACGTCTGGCTCGCCGGGATCGACGGGTACGGGGACGTCACCGACGCCGTGTACCGCCTGGTCGAGGACACCTGGCTGGACAACTGGTCCGCCGAGAAGTACGTCGGCACGATCTTCCGGGACTCCCAGGAGGCGGCCCTCGTCGACACCGCCGTGCTCCGCGTCCTGCGGATCATGCACCAGGTCGGGCCCGACGCACCCGTCTCCGCGTACCTCGACCACCAGGCGTGGCCGGAGGCACTGCGGGCGGCGCGTGACGCGCACGTACGTCTCGCGGTGAGCGACGGCGAGGATCCGGACACTCCGCCGCGGACGCTGGAGGTCCTGCGGATCCTGACGCGCTCGGCGTAGCGCCCGGGGTGGCGGGACGCCCGGTGCCGCGTCCGCGTGGCGGGACGGTTCGTCCGGCGCGGTGCCTCGTATGGGACCCTGTCCTGCATGAACGATCAGTCCACCCGCGCCGCGGCGCCCGCCGAACAGTACGTCCTGACCCTCTCCTGCCCGGACAAGCAGGGAATCGTGCACGCCGTGTCGAGCTACCTCTTCATGACCGGCTGCAACATCGAGGACAGTCAGCAGTTCGGCGACCACGACACGGGACTGTTCTTCATGCGTGTCCACTTCTCGGCGGAGGCGCCGGTGACCGTGGACAAGCTGCGTGCGAGCTTCGCGGCGATCGGTGACTCCTTCCACATGGACTGGCAGCTCAACCGGGCCGAGGACAAGATGCGGGTCGTGCTGATGGTCAGCAAGTTCGGCCACTGTCTGAACGACCTGCTCTTCCGCGCGCGGACCGGCGCGCTGCGCGTCGACATCGCGGCCGTGGTCTCCAACCACACGGACTTCGCCGAGCTCGTGGCCTCGTACGACGTCCCCTTCCACCACATTCCGGTGACGAAGGACACGAAGGCGCAGGCCGAGGCGCAGCTGCTGGAACTGGTCCGCTCCGAAGGGGTCGAACTGGTCGTGCTGGCCCGCTACATGCAGGTCCTCTCGGACGACCTGTGCAAGCAGCTCAGCGGCCGGATCATCAACATCCACCACTCCTTCCTGCCGAGCTTCAAGGGCGCGAAGCCGTACCACCAGGCGCATGCGCGCGGTGTGAAGCTGATCGGCGCGACGGCGCACTACGTCACCGCCGACCTCGACGAGGGGCCGATCATCGAGCAGGAGGTCGAGCGCGTCGGCCACGACGTGACGCCCGACGGGCTGGTCGCCATCGGGCGGGACGTGGAGTGCCAGGCGCTGGCGCGCGCGGTGAAGTGGCACGCCGAGCGCCGGATCCTCCTGAACGGCCGCCGCACGGTGGTGTTCGCCTAGGACGCGCGGCGGCTTCGCCCCCGGCCCCGGGGATCGTTTCGGCCGCGGGCGGGCGGGGGCGGCCTACATCCGGCTCAGGGACGCGGCAGCGAAGAGTACGTCTCTGATGGCCTCGCGGTCGCCCACCTGACCCGCCGCCGCTTCCTCCGGCGACACATGCCCCGCCGCCAGCCGACAGAACTCCACCCCGTCCAGCGCGACATGCGCGACCTCGTGCTCGGCGGAGGCGACGCTCGCCGGGGAGTCGAGCGGGATCAGCCACTCGCCCCCACCGGAGCCCTCGATCTCCAGACGCAGACTGCGTCCGGGCGCCCCGGCGGCGACGAGACGGCGGGGCGCCGGAGCCGACAGCCCCGCCCGCCGCCGCTCGGCGAGCGACACGGGCAGCATCCGCGCCGCCAGGTCGATCATCCGGTGCAGATGGCGTGGCGCGGGCGGCTCGTACGGATAGTCCACGGCGTCCGCGATGTCCCCCGCGTGCACCCAGCACTCGAAGGCGCGATCCAGCATCGAGTCGCTGAGCGGCAGTGCGAAACCGCCGTACGACACGGCGAGCCGCCCGGAGCCTCCGCCCGCGAACGACACCGTACGGACGATGTGGTGGCTCTGCTCCCGCCAGGGCGCGCGCACGGCCCGGGTGGGCGGGAAGTGCGAGGCCCGCCAGTACGCCTCGGTGCGCTGCGAAGGGGTCGGGGCGCCCGCGGCCGCCCCCTCCGCGTCGGTCTTCTCGGCCGTCGCGGCGCCGAGCGGGTCCTCCAGGCCCAGCGCGACCCCCACCAGCCCGTCCACGGAGAGCAGATGCGCGATGACCCCGGCCACGGTCGTACGCCGGCTCACGGGCCCGTCGCCCTCGAACCAGCGCAACCGCACCGGCGCGTGCCACTCCGCGTCTCCTATGTCCTGCAACAGCGCGTCGAGCCGCGCGGCCTCCGCGTCGTAGGGCGCCGCCCACTCGGGCACCGGGATACGCGCCGGACGCCGGTCCAGGCAGCCCTCCAGGACCCGGGTGCGCAGCGACGGGTCGAGATCGAGGCTCTCCGGCGGGTGCAGCAGCCCGACCGCCCCGCGCAGCCGCAGCGCCTCGTCCGCGCACGAACCGCACTCCCCGAGGTGCTCCTCGACCGCCGCCGTCTCCTGCGCCGAGCAGGCGGCCAGCGCCCACGCGCCGAGCAGCGACTTCAGCACCCGGTGTTCCAGGACGAGCGGCGCGGGTTCCGGCAGCGGCAGTCCGGTGTCCTCGACGGAGGAACGCGGCAGGGGGATGCGCGGCGGCTGCCCCGACCCTGCCGGTCCCGCGGAACCGGTGAACCCACCGCCGCCCCCGTCACCCCCGCCTCCGGCAGGGCCGTCACCATGACCGCCGTCGACGTCGAGGGGCCCGCCGGAACTCCGGTCGGCCGCCCCCTGCGCGCGCCCGCCTCCGTCCTCGCCGTCCCCCTCACCGCCCTGCTCTTTCGCCTCGTGCTCCTCGTGCTCCTCGTGCTCCTCTTTCGCCTCGTGCTCCTCGTGTTCGTCGAAAGGCTCGTCGAAGGGCTCGAACCGGTCCGCTCCTCCGCTCACCGCGCACCTCCGTATTCGGGCGGCGTGCCGGAGAGCCCGGTGTCGTGGGCGGTGGACAGCAGTTGCAGGCCGAGGCGGAGCCGGCGGCGGGCCTCGTCCTCGGTGACGCCGAGGTCGGCGGCGGCCTGGCGGTAGTCGCGGCGCTGGAAGTACGCCAGCTCCAGGGCGGCCCGCAGTGGGGTCGGCATGGACGTGACGATGTAGTCCGCGCGGGCTGCGACGGAGGCGCTGCGCACCTTGCGTTCCAACTCCTCGGTGGTGCCGCCGCCGTCCAGGGCGAGCGCGGCGGTCTCGGTGGCGCGCAGCCGCTGCACGGCGAGCCGGTGGGTCAGCGTGGCGATCCAGGAACGCAGGGGACCCTGCTTGGGGTCGTACGACTCGGGGCTCTGCCAGACGTGGCGAACACCTCGCGGGTGATGTTGTCGGCGGCCCGTTCGTCGCCGAGTACGCGGTGCGCGAGGCCGTGCACGAGCGAGGCGAACCGGTCGTAGAGCTCACCGAGCGCGGCCGCCTCCCCGCGTGCGAGCCGCTGCTGCATCTTGCGGTCCCAGCGGGGCGGTGCGTCCTTCGTCGCCATGCGGCCCCCTCACTCTGCTCCTGCCCGGCGCCTGTCCCTGCGTCCCTGTCCGTACCTGTCGGCGGCCGGCGTCCCCGTCCAGCCTGTGTGCATCGCTGTCCCGAATGTAGTCGGCACGTCCGACAGCGCACGCCCCTTTACGTCAATGTGCGCCCCTGGACGGCGTCCGGATGGTAGAAGCCCATCGTTTCCCCCCTTGGATCCGATCGAAATAGACCGTACGTGACCACTGAACGACCGAAACGGCTCGGTCGTCCAGCATTTTCGACCGTAGACCGACGTTTCATCGATCGCGTACCGGTGTTTCATGGAACGACGGTGGGGCAGCCGCGCTGACAGGAAGCGTAAGAAGTGCTTCCGTTTTTCGGCGGGCGAGGCGAGCGGGAGGCGTTGTGGTGACGCTCAAGGTGACCGACGACGAGTGGGGCGAGTGGGGTGAGTGGGCCGTGCTCCGGGTGTCGGGCGAGATGGATCTCGTGACGTCTCCGGTGCTGCGCCGACGGGTGCACGAGGCGGTGGCGGAGGGTCGCCACAGTCTGGTCCTCGACCTTTCCGAGGTCCTCTTCTGCGACTCCAGCGGCGTCGGCGTCCTCATCGCGACCCGCCGCCTGGTCCGCTCCTGCCAGGGGCGCCTGCGGCTGATCCTGCCGGCCCAGGGCGCGTCCGACGTCTCCCACGTCAACCGCGTTCTCGGAGCCCTCGGCGTGCGCCGCCTCTTCGACGTCTACCCGGACGTCGTCTCGGCCGTCGACGAGGAGTCGCGCCCGCTGTCGGCGTGAGCCCGCGCCACACAGTTGTCCGGGAATTCCCTCGGTCTTGGCACAACCGTCGTTTTCCCGCACCCCCGGTTGCCCGGGCGTCGTACGCTCCGTGCCAGATGAAACCGCAGTCCGGCTGAGAGTCCGGCTGAGTTGTAAGGCGGTCCGAGAAGACCATGGTCAGTACCGAGTACGAGCGCAGGATTGCCGCCCGCTTCGCCGGCTTCGACCAGGACGGCAACGGCTACATCGACCGGGAGGACTTCAACGCCGCGACGAAGGCGGTTCTCGCCGAGTTCGATACGGCGGCACGGTCGGACAAGGGTCAGGCCCTGTACGTCGGCGCGGAGGCGTTCTGGCAGGGCATGGCGGGGATAGCGGATCGTGACGGCGATCAGCGCATCACCCGGGAAGAGTTCGTGAACGGCGCCGTGAAGCGGCTGCGCGACAATCCCGACCGCTTCGGGGAGATCGCCCGTCCCTTCCTGCACGCGGCCCTCGCCGTCGCGGACACGGACGGGGACGGCGCGGCCACGGTCGAGGAGGCCGTCCGCGTACTCAGGGCCCTGGGCGTGCCCGACGGCGTCGCAGCCGTGGCGGCCGCCGCGCTCGACACGGACGCCGACGGCCGGATCGGCGAAACGGAGGTCGTCACCTCGTTCGCCCGCTACTTCACAGTCCCGGAGTAGCGCCCTACGGGACCCGCACTCCCACTGGCCGTCCGGTCCCCACCCTCACCCCTCCCCCGAAAACCGCTCCCGGAGCTTGTACTTGAGTACCTTCCGGAGCGTCTCGTTGCGGGGGAGGGCGTCCACGACCTCCAACTGTTCGGGGAGTTTGTGGACGGAGAGTCCTTCCTCGCGCAGGTACGAGACCACGACGGCGAGCGTCAGTTCGTCTGCGCCCGGGGGCTGTTCGACCACGGCGCAGACCCGCTCGCCGCGGTCGGCGTCCGGGAGGCCGATCACCGCGACGTCCCCGACGGCCGGGTGCTGGTGCAGCAGGTCCTCGATCTCCTTCGCCGAGATGTTCTCGCCCTTGCGGATGATGACGTCCTTCAGGCGCCCGGTGAGGACGAGGTGCCCGCTCTCCGTCAGACGACCGACGTCGCCGGTGATCAGGAACCCGTCCTCGTCGAAGGCCTCGGCGGTCTGCGCCGGGTCCAGGTACCCCTGACAGACGGCCTCCCCCCGCAGCCGTACCTCGCCGTCCACGATCCGTATCTCCATGCCCGCCGGCGGCCTGCCCTCCGTCGTTGCGAGGTTCTCGGCCGTGTCGTCCGGCGCCCCCATCGTGATCATCGGGACCTCGGTCATCCCGTACCCGTGGGTGAGCTGCACGCCCATCTCCCGTACGACCGAGTGGTACACCTCGGGCGGCTTCGGCGCGCCCCCGCCCGCCAGCAGCCGCAGCGTGGGGACGACCGGCTCGGACGGCCGCTTGCGCTGCTCGGTGAGGAACATCGAGTAGAACGCCGTCGAACCGCCCGCCACCGTCACCCCGTGCCGCCGGTACTCCGTCAGCGCCTCCGGCAGCGCGAAGTGCTCGAACATCACCGCCGGGAAGCCGTACAGCAGCAGCATCACCGTGTAGTCGGGCCCGGCGATGTGCGCGTACGGGAACGCCATCGAGCCCACGTCGGCGGCCGACAGCCGCAGCGCGTGGGCGAGACACGAGCCGCCCGCGATCAGCGAACGATCCGTGTGGAGGACCCCCTTGGGGTCGGACGTCGTCCCCGAGGTCCAGTAGATCCAGCGGACCGAGGTGCCCTCGGCGGGTGGCGCGGGCAGCGTGGTGGGATCGCCGTCCGGCAGCACGTCGTAGGCCTCGAAGACGCCCTTGGCACCGAGCCGCCGCGCCATCCCCGTGTGGTCGAACCCGCGCCACTCGCCCGGTACGGCGAAGTACTCGGCCTTGGACTCCCGCAGCGCGAAGCCGACCTCGCGGTCGCGGTAGAAGGGGATGACCGGGGACTGCACGGCACCGAGGCGGGCCAGGGCGAAGGACAGCAGGGCGGTCTCGATACGGGTGGGCAGCTGCCAGGCGACCACCGTGCCGGGGCGTACGCCCATGTCGTACAGGCCCGCCGCCACCCGCTCGGCGCGGTCGCGCAACGCGCCGAAGCTCAGGGTGCGGTCGCCCTGGAGGAGGACCGGGCGGTCGGGGGTGAGGTCGGCTCGGCGGGCGACCAGTTCCCAGAGGGTGCGGGATGCGCTCAGTGCGTGGGCGGTGTCGTTCACGGCGGCGGCCCCCTGTGACCGTGATGGAGCTGACGGACAGTCAGATCGTGCGCAGAGCGTAGGGCTCGGCGCCTTGTCGGTCCAGGGGTGCGGGACTAGCCTGCTGGGGAAATGAAAATCTGACGGCCCATCAGATAGGTACGCCAGGCGGAGGGGAACCATGACCGAACTGCCCCGCATCATCAGCGTCGACGACCACGTGATCGAGCCCGCGCACCTCTTCGAGACCTGGCTGCCGAAGAAGTACCAGGACCGGGGACCCAAGCCCCTCACGGCCGGAATCGGTGAACTCGCCTACGTCGGCGGCAAGTACCAGATCACCATGGACCCGGACGGCCCGCCCACCGACTGGTGGATCTACGAGGACCTCAAGTTCCCGTACAAGCGCAACATCGCCGCCGTCGGCTTCGACCGCGACGAGATGACCCTGGAGGGCATCACGCGCGCGGAGATGCGGCGCGGCTGCTGGGACCCCGTCGAGCGGCTCAAGGACATGGACCTCAACCATGTCGAGGGAAGCCTCTGCTTCCCGACCTTCCCCCGCTTCTGCGGGCAGACGTTCGCCGAGGCGCACGACAAGGAAGTGGCCCTGGCCTGCGTGCGCGCGTACAACGACTGGATGGTCGAGGAGTGGTGCGGCGACAGCGGCGGACGGCTGATCCCGCTGTGCCTCATCCCGCTGTGGGACATCGAACTGGCGGTCGCGGAGATCCGGCGCAACGCCGCGCGCGGAGTGAAGGCGGTGACCTTCTCCGAGATCCCCACCCACCTCGGCCTGCCCTCCATCCACTCCGGCTACTGGGACCCGTTCTTCGCGGTCTGCCAGGAGACGGGGACGGTCGTGAACATGCACATCGGTTCCTCCTCGCAGATGCCCGCCGCGTCCCCGGACGCGCCGCCCGCCGTCCAGGCCTCGCTGTCCTTCAACAACGCGATGGCCTCGATGATGGACTTCCTCTTCAGCGGGGTGCTGGTGAAGTTCCCACGCCTCAAACTCGCCTACTCGGAGGGGCAGATGGGCTGGATCCCGTACGCCCTGGAGCGCGCCGACGACGTCTGGCAGGAGCACCGCGCCTGGGGTGGCGTCCGGGACCTCATCCCGGAGCCGCCCTCGACGTACTACTACCGGCAGATCTTCTGCTGCTTCTTCCGCGACAAGCACGGCGTCGCCTCGCTGGACGTCGTGGGACGGGACAACGCGACCTTCGAGACCGACTACCCGCACGTCGACTCGACCTTCCCGCACACCAAGGAGGTCGCCCTCGACCATGTGAAGGGCCTCGACGACGAGACCATCCACAAGCTGATGCGCGGGAACGCCATCCGCATGCTCGACCTGGACCTCGACAAGTAGCGGGCCCATGGATCTCACATACACCGCCGAGGAGGAGGAGTTCCGCGCCCGGCTGCGGGAGTGGCTCGCCGAGGTGCTCCCGTCGCTGCCCCCGAAACCGTCCCCGGCCGACTGGCCCGGCCGGCGGGCGTACGACCTCGGGTGGCAGCGGATGCTGTACGACGCCGGGTACGCGGGGCTGCACTGGCCCGTCGACGCCGGGGGCCGGGGCGCCACGCCGACCCAGCACCTCATCTACCTGGAGGAGACGGAAAAGGCGGGCGCCCCCTACGTAGGGGCCAATTTCGTCGGACTGCTGCACGCCGGGCCGACCATCGCCTCCGAAGGGACCCCCGCACAGCGGGCGCGCTGGCTGCCGCCGGTGCTGCGCGGCGAGGAGGTCTGGTGCCAGGGGTTCAGCGAACCGGACGCCGGCTCGGACCTCGCGGCACTGCGCACACGCGCGTGGCGGGACGGCGACGACTACGTAGTGAGCGGGTCCAAGATCTGGACCTCGCACGCCGAGGTCGCCGACTGGTGCGAGCTGCTGGTCAGGACCGACCCGGCGGCCCCGAAACACCGCGGGATCTCGTGGCTCGCGATGCCGATGGACGCGCCCGGGATCACCGTCCGGCCACTGCGCACCCTCGCGGGCTCGACCGAGTTCGCGGAGGTCTTCCTCGACGAGGTGCGGGTGCCCGTCGCGCACCGGGTCGGCGCCGAGAACGACGGCTGGCGCGTGACCATGGTGACCCTGTCGTACGAGCGCGGTACCGCCTTCGTGGGTGAGGTCGTGGCCTGCCGACGGGTGCTCGGGGAGGTCGCGCGCGAGGCCCGGAAGAACGGCCGCTGGGACGATTCGGCACTCCGGCGGCGGCTGGGCGGGCTCAACGCGGAGTTCCGCGCGCTGTGGCGGCTCACGCAGTGGAACGTGAGCGAGGCACAGAGCAACGGGGGAGTGCCGGGGGTCGGCGGTTCGGTTTTCAAACTGAGGTACTCGCACGCGCGGCAGGAGCTGTACGACGCCGCCGCCGAGGTGCTCGGGCCCGAGGCGCTGGACCTGGGCAGGGAGTGGACCCTCGACCGGCTCAGCTCCCTGTCGTACACCATCGCGGCCGGCACCTCGCAGATCCAGCACAACATCGTGGCCGAGCGGATCCTGGGCCTGCCGAAGGGACGGTGAGTACTTCCCCGTGGACTTCCAACTCACGGACGACCAGCGAGCCTTGAAGGCGGGCGTGCGCGAGCTGCTCGCGGCGCGGTTCGGCAGGGAGCGGCTGCGCGCCGCCGTGGACGAGGGGCCGAGGCTCGACCGGGCCCTGTGGCGCGAGCTCGGCGAGGCGGGGTTCTTCGCGCTGCGCCTGCCCGAGGCGGACGGCGGCGTCGGACTCGGCCTCCCGGAGACGGTGCTCGCCTTCGAGGAGGCCGGGCGGGTCCTGCTGCCCGGCCCGCTGATCGCCACGCACCTCGCGGCGGGCGTGGTGGACGGGGCCGCCACCGGAGAGGCCGTGGTGACGGCCGTCGACGGTGGCGGCCTGGTGGAGTGGCTGGCCGAGGCGGACGTCGTACGCGGGGACGCGACCGGCGCCGAGCCGCTGCGGCCGGTGGACCCCCTGACACCGCTGCACCGGGTACCCGTATCCGGTGGGGCCGGTCTCATCGACGTGCGCCCCGTGAGTTCCACCGGCGCACTCCCCACGGCTCCCCTCACTTCGCTCTTCACGGCGGCCGAACAGCTCGGCACCGCCGCCCGCACCTGCGAGACAGCCGTGCAACACGCCCGGACCCGTGAGCAGTTCGGGCAGCCGATCGGGGCCTTCCAGGCGATCAAGCACCTGTGCGCGCGGATGCTGGTGCGGGTGGAACTGGCGCGCGCCGCGGTCTACGCCGCCGCCGTCACGGCCGACCCCGTGGACATCGCGGCGGCCCGGCTGCTCGCCGACGAGGCCGCCGTGCGCGGCGCCCGCGACTGCCTCCAGGTGCACGGCGGCATGGGCTTCACCTGGGAGTCCGACGTCCACCTGTATCTGAAGCGGGCCTGGACGCGGACTCAACGTGCGGGAACGGCTACGGAGAGTGAGGAGTTGTTGGCGGCCGACCTGGTGTCCGGAGTGGGCCGATAGGGCTCTGTGCAGGCACGGTCCGGAAAGGGGCGCAATGAATGTCGCGGATCGTGGCATACCGGAATTACGGAGCGTTGATATCGGGTTGTGTCCTACGCGTGACTTGTCACGGCCTGGAGTCGGCGGCGGGCTCGGGTACCTTGTGTGGGATGCGAGTGGTTCCGAGATCGAGCGATCCCGGTGTTGCCCCTGAGGCCGCGCCGGATCCGGCGATGCTCGCCGCTCGCAAGGCAGTGCGGACCCCCGCGACTGCCTGTTCGACTCCCCACGGCGAGCGTCGCACAGTATGCCGCACGCGTACTCCTTCGCGCTGGAATATGCCCGAAGCGCTTGTTGGGGTGACTGTACGTCAACCATGCTGTCTCTCAAGGGAATCACGTTCCGTGATCCTGGTTCTGGTCATGCAGGTCATGGCCACGATCGTGGCCCTCGTGAGGCGCGAGGCGATGTGTCCGCCGGTTCGGATGGTGTGAGCGGTGCAGGTGCTTCAAGTGCAGCTGGAGATCCGGCCCGACCCCGCGGAGGTGGGGCGAGCTCGGAGATGGGCCCGTTCGCGGCTGGCCGGGTCCGGGATAGGGGCTGATGAGCCGCTCGCCGAGACGCTGATCCTGCTCGTCTCCGAACTCGTCACCAACGCCGTGGTGCACACCGGCTGTCCGGCCGTGCTGCGGCTGTCCCTGCCGGGCGTCCTCGGTGAGTCCATCGGTACCGTCCGCCTGGAGGTGGCCGACTCCAGCGCCCGCCCCCCGGTGCCCCGGCATGCCGAGGGCGACGAGACCAACGGCCGCGGCCTGGAGTTGGTCGACGGCCTTGCGGACCGCTGGGGCTGGAACCCCGAGGGTGCGGGCAAGAGCATCTGGTGCGAGGTCGACCGCTGCACGCAGGACGCCCGGGCGGGGGGCGCGTACGCGGCGTCCCCCTATGAGGACTTCGCGTACGAGGCGTACGAGGCGGTCTAGGCCTGGCGGCATGATCCGCCGGACGGGCCCTGGTCCGCGGACGCGCCCACTCCCGTACCTCTGGTGCGGGGGCGCGGTTCGTGCATATGTGCACGCGTTCCGTCTCCGCGGCCCTGTCGGGGCCGAATGCGCCGGGATGTGCTTCCGTGCGCGCCTTCGTAAAGGGTACGTAAGTGATAATTCCCCGAACGGGTGTTGACGTGGCGTGTCCGTTTGATCACGCTTGTGTTCAGCGATTCGCCGCGAGGGGACGACGAGGGTTTCGGTGACGGGAGCCCTCGGCGAGTGCGGGTCGTGATTCGGCGTCGGCTCCTACAGGGCCAGAGGGAGCAGGGCGGGTACGCCGGAACCGGATGGCGGCGCGCGATGCCGTGCTCGGGGCGCGCAGTGGCGCGCCGCCAGCCGACCCTTTCCCCGGGGGCTCCAGGGGTTCATCGGGGACCTCAGAGGATGGCCACCGGTGCCACGGGGGTCCCCGTGCCGCCCACGAAGGGTTCCGGCATCGCGGACAGCAGGAAGGCGTAGCGACTCCCTTGTCCACAGACTGTGGACAACTCTTCGAGATTCCAGTTCTGGCCCTGCAGCATCCCCATTTCGACCAGGTCGAGCGCGTGTACGGGCAACCACAGGTCCTCGATTTCCGGAGGAAAGATCTCAAAAGTGAGAGTGTCGTTCGCGACGGCCGCGACATCGCGTGCGTGGAACCACTCGGGCGTACGGATCGACAGCCCGGGCGACGGATACCCGTACGCGTGCTTGTCGCCGGCCAGGTAGACCTGGATCTGCCCGGTCCGTACGAGCACGATGTCCCCGGACCGCACCCGTGTGCCCGCCAACTCCTCCGCCGCGTCGAGGTCTTCGGGGGTCACGGCGTGCCCGCCGTCGAGGCGGTCGACGCCCCGCGCGCGCGGGATGTCGAGCAGGACGCCCCGCGAGACGATGTGCCGGGGCTTGTCGATGCCGCTGAACTCGGCGCCACCGTGCGGGGTGATCGTGCCGGCCGGGCGGCCGTTGTAGAGCTTCCCCGAGTGCGAGACATGGGTGAGCGCGTCCCAGTGGGTCGCCGTCTGGAGCCCCAGGGTCACGGCGTCGTCGCTGCACGCGACCGTCCCGGGACCGAAGATCTCCTGGTTGATCTGCACCATGACGTGCAGCGGATTGATCCGCCCGGGGATCATCCCGGTCTGCACCCCGTCCTGCTGGAGGGGGAGCGCGAGGGGGACACGCCGTCCCGTGCGGACGCAGGCGACGGCCTCTCGCACCACCTCGTCGGTGATCAGGTTCAGGGTCCCGATCTCGTCGTCGGCGCCCCAACGCCCCCAGTTGTTCACGCGCTTGGCGATGTCGTGGAACTCGACCGGAAGTGACATGAGTCCTCCGCGGGGCTTGTCTCCGGGTATCTGACGGGTCGTAGAATCCGAGGAGACCGAATCTAACGGACCGTCAGAAACTGCGGGAAGGGGCCGGACGTGGGGAACTTCTTGGCAGGAAAGGTCGTCGCCGTGACGGGGGCGGGCCGCGGGATCGGCCGCGCCGTCGCGCTCGCCGCGGCGGCCGAGGGCGCACGGGTCGTCGTCAACGACTACGGGGTGTCCATCGAGGGCGCCGAGCCGACGAGTTCGATCGCCGACGCCGTGGTCAAGGAGATCGAGGCGGCGGGCGGGGAAGCGGTCGCGGTGGCCGACGACATCTCCACGATGGCCGGCGGCCAACGGGTCGTCGACGCGGCGCTGACCTCGTACGGACGTATCGACGGAGTGGTGTGCGTGGCCGGCATCCTGCGTGAACGGATGCTCTTCAACATGTCCGAGGAGGAGTGGGACCCCGTCGTCGCCACCCATCTGAAGGGCACGTTCACGGTCTTCCGGGCGGCCTCGGCGGTCATGCGCAAACAGGGTGCGGGCACGCTGGTCGGCTTCACCAGCGGCAACCACCAGGGCTCGGTCGCGCAGGCCAACTACAGCGCGGCGAAGGGCGGGATCATCTCGCTGGTCCGCAGCGCGGCACTGGGCCTGCACAAGTACGGGGTGACGGCGAACGCGGTGGCACCGGTCGCCCGTACCCGCATGTCGGCCAATGTCCCCATGGAGCTGAAGGAGATCGGCGAACCGGAGGACGTGGCCGCGCTGGTCGTCTACCTCCTCTCCGACCGTGCCCGCGAGGAACGCATCACCGGGCAGGTCTACACGATCGCCGGCCCCAAGATCGCGGTGTGGGCACAGCCGCGGGAGCTGCGCGCCGGGTACGCGGAGGGCGGCCCCTGGACTCCCGAGCGGATCGCGGACTTCCTGCCGGGGACGGTGGGCGTGGACCCCATGCCCCTGCTGGAACAGGTGGAGGCGATGGCGCGGGCGGCGGCGCGCAAGGCGCGGCCGAACGCGTGAGATGCGGCTGAACGCGTGAGGTGCCGTTGTTCTGTTGGGCCCGTGGGCGAGGGGGACACATGGAGTTCGGATTCGACGCCGAGGACGAGGCCTTCCGGCGCACGGCACGGGAGTGGCTGACCGCTCACCCGGTCGGTGAGCCGGTCGTCCGCCAGGACTGGGAACGGGAACTGGGCCGGGGCGGCTGGATCGGCCTCGGCTGGGCGGAGGACGGCTACGGCAACCGGCGGGCGAGCCTGACCCAACAGGTCGTCTGGGCCGAGGAGTACGCCCGTTCCAGGGCCCCGGCCCGCTCGGGCCACATCGGCGAGAAGCTCCTCGCCCCCACCCTCATCGCCCACGGGACCCCGGAACAGAAGGCCCGCTTCCTGCCCCCGGTCGCCCGCGGCGAGGAACTCTGGTGCCAGGGATACAGCGAGCCGGACGCGGGCTCGGACCTGGCGGGGATCCGTACGGCCGCGGTACGGGACGGCGACACGTACCGTGTCAGCGGTCAGAAGATCTGGACCTCGCTCGCCCACGAGGCGCACTGGTGTTTCGTCCTCGCCCGTACGGAACCGGGGTCGAGCCGTCACCACGGCCTGTCCTTCCTTCTCGTCCCGATGGACCAGCCCGGCCGCGTCGAGGTCCGTCCGATCCGCCAGCTCACCGGCACGAGCGAGTTCAACGAGGTCTTCTTCGACGGGGCGGTGGCGCGTGCCGAGCACGTGGTCGGCGGCGCGGGCAACGGCTGGCAGGTCGCCATGAGCCTGCTCGGTTTCGAACGAGGGGTCTCGACCCTGGCCCAGCAGATCGGTTTCGCGGAGGAGCTGGGCCGGGTGATCGAGACGGCCGTCGCCACGGGCGCGGCGGCCGACCCGGTCGTCCGCGACCACCTCGTACGCCAGTGGGCGGAGCTGCGCACGATGCGCTGGAACGCCCTGCGGACGCTGGGTGGTTCGGGGGACGCGGGCGCGCCCAGCGTCGCCAAGCTGCTGTGGGGCCGCTGGCACCAGCGGCTCGGTGAACTGGCGGTACGGGTGCGGGGCGCGGAGGCCGCGACCGGTCCCGGGGACTGGTCGGCCGTGGCCCCGTACGAACTCGACTCCTCCCAACACCTGTTCCTGTTCAGCCGGGCCGACACCATCTACGGCGGCTCGGACGAGATCCAGCGCACGATCATCGCCGAGCGCGTGCTCGGCCTGCCGAGGGAACCCAAGGGCTGAGGGAGTCGCGATGCGAGGCGTGATCTTCGACGGCAAGCGGACCCAGGTCGTGGACGACCTGGAGATACGGGATCCGGGGCCCGGCGAGGTGCAGGTCGCGATCTCCGCGGCCGGGCTCTGCCACAGTGACCTGTCGGTCGTGGACGGGACGATCCCCTTTCCCGTCCCCGTGGTCCTGGGGCATGAGGGCGCGGGGGTCGTCGAGGCGGTGGGCGCGGGCGTCGGCCATGTCCGCCCAGGCGACCATGTCGCGCTCTCCACGCTCGCCAACTGCGGGACGTGCGCGGAGTGCGACCGGGGGCGGCCGACCATGTGCCGCAAGGCGATCGGGATGCCGCGGCAGCCGTTCACGCGGGGCGGGCGGCCGCTGTACCAGTTCGCGTCCAATTCCGCGTTCGCGGAACGGACGGTGGTGAAGGCCGTCCAGGCCGTCCGCATCCCCAAGGACATCCCCCTCCCGTCCGCCGCGCTGATCGGATGCGGCGTCCTGACGGGAGCGGGCGCGGTCCTGAACCGCGCGAGGGTGGACCGGGGGGACACCGTCCTCGTCATCGGCACCGGCGGAATCGGGCTCAACGTTCTGCAGGGCGCGCGGATCGCGGGAGCCCTGAAGATCGTCGCGGTCGACGCCAACCCGGCGAAGGAGGCCGTGGCCCGGCGGTTCGGCGCCACGCACTTCCTGACGTCGACGGAGGCCGTGAAGGACATCCTTCCGACGGGCGCGGACCACGCCTTCGAGTGCGTCGGCCGCGTCGAACTCATCCGCCAGGCCATCGATTTGCTGGACCGCCACGGACAGGCTGTCCTCCTCGGCGTTCCCCCGGCCACGGCCGAGGCGTCCTTCCTCGTCTCCTCCATGTACCTCGACAAGTCCATCCTGGGCTGCCGATACGGTTCCTCCCGCCCCCAGCGGGACATCGCCCTCTACGCCGACCTCTACCGAGAAGGCCGCCTCCTCCTGGACGAACTGGTCACCCAGACCTACCCGGTGGAGGACTTCGACAAGGCGGCACAGGACGCGGAGGGGGGGAGGGTGGCGCGGGCGGTGCTGACGTTCTAGGGGGCGGTTCATTCGTCTGCGGGTGGGCGGGGGCAGGCCGCGCAGTGCCCCGCGCCCCTAGGGCGGGGGCTTCGCCCCGCATCCCCTGGCCCGCCCGATTTGCTTGGCCGTCGACCGGTGGGGCCGGCCGCGCAGTTCCCCGCGCCCCTCAAGTGCGCTGGCGCGCATCTTTCAGCCCGTCCGGCGTGTGAGGACGAGGCCGGGGCCGATGCCCCACCCGCCAGGGCTACCCACCCACCCCGGCCCGTATCACTCAGCCCGTCCGGCGTTTGAGGACGAGGCCGTTCAGGCCGTTGCGGGGGTCCAGGGGGCGCAGCGCCCCTGGCGGGGGTCTGGGGGCGGAGCCCCCGGGTAGGGATGGGACGGGTAGGGGCGGCGGGGGCGAGAACCCAGGGGCTATACCCGGACCGCTGAGCCCCGTTCGCTCATCCTCGGCGCGCAAAGGATCCGCTTCTTCCGCACCCGTTTCCCCTCGATCGCCGCGACGGTCAGGCGCGCCGCCTCCGCGGCGATCTCCGGGAGACCCCAGTCCACCGTGGTCAGCGGCGGGGTGAGGACCCGGGACACGGGATGGTCGTCGAAGCCGACCACCGAGACGTCCCGGCCGACGGACAGCGAGGCCTCGGCGGCGGCGGCGTACACCCCGTACGCCAGCGAGTCGGAGAAGCAGAAGACGGCGGTCGCGGGCCGGGGCCCGTCCAGAAGGCGTCGGGCGACGACCGTCGCCTCGCCCAACTCCTGCGGGCACGGAACCAGTTCGGCACGCAACCCGAGCCGTTCGGCGGCCTCGCGGACGTACACGTCGGCGGGCCGGTCGGGCGTGCTCGGCCGGGTCGGGGTCAGCACGGTCACCCGGCGGTGGCCGAGCCCGTACAGATATTCCAGGACGGAGTCGATGCCGGCCCGGTTGTCGAAGATGACCTGCCCGGCGGTACGGGCCGTGCTGAGCGAGTCCCCGACGGCCACCACCGGCAACGCGTCGGCGATCGCCGCCCACTCCTCGGCCGAGGGGTTCACCGGCGACACCAGCAACGCGTCGACACGCTGGTCGCGCAGCTGCTTGGCGAGCTTCAGCTCACGGTCGGGGTCACCGCCCGCGTCGAGGATCAGCGCGTAGCGGTCGCCGGCCAGCAGCTCCCGGCCGATGGCGGCCATCAGCTGCTGCTGCCAGAGATCCTGAAGGTCGCCCGCGAGGACACCGACCATGCTGGTGCGCCCGCTGGCGAGGGCGCGGGCGATGGGGTCGGCCTCGTAGCCGAGCTCGGCGGCGGCCTTGCGCACCCGTTCCTCGGTCTCCTTCGAGACGTGCTTGCCCCGCAGGGCGTAGGAGACGGCGGCGGTGGAGAGACCAGTGGCCTCGGCCACCTCCCGGAGGGTGGTGCGCTTATTGGGCCTGGCCATGCCGGGAAGCCTACCGGGACACGTCCACATTGTGAGCGCAAGGCCCGGCCGACCTCCGGCCGACCCTTGGCCGATCCTCCGGCCGACCCCCCACCCACACCCCG
>LRTP01001067.1 GCA_001550305.1 Streptomyces diastatochromogenes
CCGGCCGCCGGGGGGTTCTCAGACGCCGGACGGGCTGGCGGTCCCCGCCCCGTCCGCGGCCTCCGCCGGAGCCGGGACCGCCGCGGCAGCGGCCCCGTCCCCGTCGTCATCCGTGTTGATCTTCTCGATGATCGCGTCCCGCTCCGGCGTGTCCTCGGGCTTCAGGAAGCCGATGAGGATGTACAGGGCGAGGGAGATGACCATCGGGACGGAGACCTGGTACTCCAGCTTCACATCGGTGCGCTGGGAGAAGTCCAGGTTGTAGTTGACGAAGAAGAACGCGAGCAGACCACACGCCCAACTGGTGAGCGCCGCCGTCGGACCGGACTTACGGAACGGTCGCAGCAGACCCAGGATGAACGGGATCGCGATCGGCCCCATGAGCCCGGCCACCCATTTGATGACGACCGTGATGATGTCCTTGAAGGTGGGGGAGTTGACCTGCGTCGCCACCGCCATCGAGAACCCGAGGAAGGCCACGGTCGTGATCCGCCCCGCGATGAGGCCGGTCCGGGTGTCCCAGGCACGCGCGGCCTTGGAGAGCACCGGGACCACGTCCCGGGTGAAGACCGCGGCGATCGCGTTCGCGTCCGACGAGCACATGGCCATCGTGTGCGAGAAGAAGCCGACCACGACCAGACCCAGCAGCCCGTGGGGGAGGAGCTGTTCGGTCATCAGACCGTACGCGTCCGAGCCGTCCGGCTTCTTCGCCGTGACGAGGAGCGGCGACAGCCACATCGGGATGAACAGGATCACCGGCCACACGAACCAGAGCCCGGCGGACAGGAAGGCCGACTTCGTGGCCTGCTTGGCGCTGCCCGTCGCCATGTAGCGCTGGGCCTGGTTCCACATCCCGCCGTTGTACTCGAACAGCTTGATGAACAGGTACGCGATGAAGAACACCGTCAGATACGGGCCCGCGAATCCGTTCGCGTGACCGTGCAGCTTCGGCGAGTCGAGGGCCTTGGACAGGCCACCCTGGTCGGAGATCTTGTTCAGCACGATGATCAGCATCGAGAGCCCCGCCAGCAACTGGATCACGAACTGACCCAGTTCCGTCAGCGCGTCCGCCCACAGACCGCCGATCGTGCAGTACACGGCCGTGATGCCACCGGTGATGAGGATGCCCTGGGTGAGCGTGATCCCGGTGAAGACGCTCAGCAGGGTCGCGATCGCCGCCCACTTCGCACCGACGTCCACGATCTTCAGCAGGATGCCCGACCAGGCGAGCGCCTGCTGCGTCGGCACGTTGTAGCGGTCCTTGAGGTATTCGAGCGGTGAGGCCACGTGCAGCCGGGAGCGCAGCCGGTTGAGCCGGGGCGCGAACAGTTTCGCGCCGAGCAGCACGCCGATGGCGATGGGCAGTGCCCAGGTGACGTACGAGGTGATGCCGTAGGTGTACGCGATACCGGCGTACCCGGTGAACATCACCGCGCTGTAGCCCGACATGTGGTGCGAGATGCCGGACAGCCACCAGGGCATCTTGCCGCCCGCGGTGAAGAAGTCGCTGACGTCGTCCACACGTTTGTGGGACCAGACACCGATCGCGGTCATGACGCCGAAGTACGCGACCAGGACGGCCCAGTCGAAGCCGTTCATGTGCCCCCTCCAGGGGTCCGCCTTGTGAACCTGCAGATACCGGACGGCACTTCGCCAGTACGCACATAGACGGCGCCCCCGTGCGGGAGCGGGGACTTTGGGGGATTGAACCGCCGTTCGGAGGGGGCGGTCAAGACCTTTCCCGGTCACAGATATGAACACAGATCAGAAAGCAGAACGATTTTGCCTCCACTTTACCCGTACGGCTGTTGTCGTGCTCGTGACGTGGACCACACCATGAGCGGGCACTTCGTCAGACCACACGGGCAGGTTCACACCGACAAATCGATCAGGCGTACGGGATGCGGGTCCCGCACGGCTGGGAGGGGACGGCCGACTGGAATCCACCATCGCTTCCGCCGGCGCATGAGTTCGCCTAGCGCATGAGTTCGCCGGCGTTCACGAGCAGCGACTGCCCCGTGATCGCCCGCGCCCGGTCGGACGCCAGGAACACCGCGGCGTCCGCCACATCCCCGTCCGTGGCCAGTTCGGGCAGCGCCATCCGCTCGGTGAGCCGCCGCAGGACGTCCGCCTCCGGTACGCCCTCGGTGTGCGCCGTGAACTGGACGTACGCCTCGACGGGCGGCCCCCACATCCACCCCGGCAGCACGGTGTTCACACGGACGCGATGCGGGCCCAGCTCCCTCGCCAGCGAGTACATCGCACTCGTCAGCGCGCCCTTGGACGCCGCGTACGCGGCCTGCCGGACCTGGCTCGGCGCGGCCACCGACGACTGCGTCCCGATGATGACGACCGAGCCGCCGCACACCTTCAGCGCGGGCAGACAGGCCCGGGTCATCCGCAGGGTGCCCAGCAGATTCACGTCGATGACCGACTGCCAGGTGGCGAAATCCGCGTCCTCCAGGCCGCCGAAGTAGCTGTCCCAGGCCGCCACGTGCACCACCGCGTCGATCCGCCCGAACCGTTCCGTCGCGAGCTCCGCGAGCCCCTCGCACTGCTTCTCGTCCGTGATGTCCGTGGCCCGGTACGCCGTGTGCGCGCCGTCCGGGTCGAGCTCGGTCGCGGACGAGGCGAGATTGGCCTCCGTACGCGCCCCCAGCACCGCGTTGCCCCCGTCCCGCACGACGGCCGCCGCGACCTGATGGCCGAGTCCGGCCCCGACCCCCGAGACGACGACCGTCTTCCCCGCGAGTACTGACATCGGAAGCCTCCCCAGCTCTGGCGCATTGTCTGACGGGGCGTCAGAGTATGGGCGTCCGGCGGAGGAAGGAAGAGCGAGGAAGGGGATCGTCATGTCGGAGGAGACCCGTAGCGAGGTGTACGCGGAACTGGCCGCCCTCGGCCCGTACGGCGTCCACCCGGGCCACGCCCTGATCACCATGGTCGAGCCGCACCCGGGCCACGAGTACGCGTACAACCGCTGGTACGAGGACGACCACTACTACGCCGGCGCGATGGCCATGCCCTGGATGTACGCGGGCCGCCGCTGGGTCGCCACCCGCGATCTCCAGCTCCTGCGGTACCCCGAGAAGTCGGCGGTCGCCCAGCCGGTCACCGCCGGCTGCTACCTCTCGACGTACTGGGTCACCGAGGGCCGCTACGACGACCACATGAGGTGGACCGTCGGCATCAACAAACGGCTGAATCGCGACGGCCGCGTGTACCAGGATCGGACACATGTCTTCACGGCCTTCCAGGACCACGCGGCCACGGTGTACCGCGACGGCGCCGCAGGCCCCCGCGACTTCCACGCCCTGGACCACCCCTACGCGGGCCTCGTCCTCCAGGTCGTGGACGCCGACTCCGCCGACCGGCGCGCGGAACTCCTGGAGTGGCTGCGCGCCCGCCACCTCCCCCGGCGCCTGGCGGGCTCCCCGGCCGCGATGGTGACCGTCTTCCGCCCCACCCCGCTCCCCGGCGACCGCATGACGTACGTGAAGCAGGTCGAGGGCGTCGACACCCGGCTGACCCTCCTGTGGTTCCTCGAGACGGACCCGAGGGAGTGCTGGGAGGACCACTTCGCCGGACTGGAGGAGGCGGTGGCGGAAGGTGGCTTGGGGAAGGTGGAGCTGGTGGCCCCCTTCATCCCCACGGTGCCGGGAACAGATCGCTACGTGGACACCTTGCGCTGAACAGGCGGCGCCCTACGGCGAGTGAGCCGAAGGGGCGCGCCTGTGTCGAGAGCGCGAGCGCGCGGAGGCCCCGACGAAGGAGGGGTCGAGCACGGTCGCGCTCTCGACACAGGCTTCTGCGCCCCGGAGGCGAACCGAGCCCAAAAAAAGGGGGATAGCCCCCTCGGCCAGGACGGCGGGCCAGTCGAGAGGGCTATTTCGGTGGTGCGTATGCGGTTGGTCGGTGCAGTTGTGGTGGTGGATGCAAGTGTCGACGCATCAGGCGAGGTCGAAAGCCCCCCGGCTGACCTCGGCCACGAAGGCGTTCCACGAGTTCGCGGGGAACGCCAGCGTGGGGCCCGCGGGGACCTTGGAGTCCCGTACGGCCATCGCCGCGAGAACCGGGGACTTGACCTCGACACATGCGCCGTTGCCGGTGGAGTAGGAGGACTTGGTCCACGTGTCCGTGGCGCCTTGCTGGATTGCCATGTTCGCTCCGGATAGCCAGTTGTTGAGAGTTGCTGTCACCGCACGACGGGTTCGCTACGGAACTCGCCGTGCGGTTTGCGCCAACGTTGTTGCTCGATGGCGTGATCGACGCTACTCGCCAACATCGGCGGGCGAAGTGGCCGTTCACTCGACCGGGTGGCATATACCAGTGGAGTCTTCCGCCCAGGAGCGGTGAGGGTGTACTCTGCGGCATTTTCCCGCCGGGGGCCCGTTCTCCGGGGTGCGCGTCAGCGCGCGTACTCCTTGGCGATGTCCGCGATGAACTGCCGCGACTGCTCCACGTTCAGGGCCTGTGCCCGCAGATGCTCGTACATCACGCTGTATTTCTGGACGTCGTTCGCCTTCTCCAGATACAGGTCGCTGGTGACGCCCTCGATGTAGACCACGCTGGAGTCGGCCGCGTCGGGGAACTCCAGGATCGCGTACTGCCCGTTGAGGCCCGGGTGCGCGCCCATGTCGAAGGGGATCACCTGCACGGTGACGTGCGGGAGCTGGGACTGTTCGACGAGGTGTTCCAGCTGGTCGCGCATGAGGGAGCGGTTGCCGACGACGCGGCGCAGGGCGGCCTCGTCGAGGACGGTCCACAGCCGGAGCGGGTTCTCCGGGGCGGAGATACGTTCCTGTCGGCGCAGCCGGACCTGGACGCGCTTGTCGATGTCGGCAGAAGCGGTCTCCGGCAGCGCGCCCGCGATCAGAGCCTCGGCGTACGGCCGGGTCTGCAGGAGACCGGGGACGACCTGGGGATCGTAGACCCGAAGTGACGCGGCGTCGGTTTCCAGCCCGATGTAGACGCTGTACGGGATGTCGCCGAAGGAGTGCCACCAGCCCTGCTGGCGCGAGTCCTTGGCCATCTGCATCAGCGAATCGACGATCCGGTGGTCCTCGACCTCGTAGACCCCGCACAGATCGCGGACGTCACGCTGGCTGATACTGCGCCGTCCGTTCTCCAGCCGACTGATCTTCGACTGCGAGACCAGCAGCCGCTCGGCGACCTCTTCGGCCGTCATGCCCTTGAGCTCGCGGAGCCTACGCAGCTCCTGGCCCAGCCGGCGTCGCCGGACGGTGGGATTGACACTTGACGCCACGGGACGTGCACCTCCGGCTGCGGGCCTCTACTTTGCGTATCTGCTGTTGAGCAGACTGCCACCAAGGTGCGTTCTACCGCTGGAAAACACCGGATATGCGCTGGGTACACGCCGGTTCGGAGATCTGGCGTGGATATTACGCGGATCGCGTACGTGTACGTCGCCTTCACTCGTACCGTCCGCATATGCGTGGCGCCCGCGAAATGCGGCCGCGCGGGGCGGTGGGGCCGTGTCGTCGTCCGGACGTACGGCCCCACCGCCCCGCGCGAGCCAGCGGCTCCCGAACCGGGTCTTGGGGACTGCGGTGCGGCGCTGAGGTCGTGCCGGCGGTGCGTGGCGGTGCTCTTTGTGGTGCGTGGCGGTGCTGTTGTGCGTGGTGGTGCGTACGGTGCCTGGTGGCGCCGTGGGACTGCGGCTCAGTGGACCACGGCGCGCGCCATGGAACCGTGGCGCGGTTGCATCGGAACACCGCGGGCGGGTTCCGGTGCGGACCTGACTCCGGCGGTGGCCGGACGGCCTGCCGGTGCCGGGTTGCGGCGTGGCTGTGCACCCACACCGTTCTGAACGTCCATGACCGCGTGGGCCACGAGGCCGCCCATGGGGTCATGCCTGATCAGGTCCCGTAGCCGGGAGCGGGACGAGCGTCCCTCGTTGCCCGGATACAGGTGCTTGCCGAGACCGACCGCATGGGCCAGCGCGGCGAGCGCCGCGGTCCGCGGGTCCGGCGGTACGCCGGTGCGGATCGCGCTGTCCAGCCGGGACTTGATCTCCCGGCTGATCTCCGTGTCCGTCGCTTGGTAGCGAGTCGTCGGAAGCACCCCGCACATCTGGCCGGCCACGGCATGGACCATGCCGCACCTCTCCAGATGCGAGAGATAGGTCTGGCGCAGCCCCAGTCGGGGTCCGCCAATCCAGTTGACCGCGCGTACGGGTGCTCCGCGTCGGCGAAGCAGTTCCAACGCACAGTCCAGTGTTGGATCTCCAGTCGGCCGTGGCTGCACCACGGCGATACGATCCCCGTCTGGGGCTATCCGTCCGGCCAGCGCCAGCTCTACTAGCTGTGCTCCGGCCAGACCGAGGTCGAGCGACTGCGGCTGTGCAGTGGTACCCGTGGTCGGGTCCAACGCCAGCAGCAGAAGCTCTTCCGGAAGAGTTCTGCGGCTCCTGCCCATCCATGCCTCCCCGCGTGGATGAATGACAGGGTGACCCCTCTCACATTGGTCTGTCGAGAGTGCCTGACCGGTTCGTGATGGAACCAGCAGGTATGTCGTTCTCGTCTACCGCAGGGGTTAAGCCCGCACACAGGACACTGGTACATGGTTCGGACAGCGATGTCCGGGCGGCGGGTCAAGGGTTCACGGTTCGTTGGGCGCCCGGTGGGTGGCGCACGGAGGAGGCATCGGTGGCGGGCGAGTCCCCCGACAGGTCGAAGCAGCACGAGGCGTCGGCATCGTCGGCAGAAGCGACGCCGGGGACCCCGGCCGCGGTTGCGGGCCCGAACCGGGCCGCCGA